>NZ_JBRRBV010000018.1:0-87688 GCF_056756445.1 Stenotrophomonas sp. STEN225 | reverse complement strand
GTCCGGTTGCGGGGGCGTGAGCCGCATGGATGCGGCGACCGAGCTTACATGGACGTACTTGCAGCGGCCCCCGCAACCGGACCCACCCCGCCATCCCATGGAATGCTTGGTGTTGCTGTTGCTGTTGCTCCGGCCTCGGCAGGTGCAGGGCGCAGCCCTGCCGGGAATCCCCTACTCCTGGGGGTCGCGGGTGATGTGGATGTCCGTTGGCGTGGACAGCGGAATGTTCCGCTCCGCCAGGATCTGCAACAGACTGAAATACAGATCGCTGCGGGTGCCGTACACCTGCCGTGGGCTGGCCACGTAGGCGAAGCTGTTGATGGTGATCTGGCCGCCGGCAATGCCGTCGATGTACACCGTCGGCGCGGGCGTCTGCAGCACGCTGGTGTGCGCGCCATAGGCATCCAGCATGGCCTGCCGCAGGCCGGCGACGTCGGTGCTGGTCGGTACCGCGAACTGGATCTGGATGCGGCCCTGGTTGTTGCCCATCGTCATGTTGCGGATGGTCTTGGTGATCAGCTCCGAGTTGGGCACGATCAACGTGGACTTGTCGCCCACCTGGATCTCGGTCGAGCGCACATTGATGCGGCGGATGTCGCCTTCCTGGTCACCCAGCTTCACCCAGTCACCGATCTTCACCGGTCGCTCGGCCAGCAGGATCAGGCCGGAAACAAAATTCTGGGTGATCGCCTGCAGGCCGAAACCAATACCCACCGACAACGCACTGACCAGCAGCGCCAGCTTCTGCAGGTTCAGTCCCATCACCGTCAGGGCCCACAGTACTGCGATGATGATGCCAAGATAGCGGGCGACGGTGCTGATTGAATTGCGCGCGCCCAGATCCAGTTCGGTCTTGGGCAGGTAGGTGTCGGCCAGCCAGCGCTGCACCACCTGCATCACCCCCAGCCCGGCCAGCAGCACGCCGATGGCCAGTACGATGCGGCCCGGCTCCAGCGTAAGGTCCTTGGCGATGGGAATGCCATTGGCCAGCGACGCGAAGCGCTCCACGATCGAGCCGACATTGCCGAAGGGCGCGGCCAGTGCCAGCAGCGCGATCAGGACCACGAAGGTGCGCAGCACCGCCGACAGCAGCACGCCGGCCTGCTCCAGCCTGGAGACGCTCAGGCCGGTGCTGAGCAGGATGGTCTGGCCAACCTTGCTGTCGGCGTTCAACAGCCAGGTGCAGAAATCATCGACGAACTTGAACAGCAGTGTGGCTGCCAGCACCACGATGCTGCCGCCGATCAACTGCTGGTTCACGAACTTGGCGAAGTTCACATAGCCCAGCAGCGTGGCGATGATCGCCGCCACCACCGCGATGTTGCCAGCCACGCGCGCCAGTACCAACCAACTGCTGCGGCGCACCGGCTGCTGTGCGCCGAGACCATCGGCCTGCGCTTCCAGCTTCGCTTCGGCTTCGGCCGTCTGCCGCCGGTGCAGGCGTGCCAGGGTCACCAGCATGGCCATGATCAGGCCGAGGTAGGTCAGCGCAATCACGCCATCCAGTGCCACCGTGGTCACGTCGCTGGTGCGGGTGGCACGGTCAATGGCCACCAGCACGTTGCTCAGCCAGGCCAGCGCAGCGGCACCCCAGGCGTACTTGCGCAGCTTCAGCGCGGCGGTGTCATCCAGGTTCAGCAGCCGCCAGGAGGGGCGCCTGGGCATCAGCAGGCACGCGCTGAGCGCGGCGATGAAGGCCGCAGCGAAGGTCGCCGCCACCAGGCCATCGGCCACGTTCTGCAGGCGCGGGGCGATGCCGCCAATGGCATTCAGCGAAGCCACCAGCACCACCACCGCATAGCCCGGCAGCAGGGTGCCCACCAGCAGCAGCCACATGGCCAGGCCGGAACGGCGCAGGCGGCCGTCCGGCGCGCGTTCCGAGGCGGCAAACCGGCGCCCCAGCGCGCGCAGCCACAGGCGCAGCGGGAACATCATCACCAGTGCTCCGGCCAGGCCGAGCAGCAGGGTGCCCCAGCCGTGGGTGTCGATGGCCTTGGCCAGGGTGTCACGCCCCTGTTGCGCCAACGGGCGCACGCGGGCGATGTCATCGGGAAGCTGATCGGCCACCTGCCGCCAGAGCGACGGCGACAGCGGTGAATCGACCTTGCGGCCCAGTTCCTCGCTGATCTGCGCGGAACGTTGCTTGTCGATGTCCGCACTCAACTGCTGGGCACGCACCGCGATGGCTTTGGCTTGGGCCACCGAGGCGGCCAGGGCATCGCTCTCGCGGCTGAGCGTACGTCGCTGCGCGGCCAGGTCGGGGGGCTCGGTGGTGCCCTGCGGCGCTTCACCCAGCTGGGCCAGCTGCTCTTTGAGCTGGTCCAGCTGTGGCTGCAGGGACTTTTCCAGCGCCTCGGCATCCCGCTTGGCCTTCGAGGCGTTCTCTGAAAGCGTGCCGAGTGTTTCGGTGGCTTCGGCGTCGTCACGCTTGCGGTCGATCTCCTTCAGCGCGCTGTCAATCTGTGCCAGCTGCTGCTTCGGCGTAGGCGCCTCGTTCTGCGCGAGCACCGGCGCGGACAGCAGAAGGACGGCACCCAGCAGCAGGCCCAGCCAGGGCCCGCGCATGCGGATCGATTGCAGGAAGGAAGACACGCCAGATGCACACCGGTTCGCGCGGACCACCGCGCCTGCGCGCGACTATACGGCACGACCGGTCAAGGTCGGATGCCCGGGGCGGCCCCGCCCGCAGCACCCGCCCCCGCGGTTCAGTACTTCAACCGCAGCTCCTCCACCGTCGGCTGCTGCAGCGCATACCAGTCCTGGAACTCTTCCTCGGTGATTTCGTCCGGGGCGTACACCGCCACCGGAGGCCAGTCGTGGTCGGTCGGCAGCGGCTGGCGCGGACCGGCGCGCAGGCTGTAGCTGACGCCCTCATAGTCCACCAGATCGTCGACCTGCGGCCATTGCTCGCGCGCGAACGCGGTTTCACTCTTCAACAGGATCACCTGGTACATCGGCACCTCCACTTCAGGTTGGATCGGAACACCCGGCGCTGGCGGCAGGATACCGCCGCGCCGATGACAGCGGGAATGACGCCGCGGCGACGCGATGTTCTGGACACCGCCATCGCTCCGGCTTCACCCGCTCGTGGCGAGGCCGTCGGCATCGTGGAGGCCCGTTCCCGCTGCGCCTGCCGATGACCGAACAGCTGCCACTGAAGACCGTCGCCGACCTCAAGCTGCCCCGCTACCTGGGCACCTGGTATGAGATCGCGCGCCTGCCCATGCGCCACGAGCCGGAAGGCTGCACCGATGTCTCGGCGCACTACAGCCTGCTCGACAACGGCAACGTCAGCGTCCACAACCGCTGCCGCATGGACGGCCAGGTCGAGGAGGCCAGCGGCGAAGCCTGCCCCGTCGACAACGACAGCGCGCGCCTGGAAGTGAGCTTCCTGCCCAAGGGCCTGCGCTGGCTGCCCTTCGCCAAGGGCGACTACTGGGTCATCCAGATCGCTCCGGACTACAGCGTGTCGCTGGTTGGCAGCCCCGATCGCCGCTACCTGTGGCTGCTGGCACGCGAGCCGAAGCTGGACGCCACCGTGCGGGACCATTATCTGGCCACGGCGCGGCTGCAGGGCTTCGATCTGTCCGAACTGATCCACACGCCGCACACCGGCCATCCCACCGCCTGACCCATCACCATGGACCTGAAAAGTGGCTATCCCTGGTGGGCCGTACGCAATGGCCTGATCCAGGCATTTCCCCCGCTGGAGGGCGACCTGCGCTGCGATGTGCTGGTGGTCGGCGGCGGCATCACCGGCGCACTGATCGCCGATGAGCTGTCAGGTCACGGTCACGATGTCGCCCTGATCGAGCAGCGCGACATCGGTTGGGGCAGCACCGCCGCCAGCACCGCGCTGCTGCAGTACGAGATCGACACCCATCTGCTGGAACTGGCCCAGCGCTATGGCCACGACGCGGCCACGCTGGCCTACCGGGCCTGTGCCGAGGCGATCCCGGCACTGGGCGAAGTGGCGCGTGGCCTGAAGGACGTGGACTTCCGGCGCATGGACAGCCTGTACCTGGCCAGTCGCCACCGCGACGTGCCCCGCCTCATGGCCGAGGGCCAGGCACGCCGCAGCGCCGGCCTGGACGCCCGCTGGCTGGGCCCGGAGGCGCTGGCGGAGCGCTTCGATGTGGACGCCGGCGGCGCATTGCTGACCCGGCAGGCAGCGCGGGTCGACCCTTACTGCCTCACCTATGGATTGCTGAAGCGGGTGCGCCAGCGCGGCGGCCACATTCACGATCGCACCGTGCTGCACACGCTGACGCCAGGCACACGGGGCGTAACCGCCCAGACCGAATCAGGCGCGACGATCCGCGCAGGCCACGTGGTGCTGGCGATGGGATACGCCAACCAGCGCTGGCTTTCGCAGCGCGTCGCACGCAACCGCAGCAGCTATGCCTTCATCACCGACCCTGTCGATGCCGCGGTGCTGGGCCCCCTGCAGCGCACGATGGTGTGGGAAAGCGCGCGCCCCTATCTGTACCTGCGGGCTACCGGCGACCGTCGCCTGCTGGTGGGCGGGCTGGACGATGCCATCGACATTCCGGCACGGCGCGACCGGCGGGTGGAAGGCAAGGCAGACAAGCTCATGAAGCAACTGCTGCACTGGTTCCCCAAGCTCGACCCGGTACCAGCATTCTCATGGGCCGGTACCTTCGCCGAGACCGCCGACGGATTGCCGTTCTTCGGCCCGCATGAACAGTGGGGGCCGCGCGTGCACCTGGCAATGGCCTACGGCGGCAATGGCATCACCTATTCCATGATCGGCGCACAGCTGCTGCGGGCCCGCATCGAGCGGCGCAAGCATCCGCTGGCGGAGCTGTTCGGGTTCGGGCGGCTGTGACCTGCAGCCGGGCATGGCCCGGCTCTACCCCAATCCGGCGCCGACAGGCATCATTCAAGCACGCCCTGCTAGCGTCGGCCTGTAACGCCGCGTGTGGCGTGGTCCCTGTCCGCTGGAGCGCCAAGATGATCCGCCCCCTGACCCTGCTGTTGTGCCTGGCCCTGCCCGGGACCGTGCTCGCCCAGTCCGCTGCCGGCGCCACCGCACCGCAGGCATCCGGGTTGGACCTGACATTGCCGCAGGCGCCGATGCGTTACCTCAACGATCCGACGTTGCAGCAGGACCCGCCGGGCACCTACTACGGTGACAAGAGTGGCCCGCGCGTGCACGACGATGCCCGCGTCGCCGACGTGCAGGACGACAAGGTGAAGGTCTCCGGCAGTTTCACCACCGGCATCGGGTACTCCAAGCGGGGTGGCAACAGCCACTACAACGCCGCCACGCTGAATCTGAGCAAGAACTACACCACCGACGAGGGCAAGACCCGCGGGGTGAACCTCAACATCCACGTCAGCGAAGGCGAGGGCCCGGGCTTCTTCGGCCCGTATGGCGGCTACTACGGTCGCGGCCCCGGCTACTGGGACTACCCGCCGCCCTACGGCTGGTAAGCAGCGCCGGGCCATGCCCGGCGAGCGCAGCGCATGCATCAGGCCGCCGGGCATGGCCCGGCGCTGCCCGAGGCGCTCAATCCAGCCAGCCGTCGCGTTCGCTGTGCAGGATGCGGCCGTCATAGCCGCTCAGGCGCACCTCGACCTTGTGGTTGCGGGCATTGCGCGCTTCCAGCGACCAGGTGGCGCCATCGCGCTCCAGCGAGTGGATCTCGCGCAGGCCCTGCGACTGTGCCTTGGCCAGCACCTGCTCGGTCGGCAGCAGCGCGCGGCCGTTGTGCTCATCGAAGATCTCGCCGGTCTTCGGGTCCACGTAGACCTCGCTGAAGCGGCCATCGGCGCGGCTGACGTCGGCTTCCCACAGGCCGTCATCGCGTTCGATCTCGTGGATCTGGGTGTAGCCGGCCTTGCGCAGGGCCTGCTCGGCCTGGGCCATGCCCAGCGGTGCAGCGTGCGCGGCCGGAGCGATGGCCAGCACGGCGACGGTGGCGAGGGTGAGCGACTTCAGCATGGGAGTTCTCCTGTTCGTGGCCGGACCATTCCGGCAGCACCACGATGCCGCGGTCGGCTAACAGCCCCTTAGCGGCCATCGTTAGTCGGCTGTTAGTCGGCGGTGCCATGCTCGCGCCTGTCGCCATCGCCCGAGGATCCGTCACCGATGCTGGTCTCCCTGCCCCTGCTGCTGGCCCTGGCCACTCCGGGCTCCGCTGCCGGCCCTGCGCCGGACCCGGCGCAGCAGGTCGCGCGCCGCGCCGTGCAGCAGGGCCGTTACGTGCCCCTGGAACAGGTGGTGCGCGACGCGCTCAGGCGCCAGCCCGGCCAACTGCTGGAGGTGGAGTTGGACGACGCGGTGTACGAGGTGGAGATCCTGCGTGACGACGGCGCAGTGGTGGAGCTGGACTATGATGCGCGCAACGGGACGTTGTTGAAGATGGAACTGGACGACTGATGCGGATCCTGCTTGCCGAGGATGACACCGAGCTGGCCAAACGCCTGCAGCCCCTGCTGGAGCAGGCCGGCTACGTGGTCGATGTGGCCACCGATGGCCGTCGTGCGGAAGAGATCGGCCAGATCGAGGACCTGCATGCCGCGGTCGTCGATCTTGGCCTGCCCGGCCTGGATGGACTGAGCGTGATCGAGCGCTGGCGTGCCCATGGCCGCGATTTTCCGGTGCTGGTGCTGACCGCACGCAGCCGCTGGCACGACAAGCTGGCCGGCTTCGATGCAGGCGCCGATGACTACCTGACCAAACCGTTCCAGGCCGATGAACTGGTGCTGCGCCTGCGTGCCCTGATCCGCCGCAGCCGGGGCCACGCCAGCCCGCGCCTGCAGTGCGGCCCCCTGCAGCTTGACGTCAACGCCGGTCGCTTTGAACTGGACGGGCAACCGTTGCCGCTGAGTCCCCAGGAGTTCCGCGTACTGAGTTACTTCATCCATCACGCCGGCCGCGTGATCAGCCGCGACCGCCTCGGCGAACAGGTCTTCGAAGGCGGTTACGATCCGGACTCGAACGCGCTGGACGTGCTGCTTGGCCGGGTGCGGCGCAAGCTGGGCGTGGAACTGATCCATACCGTGCGTGGCCAGGGTTGGCGGCTGGCCGAGGCATGAGCGCGCGCCAGCCTTCATTGCGGCGGCGGCTGCTGCTGGTGGGGGGCATCGGCCTGGTGCTGGTGTCGGTGCTGGCCAGCGTGCTGCTGGGCGAGCTGTTCAAGCGCAGCGCGCGCGACCGTCTTGACGGCGAGTTGCAGCAGGACATGCTGACTCTGCTCGCGCAGGCGGAGATCGATCCCGACGGACAGCTGCGGCTGCGCCAGGAACCCAACGACGCGCGCTTCCAGCGTGTGTTCTCCGGCGCCTACTGGCAGATCACCGACCACAACGGCAAGGTGCTGCTGCAGTCGCGCTCGCTGTGGGACCAGACCCTGCCGGTCACAGCCACCGGCCCGGCCGAGCGCAATCTGAGCGGGCCGATGCAGCAATCGCTGCGTGCCCGTGTGCAGCAGGTACGCCTGCCACGTGCATCGCAGCCCTACATTGCGCTGGTTGCCCATGATCGCAGCGCGCTGGACGCGGACACCGCCGCCTTCCGTCAGCGCAGCGCGCTGGCGCTGGGCCTGCTGGTCGCGGCATGGCTGGCGGTGCTGGCCAGCCAGGTGCATTTCGGCCTGCGCCCACTACGCGGCCTGGGCCAGCAGCTGGAACGCATCCGCCGTGGCGATGCCGAGCGCATCGACCGCAGCCGGCTGGATCTGGAGATCGCGCCGCTGGCCGATGAGCTCGATGCCCTGCTCGATCACCACCAGCGCATGGTCGCGCGCGCGCGCAGCAGCGCCGAGGACCTGGCGCATGCGCTGAAGACGCCGCTGAGCGTGTTGGCGGCCGAAGCGGAGGGTGAAGGACGCGGCTGGCGGCGCACGGTGCACGAACAGGGCGCGCGCATGCGTGCGAGCATCGACCGCTACCTGGCCGCCGGCCTGGCCGTGGACCACCACCAGCGCAGCGATGTGGCGCCCGCGGTGGAGGCATTGTGCCGATTGATGACCCGCGTGCATGCCGGCCGCCGCATCCGCTTCCAGATGGACGTGGCACACGGGCTGGCCTTCGCCGGCGCAGCCACCGACCTGGAGGAGATGCTGGGCAACCTGCTGGACAACGCCGGCAAATGGGCCGCCAGCGAAGTACGCCTGCGGGCCCTGGCCAAACAGGACCGGCTGCATATCGAAGTGCGCGACGACGGCCCGGGGCTGGACGAAGCCAAGCTGGAGAGTGTCCTGCAGCGTGGCGTACGCCTGGACGAACGGGTGGAAGGCAGCGGCCTGGGCCTTGCGATCGCCGCGGAGATCGCCGCCAGCCACGGCGGCTCACTGCGCCTTTCCAACGAGAACCCGGGACTGCGCGCACGGCTGGAACTGCCGCTGGCCCCGACGGACGCCCCGCCTCCCCGGTAGAGCCGCCCCGGCGCTGCACGACCCGCCTCAGCGGTGATGCATCCACCAGCAGTCGATGGCGTCGAGCACGATGTGGATCACCAGGCCGATGCCCACCAGACGGGTCTTCTTCGGCACGCACAGCCCGGCGTACACCGCGATCGCCGGCGCGGTGTGCAACGGGTGGAAGCCGATGCTGCAGCGGTTCGGCGCGTAGATCGGATCGGCCAGCAGATGGTCGAGGTCGATGATCCAGCCCAGCAGCATCAGCAACCACGCCGACGCAAAGCGCTTGCGCCAGAACAGCCATGCCAGCAGGGCTGGCACGGCGGCATGCAGGAACAGGTGGAAGATCGCGCGGGCGCTCATCAGGACCGGTAGCGCCGGGCCATGCCCGGCGTGGCCGCAGGCATCAGACCAGCGGCTCGTCGGACAGGTAGGTGTAGCCGGTCAGGCCCGCCTCCAGCGCCTGCGACAGTTCCTGCGCACGCTCCGGCGACAGCCCGGCGGCAGCCACGCGCTGGGCATAGGCCGCGCGCAGGTCGTCCAGCCGGTAGCCCACGTAGTCCAGCATCACGTCGGTGGTGTCGCCACGACGCTGCTGGGTGATCGCGTAGCCGTCCGCATCGGCCACCACTTCCACCGCGTCGGTGTCACCGAACAGATTGTGGATGTCGCCCAGGATCTCCTGGTAGGCACCGACCATGAAGAAGCCGATGCGGTAGCTCTCGCCGTGCTTGATCGCGTGCAGCGGCAGCGAACTGTCCAGGCTCTCGTTCTCGACATAGGTCTTGACCATGCCGTCCGAGTCGCAGGTCATGTCGGCAATGATGCCGCGACGGTCCGGCACTTCGTCCAGCCGCTCGATCGGCACGATCGGGAACACCTGGTCGATGGCCCACGCGTCGGGAATCGATTCGAACACGCTGAAGTTGACGAAGTACTTGTCGACCAGGCGCTCGTTCAGTTCATCCAGCGCCGGACGGTGGCTCTTCTCGTCATAGCTCAGGCGCGCACGCACGCCGTGGGCGATGGCGTAGAACAGGTCGTCGATGCGCGCACGCTGCGGCAGGTCGATCTGGCCCAGCGCGTAGCTGGACAGGCCTTCGGCATGGAAGTGCTGCGCCTCCTGGAACAGTTCCACCGCCGGGCGCACGTCCAGTTCCTCGTGGATCTCGCGCAGATGACGGATCGAAGCCGGCTCGTCATCGTGCTGGTCCGGCACGCGGCCTTCCTGCGCCTGTTCCACTTCGGACACATTCGCGATCAGCACTGCATGGTGCGCGGTCATCGCACGGCCGCACTCGGTAACGATGCGCGGGGGGGGCAGGCCGTGCTCTTCGCAGGCGTTGGCCAGCGGCTGCACGATGTTGCTGGCATACGAATTCAAGCCGTAGTTGATCGAGCAGAAGCTGCGCGACCGGGTGCCTTCGTAATCCACGCCCAGGCCGCCGCCCACGTCCACATGGGTGATCTTCGCGCCCAGCTGCGACAGTTCAACGAAGTAGCGGGTGGCTTCGCGCATGCCGTTGGCGATGTCGCGCACGTTGGAGATCTGCGAGCCCATATGGAAGTGCAGCAGGCTCAGGCAATCGGCGTACTCGGTATCGCGCAGCGACTTCCACAGGTCCAGCAGCTGGCGCGGGGACAGGCCGAACTTGGCCTTGTCGCCCCCGCTGTTCTGCCACTTGCCGGCGCCCAGCGACGCCAGCCGCATGCGCACGCCCAGGCCGGGCTTCACGTCCAGCGCCTTGGACTCTTCCAGCACCAGCTTCAGCTCGGACGGCTTCTCGATGACGATGAAGGTCTGCAGGCCCAGCTTGCGACCGATCAGGGCCAGGCGGATGTACTCACGGTCCTTGTAGCCGTTGCAGACGATCAGGCCGCCCGGGCGCGACAGTGCCAGCACCGCCATCAGCTCCGGCTTGCTGCCCGCTTCCAGGCCGAAGCCCTCGCCGTGGTGGCTGGCCAGGGTACCGGCCACGCCGCGGTGCTGGTTGACCTTGATCGGGTACACCGCGGTGTAACCACCCGCGTAATCCCAGTCCTGCTGGGCCTGGGCGAATGCCGCCTGCAGCTTGCCCAGGCGCTGGCCGAGGATGTCCGGGAAGCGCACCAGCAGTGGCAGCTTGGCGCCCGCCTCGCGGGCGGCGTCCACCACCTTGGGCAGCGACACCACCGGGCCGTCCGCCCCGGTCGGTCTCACCACCATGTGCCCGGCCTGATCCACGTCGAAGTAACCATCCGCCCAATGCGGGATCGAGTAGGTCTTGCGGGCTTGGTCGAGGGACCAATCGGTCATTTCAGTCGGCCTTGTTGGCAATAAAAGGGGGGGCATGATAACGCCTATATGCCCACAGGTTCGTTATCATGCGCGCCCGCGCCCGTGACCCGGCTCCTGCCGGACCTGAACAGGCCGATCCGTCCGGATGTGGCTTGCGCCACGCGGCCCCGTGCCGCCAACCCGGCTCTACCCCCTCCGAACAGGACCCCAGAAGGACACGTCCCATGACTGACAGCAACAACTGGTACATCGAGCATTTCGAGCGCACCGGCTCGGCCATCGGCTACCGCATCACCGGCAAGCTGGACGAGGTGCAGTCGCCCTTCCAGAAGATCGAGATCTTCCAGACCACCGACTGGGGCAACCTGATGACCATCGATGGCGCCATCATGCTGACCAGCAAGGACAACTTCTTCTATCACGAGATGATCAGCCACCCGGTGCTGTTCACCCACGCCGCCCCCAAGCGCGTGGTGATCATCGGTGGCGGCGACTGCGGCACCCTGCGCGAAGTGCTCAAGCACAAGGGCGTGGAGAGCGTGACCCAGTGCGACATCGACGAGCAGGTCACGGTGATGGCGCGCAAGCACTTCCCGGAGCTGTGCGACTCCAACGACGATCCGCGCGCCGAACTGCTGTTCGACGACGGTGTGGCCTACATGGCCAACTGCCCGGCCGGCAGCGTGGACGTGGTGATCGTGGACTCCACCGACCCGGTCGGCCCGGGCGAAGGCCTGTTCAACAAGGCCTTCTACGAGAGCTGCTTCAAGGCGCTGAAGGACGATGGCATCCTGGTTCAGCAGTCCGAATCGCCGCTGATGCAGCTGGAACTGATCAACGAGATGCGTACCGAGATGGGCAAGGCCGGCTTCGGTTCGTTCAAGACCCTGCCGTTCCCGCAGCCGTGCTACCCGACCGGCTGGTGGAGCGTGACCATGGCGCGCAAGGGCGACAGCAGCTTCGACTTCCGCCAGGCCGATTCGGCCGCCAAGACCTTCACGACCCTGTACTACACCGCCGCGCTGCACACCGGCGTGCTGGTGACCCCGCCGTTCGTGCAGGCGGCACTGAAGAGCTGATCCAACAAAAAACCCGCGCTGGCAGCAGCGCGGGTTTTTCATTTGCAGGCAACGCCGGGCGATGCCCGGCGTTTCGCTTACAGCGCCCAGATTCCGGCAATCACCGCCGCCACCAGGCCCCACTTGATGACCTGGTAGGCCACCACGCTGCGCTCGCGCAGCGCCTTGGCCTTCAGGCGCACCTTGTACAGGCTGCCGAATGCCTTGTTGACACCCCCGGTCGGATCACCTGGCAGGTTCGGCGAAGCGCCACCGGCCAGCAGCGTGGCGGCCACCGCACGGTTGAACAGGCCCGGCAGGCCGAAGCGCAGCGGGCGCGCGATGTCGCAGAACAGGATCACTCGGTCCTGCTCGGTCTCGTTATGCGCGTGGTGGATGTAGGTTTCGTCGAACATCATCCACTCGCCGTCGCGCCAGCTCTTCCGGATGCCGTCCACTTCGATGTAGCAGGCATCATCGTTGGGGGTGCTCAGGCCCAGGTGCAGGCGCAGCGAACCGGCGAACGGATCGCGGTGCGGACGCAGCTCGCTGCCCGGCGGCAGCTGCGCGAACATCGCTGCGCGAACATCCGGAATCGACTCGATCAGGGCCACGGTCTTCGGGCACAGCGTCTTCGCCGACGGGTGCGAGGGGCCGTACCAGCGCAGGTAGAAGCGCTTCCAGCCACGGCGGAAGAACGAGTTGAAGCCCGCATCGTTGAAACTGCTGGACGCAGCGATCTTCTGCGCATCGCGCAGCGCCAGCGCCTCGTCACGGATCATCTGCCAGTTCTGGCGCAGGGGTTCCAGCTGCGGGAACTCCTTGCCCGGGTCCAGAAACGGCGTGGTCGGCACCTTCGAGAACATGTACATGACCACGTTGATCGGGGCCATGAAACTGGAGTGGTCCAGCAGCTGGCGCGACCAGCGCGCGCGGACCTTGCCACGGAAGTGGATGTACAGCACGCAGGCCACGAACAGCACTGCCAGTACGATCTTGATCATCAAAAACTTTCCTCCGGCGGCAGCCGGAACGGGAATCAGGGGGCGATGCACGGCGCAGGCGGCCGGCATCGGTGGCAACGCGGCAGGGGACGGGGACGTGCCGGAACGGGGCGGCCGCCGATGTCGCGGATGAACAGCTTATGGTCGGCAGGCCGTGCGCCGGGGTCAAGCCACACGTGCGCCATGTTCAGCGGCGCTTGGCTGAACGGGTGGATTTCTTCTTCAACTTATTGATTTTCAATGCCCCAAGCCGAGAAGTGAGACGAAATTGTCCGCCCGTGCGCGACGAACTGTTCCAGCCACGGCCCCGACATTTCTCCGACAGAACGTGGATTAGCGAACTTGCCGGTACTAAAATTGACTTAACGAAAGTTTAGCCAGTTTCCCCCGCCTCACCGGTTCGCTTGACGCTTCAGCGCCGCCCACCGGGTCGTCCGAGACCCCGCCATGCCCCTTCCTGCCTCCCCCTGCCAGACCTGCGGCGATGACGCCACCACGCCCCTGCTGCTCAAGCGTGGCGAACGCCTGCTGGCCCCCGATGTCTATCGCACCTGCCTGGATGGCCGCGAGGCCGTCATCAAGGACTACTCCCGCTATCGCGGCACGCCGCTGTCGCTGGTCGCACGCCTGATGGTGCGCCGTGAAGCGCGCATGCTGCAGCGCCTGGGCGGCTGGAAGCACGCGCCGGCGCTGCTGGGAACACTGGGAGGCCTGGCACTGGGCATGGAGTTCATTCCCGGCCAGACCCTCAGCACCGCCCAGGCAGTCGGCAATGAAGTGTTCGAGCAGCTGCAGCACGCACTCAGCCGCCTGCATGCGGCCGGCATCACCCATAACGATCTGCACGGCACCAACGTGGTGGTCAGCGGCGGCGTACCGGTGCTGCTTGACTTCACCTCGGCCTGGCGCGCACCGCGCTGGCTGCGCCGCAATCCGCTGACCCGGCAGATGCGCCGCAGCGACATGAAGAACCTGCTGAAGATCCGCCAGCGCGTGACCGGGCAGGCGCCCAGCGCCACCCAGGCCGCCCTGGTGGCCGACCCCGGCTGGGTGGCCGCAGTGCGCCAGGGCTGGAAGCGGTTCTATAAGTGGGCGAAGCGCCGGTAAGCGTCGCTCCGCTCACCGCTTTACCGCTCCTTGTAGAGCCGAGCCCATGCTCGGCTGCTCTTTGTAGAGTCGAGCAAGCTCGACTCTACATGACGGCGGAAGGGCAGCCGAGCATCGGCTCGGCTCTACAACATCCCGCCGGACGGCTTACAGCGCGTCTGCGTCCAGCTCGCCGGTACGGATACGCACCACGCTGCCCAGGTCATACACGAATACCTTGCCGTCGCCGATCTTGCCGGTACCGGCCGCCTTGACGATGGCTTCCACCACCGCCTCCACCTGGTCATCGGTCACCGCCACTTCCAGCTTCACCTTCGGCAGGAAGTCGACCACGTACTCGGCGCCACGGTACAGCTCGGTATGCCCCTTCTGGCGGCCGAAGCCCTTGACCTCCGTCACCGTGATGCCGGTGACGCCACGCTCGGCCATCGCTTCGCGCACGTCGTCGAGCTTGAACGGCTTGATCACCGCCATGACCATCTTCATCGTCGATCTCCTGTCTTCCGGCGTGGAGGATAGCGCCTGAACGCGCCCGGTGCGACGCCGCGGCTGCCTGTCCGGGCAGCGCGCGCCGGCAGTATCCTTGTGGCTGAACGGCCTGCCCGCGCCTGATGCGCGGGCGCCACCCACGGAGCACCCCATGATCGACCTGAACCAAATCGATGACCTCGCCCGCCGCCTCAGCGACCTGGTGCCGCCGGGCCTGCGCGAATCACGCGAGGAACTGCAGGCCACCTTCAAGAGCGCGCTGCAGGCTGGCCTGGCCAAGCTCGATCTGGTCACGCGCGAGGAATTTGAAGTGCAGCGCGCGGTGCTGCTGAAGACCCGCCAGAAGCTGGATGCGCTGGAAACAGCGGTGCGCGAGCTGGAAGGGCGCCGCGCCGCAGAATGAAAAAGGAGGCGCGCTGCGCCTCCCACTTACAGATTATTTCCCGGATGGGGCCTTGCAGCAAGGCCCACCTGGCCCCCTAGACTCGCCGGCCTGTCGATCCGGCAGGACAACCTGGGGGTATCGCGATGACGCAGGACACCGAATGGACACCCGTTTCGCAGGACACCTGCGATCAGGTCGCCGGGCCGTTCTATCACGGCACCCGGGCCGACCTGGCCACGGGCGATCTGCTGGTTGCCGGCTACGGCTCCAACTATCGCGATGGCGTGGTGATGAACCACATCTACTTCACCACGATTGCCAAAGGTGCCGGGCTGGCCGCGGAGATGGCCCGGGGCGAGGGGCGGCCGCGTGTGTACGTGGTGGCACCGACCGGGCCGTTCGAGGACGACCCGAACGTCACCAACAAGAAGTTTCCCGGGAACCCGACGCGGTCGTATCGCAGTGCGCAGCCGCTGCGGATTGTCGGTGAGATCACCGAGTGGGAACCCTACGATGCGGACTTCATCCGGCAGTTGAGGGAATTCGTCGCATCGGGGAGTGGCGAGATCATCAACTGATGGTCTATTGGTGCTGAGCGTTGCGCACATCTTCATCGGCATCGTAGATGTCAAGGCCGAGCTCGATGCCGCGCTCTCCCAGGGCGAGCAGGACCTTGGGCGAAAGCGAGACACCATCATTGCTGCTGCCCATGAAAAGGCCGCAGAACAGGTCAGGCCGGAACCGTGCCAGCGACTTCCATATGGCGGGATCTCCGGTGAGCTGATCAAGGATCTCAAAAATCTGAGCCTCCAGATCTTCAGGCTCACGACGCATCGCGGCCATTCGCCAGCTTCCGGTCCTGGCGATACGCACGACGCCCGAGTGGCTGCCTCCAAGTTCCTGGCCCTTGTGATGCGAGGCGGTTGGAGCCGCCCCCAGCAGGGCACTGATCTCATCCGGCAGAAGGTCGTCGCCGAAAAATCGAAGCGTTACCAGGGAATGATCGAATGCTGCCATTGAAGTCGGGTCGTCTTTTCGGAATGTCTTTCAGTATGCGCGTCCCGTCAATGTCAGCCTTGATCGGACCTGCGCGATTGCCCCGTGCCTGCACGCCTGTCCATCAATGCGCGGGCTGCGTCTGTAGTGCACTTGGCCCCCTGCGCAGCAGGTACAGCGCGACCAGGAAGGGCCACAGGGAGTTGATGGAAGAGAACAGGCGCTGGGTGAGTCCCCTGAAACCCTGCGGATCCGCGCCCACCAGGTTCAACCATAGATAGACCACTGCCGCGATGCTCACCACGGCAGTCACGGCATAGGCCCTTCGGTTGGCCGACCAGGCCCTCAGTTCGATATGCGACATCGCCGGCGCAATGATGTTCGCGATACCGATGGCGTAGAAGCCGTGCATCGGATGACCCATGGGCCAGAGCCCATTGGTCAACATGGAGACGCCAAAGATCATCCAGCAGGCGGCACCCACGGCGATCCGGCGACCGGATTCCCGCCATAGCGCGATGGCAAACAGTACGAACCCCAGCCCGCAGCCGATGGCGGCGATCCGTCCGCACAGGCTTGCGAGCACGGGTGCCTGCAGCAGCTCGCTGGCGTGCTGTGCAATCGGGTTGTAACCGGGTGCGAGCATCGCAGCAACGGTGGTCCAGAACAGGAACCATGGCAGGGGTATCAGACCCGCGAAAAGAAGAGGTCGGCTGTGACGCAACATCTGCAATGATCCTTGTCGGGGTCTGCGGGGGCGGCGAATCCATTCAAACACCACCGCCTTCTCGTACTGCGGGCAGCCACGTCCAGGTGCCTGCCGCGGCAGTCAGACTCGGCGTGGCGCGCTGGACGGTCAATAGGTGGAAAGTCACTCGCACCTTCGCAGACGCGCGCCGCACGCTGTCGCAATCAACGCACTCTTCTCCCTCCAACAGACGAATCTGACGGGGCCGTCGCAGAAGTACCGAAAGCCCCGCCGTTCAAGCCTCTCGCGCCACTCCTCCCTGTACGACAATGCCAGAAACGTCTCGGGCCTGGCCGCATTGGCCCCGATCCCTTGGCACTCCCCACAACGGCAGGTAATTGTTGCCCGGCCACCCTGCATCGGTGGCCGGGCCTCGAAAACCCGCCGTTGTGATGAAGTCTCCGCCTGCCGGCCATGGCGGGCGGTGCGTGGGGGCCTCGTGCCCGCCGGCCCAACACAACCCGGTTTTCGAGCCACGCATCGTCCGCCCCCCTACTGGTGGCAGCTTATGCCCGCCCGTGCCGGCGCATTCCCTCAGTAGTCGTAGCTCACGCTGACGCGCAGCGAGCGCGGTGCCTGCCGTACCGTCGCTGCGCCGTACAGCGGGTCCGGCTGCCCCGGATCCAACTCGGAGTACGGCGATTTCCACAACGCCACCTGGCTGTTGAATACGTTGAACACATCCAGGTTGAAGCCCAGTCGCCCAGCCGCCACCGAAGGCCGGTAGGAGACTCCCAGATCCAGCTGTTTCAGCCAGGGCAGCCGCCCCTGGCTGCCCGGAGGCGCGGGCTGGCCGTTGTAGAAGTGGTAGGCAATGCCGTAGCCGGAAGGGTCTTCGAAGTTCGGGCCATACGAACCCAATGCGCTGAACGGCGCGCCGGAAATCACCTTGAGGTTGGCCGAGACCAGCCATTCCGGCGTCAACTGGTAGTAACCATGCAGCTTGAACTGGTGGGTGTGGTCGTTGCTCTGCGGCCCGTTGGTGTGTTCCATCAGCTGCGCGTAATCCCAGGCCTGCGTGGTCGACACCGCCGTCTGGCCGATGCCCGACAGCAGCTGGCCTTCGGTGGTGCCATAGCTGCGCGACCACGTGTAGTCCGCCCGGCCATACCAGCGGCCATCAAACGGGTGCTCCAGCGACAGGTTCACCGCGTAGTAGTTGCGCTTGAACCTGGGGAAGCCCATCTCGGCATTGGTCAGCGGCACGCTTACGTAGTTGCCGCTGGTATCGACCAGATTGAAGGTGTTCGCGCGGCCAGGATTGATCAGCCAGCAGCTGACCGGATTGCTGTCCTTGGTGACGTCATACCCCAGGCTGTCGGCCTTGGCCAGCACCGCGCCAATATCGCAGTAGTCATCCACGCCGCTGCGCAGCACCCGATAGGTCGCCTTCGCGCCGTACACCCAGTTCTGGCCGAGCGCCCTGCTGAAGCCCAGGATGAACTCGTCCTGGTAGGACGGCTCGATGCCGGAGGTCGCCACCGTCTTCGGATCGGGCAGCACGCCGTAGTAGTTGTTGGCCGACACAGCGCCGGAGAACGCGGTGAGGTCGGTTGGATAACCGTTGCTGTCGATGCCGCCATAGGTGTAGTACGTCGAGGTGGCCAGCGTCGCGCCCGCCGCGTTGAAGGCCGGGTTGAGCGGCAGCGCGAGGTAGTAGCGACCCGCGTTGCCGAACACCTTGAAGCGCCCGTCGCCGTCGACGTCCCAGCTGAAGCCCAGCCGCGGCGCCCACTGCCCGCTGGTCTGCTTGATGTAGGCGTCGCCATCGCGGTTGTAGTTGGTGAACTGATCCAGGCGCAGGCCCAGGTTCAACAGCAGGCGGTCGGTCACCTGCCAGTTGTCCTCGACGTACTGCGCCCGCTGCGAGGCGCGTACCGACGCCAGTGCGCTGTAGATGTACTGGCGCACGTAATAACCGTCCTCACCATTGCGGATGCCGCCGGTGGCCGGCACGCCCAGGCCGGTATTGAGGGGCACGTTCGGGTTGGACTGGCCATAGATCCAGTAGTAACCGTCGGCGGAGGCCACCGAGCCACGGTTGAGCGCACGGGCATTCTGGTTGTCGATGCCGACCGTGATGCTGTGGTTGCCCCATCTGTAGTTCGCATCCAGTCGCAGGTTGTTGGTGCGGTTGCCGCGATCCGGGTTGACCAGCAGCGACGTGGTCTGCGCATTGGTGATCGGCGTACCACCGTTCAGCGCCGGATTCTGCAGCGTGGCGCTGCTGATGTAGGTCAGGCTGCCGTCGTAGGCCGGGTTGCCGATGTAGTCATCGGTACGCATTTCGCCATACTGCGCGCTGACGGTAAGCCGGTCGGTCAGGTAGCCGGTGTACTTGGCCGTCCACAGGTCGCCACCGGTCTTGGTGGTGTCTTCCTTGCCACGCTGCGCACCGCGGGTGAGCGTGTCGTAGTCGTAAGCGAAGCTATCGCCCCGGAAGACATTGCGGCTGGAGGCTCCGGTCAGTTCCAGCAGGTGGTTGTCGGTGATGTTCCAGTCCAGCTTGGCGTACCAGCGCGGGCGGTCGTACTCATAGCGGGAGTAAGCATTGGTCGCCTCCACATTCTTGACGTCGGTGCCCTCACGGCGCTCGAGCTCGTACGAGCCGAAGAAGAACAGCCGGTCTTCCAGGAGCGGGCCACCGGCGTAGATGCTCTGCGTGGTCACCCACTCGCGGTCCTGGCTTTCCGGTGAATACAGCGCGCCATTGCCCGGGTAACGCACATCGTCCTTGTCCGAGCGCGTGGACGCTGGTTCCCAGGTGACCTGGCCACCGAATCGCCACTGATTGGTGCCGCGCTTGCCCACCGCATTGATGACGCCGCCATCGGAACGGCCGTACTTGGCGCTGTAGCCACCGGTGTAGATTTCCTGCTGGTCGATGCTGCCGTAGGGCAGCGTGAGGCCACCCAGACCGCGCAGTGGATCGGTGCTGTTGAAGCCATTGATGTAGTAGGCGTTCTCGGCAGCGGACGAACCGCCGAAGCTCACCAGCTGTGCACCGGTCGGGCCGGCATAGGTGCCATTGCCACTGTTGCCGTTGACCCCGGGCGCAAGCTGCGCGATCGCCTCGGCCGAGCGACCCAGTGGCAGGCGCTGCAGCTGCTCGGCCGTGATCACCGTGCGCGAGTCCACGCTGCTGACATCGATCGCAGCCGCGGCCCGGTCGGCGCTGACCTGCACACCGTCCAGCCGGGTGACGTCAGCGAAGGACACCTCGGTACTGGCGCCTACCGTCAGCGAAATGCCCTCGCGGGTCTGCAGCACGTTCCCTTCGGCATCGCGTGCTTCCACCACGTAGCGGCCCAGTGGCAGCTGGCCGGCGGTAAAGCGGCCTCGCCCATCGACCGTCACCTCGCGGGTGAGGCCGGTATCGCTGCGAACGAAGATGCGCTGGGCGGTGGCCGGCGCCTGTCCGGCGATCGCGCCGGTGGTGGACTGTGCATGAAGTGTGGGAGACGCGGTGGCAAGCAACACCGCCAACGCCAGCAATCGCGGGCGCAGTGAAGAACGAGCTGTCGTCATCGTGGGCTGTACGGGTAGTGGGGGAAGCAATGCCAGCCGCAATCGGTGGACCAGACATCGCACATTCATTAACCCCGCCCGCGCCCCAATGCAGAAATGCTCAGTGGTTATCTGCTTTTGGCCGACGGTCATACCGAGCCGCGCGCGCGTCGGTGCCTCCCCCCCCTCCTCGTGCCACGCAGGAAAGCCCTAGGCGCCTGGCCAGCAATGCCTGATGGCGACGGACAGAGTGACGGCCGCACCATCGAGCCTCTCTCTCTGCAGGAAGCACACATGAGCCTGGCCCTGGTCTACAGCCGTGCCCGCGCCGGGGTCGAGGCCCCGCTGGTGCGGGTGGAAGTACATCTTTCCGGTGGCCTGCCCGCCACCCAGATCGTCGGCCTGGCCGAAACCAGCGTGCGCGAGTCGCGCGAACGCGTACGTGCGGCGCTGCTCTGCGCGCGCTTTGATTTCCCGCAACGGCGCATCACCCTGAACCTGGCGCCCGCCGATCTGCCCAAGGAAGGCGGGCGCTACGATCTGGCCATCGCCCTGGGCATTCTTGCCGCCAGTGGCCAGATCCCGCCGCAGTCGCTGCTGCCGTACGAGTTCCTGGGCGAGCTGGGCCTGACCGGCGAGCTGCGCCCGGTTGCAGGCGCGCTGCCCGCCGCCATCGCGGCGGCCGAAGCGGGCCGCATCCTGGTGGTCCCACCGGGGAATGCGGCCGAATCGGCGCTGGCCGAACACGCCGACGTGCGCGTGGCCCGCACGTTGCTGGAATGCTGCGCCGGGTTGGGCAATCCGCGCCTGCTGCCGCAGGTTGAGCGGGTGGACACCATGCCCCCGCCGCTGCCGGATCTGGCCGATGTGCGCGGGCAGGTGCATGCACGGCGCGCGCTGGAAGTGGCTGCGGCCGGCGGGCACCATCTGCTGCTGATCGGCAGCCCCGGTTGTGGCAAGACCCTGCTTGCTTCACGCCTGCCCGGGCTGCTGCCAGCGTCCACCGAGATCGATGCCTTGCAGCTGGCGGCCATCGCCTCGGTCAGCGGCGAAGGGCTGGACCCGAAGCGATGGCGACAACGACCGTTCCGCGCGCCACACCACAGCGCCAGTGCTGCGGCACTGGTGGGCGGCGGCAATCCGCCCTGCCCCGGCGAGATATCACTGGCGCACCATGGGGTGCTGTTCCTGGACGAACTTCCCGAGTGGAACCGGAGCGCGCTGGAGACCCTGCGCGAGCCGCTGGAATCGGGCCACATCCGCATCGCCCGCGCTGCACGCAGCGTGATGTTTCCGGCGCGGTTCCAGCTGGTCGCGGCGATGAACCCCTGCCCCTGCGGTTGGGCCGGCGACCGCAGCAACCGTTGCCTGTGCACCGATGAGCGGATTACCCGCTATCGCGCCCGAGTCTCCGGCCCGTTGCTGGACCGCATCGACCTGCACATCGCGGTGACGCGCATGGATGCGGTGGAGCTGCGTGAGAGCACGCCGCTGGGCGAGCCCAGTGATGCGGTGCGCGGGCGGGTGGAGGCTGCGCATGCGCGGCAGCAGATGCGCGGGGGACTCAATGCGCATCTGCCGCCCGCTGCGCTGCGCGCGTGCACGCGGTTGGGCGAGGCCGACCAGGACCTTCTGGAACATGCCATCGAGCGCCTGCAGCTGTCAGCGCGCGCGATGCACCGCATTCTGCGCGTGGCACGCACGATTGCCGATCTGGCCGGGTGCGAGAACATCCAGACCGCACATCTGGCCGAGGCGATTGGCTATCGGCAGCTGGATCGGGGGAAGGCGAGCCAGTGATGCTGCGTCATGACCGCAACCGCTCCAGCAATGCCGGCAGCCATTCCGGCTTGAACACGCAGGCAGGCTGCTCTCTCATTTCCTCTGCGCGCCACCACTTCCAGTCCGTGATCGTGGCGTTCTCCTCTTCTGTCCAGCCGTCACGTCGAATGGCTGGCTGTTCGGGAGCGTGAACCAGAAAATACGTCTCCAGCCATCGCGCGGGTGTCGAACGGGCGACCGCATAGACGGCGTCCCTTTCCTCAACGAGCCTGCCGATCTGCAGGTTCAGTCCGGTTTCTTCCCGGAGCTCGCGCCGCGCCGCGTCCAGATAGCTCTCGCCCGGCAGAAGTTCACCGCCCGGGGTCGCCCAGAAGGGCGCGTGGTGTTCGTCGTGGTACCGGAACAACAGAAGCCTTCCGTCTTCATCGACGATCACCAGGCGCGCGGATCGTCTGGTCTCCATGATTTCCTCCGTCTGTCGATGCCCGCTGGACCGCACACGATAGGCGAAAGCTCAAGAGATGAAAAAGAACATGCGCAGCTGCTTCATGCCGCAGTCATGGCGTGCGGGCCCTTGGCGGAACGGGCGACGAGGCTTGGCAAACGTCGGTGGATCGGCCAAAGTTCGGGCTTCATGTCTCCTCATGCGCGCGGCCCATGACACGCCTGCTCATCATTGAAGACAATCCCGAGCTGGTAGCCAATCTGTACGCGTTCCTGGAACCACTGGGCTACGTGCTGGACGATGCGCGGGACGGCGCCAGCGGGCTGCGCCGCGCGACGGAGAACGACTATGACGCCGTTCTGCTGGACCTGATGCTGCCCCGCCTCGATGGGATGACGCTGTGCCACAGGCTTCGGCAGGAGTTCCAGAACCCCATACCGATCCTGATGCTCACCGCGCGCGACCAGGTGGACGACCGGGTGCAGGGCCTTGCCCTGGGCGCGGATGATTACCTGGTCAAGCCGTTCTCACTGGCCGAGCTGGATGCCCGCATCAAGGCCCTGGTACGTCGAGCCCAGGGCCGGCAGGTGGACACGGTGATCGCGTGGCAGGAGCTGCAGGTGGATACGCGCTCGCCGCAGGCATGGCGGTGCGGCAAGGCGATCAGCCTTACGCCGACGGCCCACAAACTGCTCGTTTCACTGGTGCGGGCGGCGCCGGCCGTCGTGCGCAAGCAGGAGATGGAGTACCTGATCTGGGGTGACGAGCCGCCTGACAGTGGCGCGTTGCGAACGCATATCCACGAGTTGCGCCTGCAGGTGGATCGGCGCTTCGACTACCCGCTCATCGCAACGGTACACAGCGTAGGCTGGCGTCTTTCCAACCCCGCGCCCGGGCAACCGGAGTAGGTCATGCCGACAGGACCGACGGCGTGGACGTCGATCTATCAACGGATGTCGCTGCGGACGCGCATCACGGTCTCCTTCGTGCTGCTGATGGCCGGAGCCATGTGCTTCATCGCCGTGGTCGAGCTCGTCGACTATGACGAGGTACGCGCCTCGGCGGTCTCACGGGCGCAGGATGGCGAGGTACGCAGGCTGGAGGATGCGATCCGCCTTGGATCACCACGCGTGGTCACGCATGACAGTCAGCTCTATGACGAGGAGAACGTGCCGACCGTGCTGCGCCAGTATGGTCCCGGTTACCACGGCGAGCCCGCACCCAACGAGTGGCACCTGCGGGTGTTCGACGTCGAGCGCAAGCGCTACTACCTGCTCCAGGACGGCGAGCACTATGCCTACCTTGAACACCTGATCAATGCCTTCGCCGCACTGGTCATCCTGACCTGCGTACTGTGCGCCTACTGGATCGGGCGACTGACGTCGGCCCACGTCATCGCTCCGATCACCCGACTTTCCGAGGCGGTGCAGCGCACATCCAAGCCGTTCCCGTACCAGGACGCGCGCGACGAAATCGGCGTTCTTGCGCGTGCCTTTGCCCAGCATAGCGATGAGCTGGAGCGGTTCCTGCACCGCGAGCGGTGCTTTGCCGGAGACGCCAGCCACGAGCTGCGTACGCCCTTGGCCATCATCGCTGGCGCGGCCGAGACACTGCTTCACCAGTTGCCGCCCGACAGCCATCTGCTGCCCAGCGCCGACCGCATCCTGCGGACCACACAGGAGATGCAGCGCCAGCTGACCTGCCTGCTGCTGCTCTCCAGATCCCCTGCGAGCCTTTCTCTGACCGACGTCCCGTTGCGTGCCATTGTCCAGGAGTGCATGGCACGCTGTGCACCCTGGCTCGCAGGGAAGCCCGTGACACTGCGGCTGGATGCACCAGAGGAGGTCACTGTGGTCACCCATGCGGAGCTGGCGCATTGCGTCGTGTGGAATCTGCTGCGCAACGCCTGCCAGTACACCGACAAGGGCGAGGTCCGCATCGCCCTGCGGGAGGGCGAGCTGGCCATCGCCGACACCGGTCCGGGCCTGCCCCCGACCATCGACCCTGCCCAGTTCAGCAGGTTCCTTCCCAGCGCACGCCAGGATGGCGAAGGGCTGGGGCTGTCCATCGTGCAGCGCGTGGTAGAGCACCTTGGGTGGCAGATGAAGGTGGAGACATCTGCTCAGGGGTGCCGATTCCTGCTTCACCTGTCCTCGCCGCAAGCGCGTGCCTGACACTTTGCTGACATTGCCCGCCACATTCTGGCCACCTTTTCATGGAGAGGCAGGTCAACAATGCAGCAGCACGCACCGCAGGGTGACGGCAAGTACCGACACGGCAGAACCGGATTCCGACGCATCCTGCACACACTGATTCACTCACGCGACGGTTTCATCGCCACATTCCGCGGGGAGGCAGCATTCCGCCAACTGCTTGTCCTGCACGGCCTGCTCATGACGATGGCCTGTGTGCTGGACATCAGCGCGGTGGAGCGTGCCGTGATGCTGGCCGTCAGCCTGCTGAGCCTCGTGGTTGAACTGCTCAACTCGGCCATCGAGGCGGTGGTCGATCGCATCTCGCTCGAGTACCACCCCCTGTCAAAGAACGCCAAGGACATGGGCAGCGCTGCGCAGAGCGTGGTGCTTGTGATGGTCGCGCTGGTATGGGCGGTGATCCTGCTGGGTCCGCATCCGCAGCTGACAACTTCCTGATGAACGCGTCCAGATACTGCGCGCCTCTCTGGCTCCGCAGGATCTGCACGTGCGCGATTGCTTCACGTGGCATCGGCCACATCCGGTAACGCTTGTCTGGCTCTCGGCCGCGTTCTTCGCAACGGCGGGCAACATGGCCCTCTGGAAGAGCCTGTGGTCCATCGTGGAGATCCATGGCTTTCGCAGCGCACTGTTCATCGGCTCGTTGCCATTGCTGCTGTTCTGCCTGTTCAACCTCCTGCTGACACCCGTCGGGATGCTGCCCTTGCTGCGCAAGCCGCTTCTGGCGCTGCTGCTGATCGTCAGCAGCGCCGCCAGCTACTTCATGCTGCATTACGGCGTACTGATCGACAGAAGCATGGTGCAGAACGTGCTGGAGACCAATCAGGCCGAGATGGCTTCCTACTTCTCGCTCCCGCTGGTGCTGTCCGTCCTCCTGCTGGGCGTGCTGCCCTCATGCATCCTGCTGCTCATGCGGACGGGCAATCACGGCCGTCCGCTGCGATCCTCCCTGGTGTGGCTGGCAAACGTTCTTGCCACGATGATGGTGCTCGTCACCATTGCGTTGGGCTTCTACAAGGACTATTCATCGCTGCTGCGGAACAACCGCTATCTGAGGGAACAGGTACTGCCACTGAACATCGTGCGGCACACCTATGGCCATCTCGGCAGCAGCCACCGCGCCCGTCTCCAGCCGCTGCGCACATTGGCCGACGACGCCGTGCGTGCACAGGGCCCCCGACCCCGGCTGGTGATCCTCGTCGTAGGGGAGACCGCCCGATCCCGGAATTTCCAGCTCAACGGCTACGACAGACCCACCAACCCGATGCTGTCGCGCAAGGACAACGTCATCAGCTTCCAGAGCGTATCGTCCTGTGGGACCGCCACCGCGATCTCCCTGCCGTGCATGTTCTCATCCATGCCGCGCACACGGTTCGATGCGGAGAGGGCCGCGTCGCAGGAGAACGTCCTCGACATCCTGAGGAAGACCGGTGTCGACGTGGTCTGGCGTGACAACAACAATGGCGGCTGCAAGGGCGTGTGTGCGCGGGTGCCGACGGATTACATGGGACAGTTGAAGGTCGACAGCCTGTGTACCAACGACGATGGCACGTGCCTTGACGAAATCCTCCTTCACGGGCTGTCATCGCGCATCGAAGCCATGCAGGGCGACGGCCTCGTCGTTCTGCACCCGCTGGGCAGCCATGGCCCCACCTACTTCCAGCGATACCCCGCAGACGCCCGTGTCTTCAGTCCAACCTGCGACAGCAACCAGATCCAGAAGTGCAGCAATGAAGCGCTGGTCAACACGTATGACAACACGCTTGTCTATACCGATCGCATGCTCGGCAGTGCGATCGACCTGCTGCAGTCCTACTCGGACGACCGCGATGTGGCCCTGATCTACGTTTCCGACCACGGTGAGTCACTCGGCGAGCACGGCCTGTACCTGCATGGAACGCCCTACCTCATCGCGCCACAGCAGCAGACCCAGGTGCCCATGATCATGTGGTTCTCCGCGCAGCTCGCCTCCCATGCAGAACTGGATCCTGCGTGCCTGCGCCGCGATGCGGCTACGCGGGTGTTCAGCCATGACAACCTGTTCCACTCACTGCTGGGCCTGTTCCAGGTCAGTACCACCGAGTATCACGCCGGGCTGGATGTCTTCGCCGGATGCCGCGGGCCATCAGCGGGGTCCGGTCCTCGCGCGATCGCCTGCCCCGCTGCGCGAGGCACCTCTGCCCCGGGCAGCGACGGCTGCCAGACGGCGACTGACGAGACCGTAGAGGTCCTGCAGTTCGGCCGAACGCTCGGCAGTGGTATTGCTGCCGAACATGACCCGCGCGAGTGCGACTTCCTGGGTGTCCGCAGGAAATCGCAGGCGGGTGCGGTAGACCGCCTGCAGAACCAGCCAGGCCCGCCGCAGGCCCCCGCCGGGTAGGGGGCGGACAAGACGCTCATAGACCTGCCAGAACTGATATTCGGCGTCGAGATCGACC
The DNA here is from genome assembly GCF_056756445.1 of Stenotrophomonas sp. STEN225. Lineage (NCBI taxonomy): Bacteria > Pseudomonadati > Pseudomonadota > Gammaproteobacteria > Lysobacterales > Lysobacteraceae > Stenotrophomonas > Stenotrophomonas sp. STEN225. The sequence continues at coordinate 60,848 of NZ_JBRRBV010000018.1, read as the reverse complement.
CCGGGCACAGCGCAGGGCGCGGGTCGCGGGCATGCTCGGACGCCCGGACGGATCGGTGGTTGGGCGGAATCGGACTGGGCCATGCCAGGAAGCATGACGCGGCAACATTGTGTGAACCTTGCGTCGACGCAGGAGACGGCCTACCGCCGCGGACCCTACCGCAGCACGAAGCGCTCGATCGCGCGTGCCACGCCCTCGTCGGCATTGGTGGTGGTCTCGAAGCGCGCCACGGCCTTCACCGCATCGATCGCGTTGCCCATCGCCACGCTGGTGCCGGCGTACTGCAGCATGGTCAGGTCGTTCTCCTGGTCGCCGATGGCCATGACGTTGGCACGGTCGATCCCCAGGTGCTCCGCCAGTTTCTGCAGGCTGGGGCCCTTGCCTGCACGATGATCGAACACCTCCAGGAAGAACGGTGCGCTCTTCAGCACCGCGAAACGCTCGGTCAGCTCACTGGGCAACCGCGCAATGGCCGCATCCAGTACCTCCGGCTCATCAATCATCATCAGCTTGATGAAGGACATGGCCGGATCCATGTCGGCCACTCGGCGGTACGACAGCGGCATGCGCGAGAGGTGCGAGTCGGCCACCGTGTAATAGCTGATGTCCTGGTTGGGCGTGTACATGCGCTGGCTGTCCAGCGCCTGGAAGTGCACGCCCAGTTCGCGCGCCACCTGCTCGCAGAACAGGAAATCGTCAAAGCTGAGCGGGTACTCGACCACCGTTTCACGCGTGCCGATGCGCTGCACCAGGCCGCCGTTGCAGGCGATGCAGTAGTCGTCGTTGCCATCGATGCCCAGTTCGTGCAGGAACGGCGCCAGGCCGGGGACCGGGCGGCCGCTGGTCAGCACGATGTGCACGCCCAGCGCGCGCGCCTGCGCGATAGCCTGCTTGGCGCGTGCGGTGAGCGCGTGGGTGGGATCCAGCAGGGTGCCATCCATGTCGATGGCGACCAGTTCGACGGTCGATTGCCTGCGGCCCATGTCCATTGCGTTCAACTCATGCGGGGCACGCCAGTTTACCCCCTCATGCCCGGTTCACCTCTTTGCCCACGTTGGCCGGGATACTGCCAGAGCCTGTGCGTCCCACACCGCAGGACGGCCCGTTGACCGCCCTTCCCTGGAGAAGCTTGCGACGCATGACCTACCGTGCCCCCGAAACCAACGACAGCGCCCCCTTGGCCCAGCAGATCGAGCAGATGATCGACGAGCTGCCCGGTGACCAGGTCAGCGTCGGCACCTTGCTCGGCGCGCTGGGCGATGAAGGCCTGCTGCTGATCGTGATCCTGCTCTCGGCCATCTTCATCATTCCGGTGTCGATTCCCGGGCTGAGTACCGTATTCGGTGCCTCGATCCTGCTGATCGGCCTGAGCCGGGTGCGCAACCGCCCGCTGTGGGTGCCCCAGAAGCTGGCCCGTCGCGAGATCGCCACCGACAAGCTGAAGGCCAACCTTGGCCGCGCACTGAAGTGGGTGCACCGCATGGAGCGCCTGTCGCGACCGATGCGGCTGGCGGTGATGGTGCGCTCGAAGAGAATGATGCGCCTGAACAACCTGGCCCTGATCGTGGCCACGCTGTTACTGATGGCGCCGGCCGGGCCGATTCCCTTCAGCAACACGCTGCCGGCACTTGCCCTGATGTCCTTCGCCATCGGATTCATCCAGCGTGATGGCGCGGCGGTGGCGGCCGGCTATGCCTTCCTGGTCGCCACGGTTGCGTACTTCGGCGTGCTGCTGGGCGGCGTCGGGTTTGCGGCCGAATCGGTGTTCAGCGGGATCCGCAGCGGTACCACGGAGCTGTAGAGTCGAGCCCACGTTCGGCTGCTCTTCGACCTGTACGCGGAAACCCAGCGCTGCGCGCGTAGGCCGAGCATGGGCTCGGCCCTACAGAAGCCAGATCCAGAGCAGTCGAGCATGGCTGGACTCTGCAGAGCTACCTGGCCGACACACGCCACACCACATCGCCGACGTCGTCGGCCACCAGCAGGGCGCCCTCGCTGTCGATGGCCATGCCCACCGGTGCGCCCCTCAATGTCTTCTCGTCCTCCGAGGCAAAGCCACTGACCACGGTCTGCGGACGCCCCGTCGGCCTGCCATCCTTGAACGGCACATACACCACTTCATAGCCGCTCAGCGGAGAGCGGTCCCAGCTGCCATGTTCGCCGATGAAGGCGCCGCCGTGGTACTTCGCCGGCAGTGCCTGGCCGGTATAGAACAGCAGCCCCAACGGTGCCACGTGCGAACCGATGGCGTAGTCCGGGCGGATCGCTTTGGCCACCAGATCCGGCCGCTGCGGCTGCACACGCTCGTCCACATGCTGGCCGTAGTAGCTGTACGGCCAGCCGTAGAAACCATGTTCCTGTACCGAGGTGAGATAGTCCGGCACCAGGTCGGCACCGATCTCGTCACGCTCGTTCACCACTGCCCACAGCCTGCCGGTGCTGGGTTCCCAGTCCAGGCCGGTGGGGTTGCGCAGGCCGGAGGCATAGATGCGGCTGCCGCTAGTCGCCACGTCCACCTCCAGCACCACCGCGCGCCGGTACTCGATGGCCAGGCCGTTTTCGGTGATGTTGCTGTTGGAGCCCACGCCCACGTACAGCTTGCTGCCATCGCGGCTGGCCAGCAGATCCTTGGTCCAGTGGTGGTTGACGGTGCTGGGGAGGTCGGTGAATTCGCTGCCCTTGTCGGACATGCGCGTTTCGCCGGGCACGTAGTGGTACTTCATGATGTTGTCGGTGTTGGCGACGTACAGCGTGTCGCCGATCAGGGCGATGCCGAATGGCGAATGCAGGCCCTCGATGTAGACGTGCTGGGTCCATGTGGCAGTACCGGGCGCGCGCCGCAGCAGCGTGACCCGGTTGCCTCCCTTGCCGGCCTTGCCCGAGCGCGCCTTTACCTTGCCGGCAATCCATTGCTTGGGGGTGGTGACCGGCTCGGTGCCCGGACCGTTGCCTTCCACCACCAGCACATCGCCATTGGGCAGGGTCAGCAGGCGGCGAGGGTGCTGCAGGTTGGCAGCGATGCGCTCGATCTTCAGTCCGTCGGCCACCGACGGCGCCTGCCCATCGGCCCAGCCCACCCCGCGCGGTACCTGCATGGGCGGCATCAGGTAGTTCTCCGGCGCCGGCAGCGGCGGATGCGCACCGGATTGTTCGCTGGGGTGATATTCGGCTTTGCCGGCACACGCCGACAGGATTGCGGCCAGGACCAGCCCGCCTGCAGCAGGCACGATGCGATCAACCATGACGGCCTCCTTGCAGCACCGGCGGCTGCAGTGACAACAGGACATGGCCAAGACCGATCAGTGCAACGGTCAGCGCCGACAGGATCGTGCCGGGAACGGCCACCGCATACGCATCACGGCTGTGCACGAAGGCGTTCCAGATGGCCAGGGCGACCGCCACCAGATTGAGCAGGAAATCGAGGCGGTCGATGCGCGTGGCAGTGTTGCCCCGGCGCCAGACGGCGAACAGGTTGATCAGTCGCGGCACGATGGCGATGAGCAGGCCGAACGTGATCAGCCACGCCGCGGATTTGCCCCACATCACCTCGGCAGAGTTGAGGTAGATGGCATCGAAGATGAGGGCGCCGACGAAGAAGCCGAACGGGATCGGGTTCAACAGGCTGAACAGCGTCGTGCCAAGGCCACGATGGGCCTGGGCCAGCGGATTGACCATCGTCCTGCTCCATTGCGGGGAAGTGCAGGGGCCTTGGTAGCACAGTCGGTGGTGAAGGCGCGCGATGAGCCTTCGGTTCTGCGACGAGGCCAGGCTCGGCCTTACAACAGGAATGCGCAGTCGTCATTACCGCGGGGCATGAGTGTTTGTGACGCAATCGGCACATCTGCAGATTGCTGCCGTGAAGAGGTAGGGGGTTCTCAGTTGTGTCGCGTTTGGCTCGTTGCGATGGGGCAATTCCGTCCCGCCGTCCTGCCATGCCGATTCACAACAGAAGGATTCGTGTATGAAGCGACACACGCACCACTCCGCGCCACCGCGCTCCGCGCGGCTGGCCCTGGCCACTGCCCTGGTACTGGGCAGCCTGGCCGTGACCGCCCAGGCCCAGCAGGCCGATCCGTTGGCCGGGATCCAGTGGCATCTGCTCAACACCGGACAGGCCGTACAGGGCGACACGCGCCCGGTTGCCGGCAATGATCTGAACGTGGATGGGCTGTTCCGCAATGGCATCCGCGGCGAAGGGGTGATCATCGGCATCGTCGACGACGGCCTGCAGATCGCCCACCCGGACCTGGCCGCCAATGTGGCAGCCGTGGCGGGCAAGAACTTTGCCAACAACTCCAACAACCCCTCCCCTTCCGCTCCGGATGTGGACAATCACGGCACCATGGTCGGCGGCATTGCCGGCGCGGTGGGCGCCAACGGCGTGGGCGTGCGCGGCGTGGCCCCGGCGGCCACGCTGAAGGGCTTCAACGTACTGGCCTCCGATGCAAGCGGCAGCCAGACGGCCAACATCGAGTACTCGTGGTGGGACGGCGCCGAGGCCGCCGACGTGCAGGTGTTCAACAACAGCTGGGGCGCAGGCCCGGGCAACCCGAACCTGCCGTTCGCGTTCAGCGAGAACGATATCCGCGCGTACGAGCAGGCGCTGTCCGGCACGCGCGGCGGCAGCGGCGGCATCTACGTGAAGTCCGCCGGCAACAACTTCAACAACGCATCGATCAGCCAGACGCAGGATGTCTGCACCACCGACACCAAGAACCGCGGCACCGGCTGCGTGCCTGCCGGCCGCGACCCCCGCAACAATCTGTTCAATGTGATCACCGTGGGTGCGGTGCGCGCCGACGGCGTGCGTTCGTCCTATTCGTCCACCGGTGCCGCGCTGTGGGTGTCCGCATTCGGTGGCGAGTACGGCTGGCAGCGGCAGGTCGTCCCGGGCCAGCCTGCCGTCCGCTACGATCCGGCCATCGTCACCACCGATGTCACCGGCTGCGCGCAGGGCAGCAACAAGAACACGAGCCTGCGCAACACACTGGACGGCAATCAGTCCGCTGTCGACAGCACCTGCAATTACACCGCCAAGATGAACGGCACTTCGGCCTCGGCGCCGATGGTGTCGGGCGTCGCGGCGCTGGTGCTGGAAACCAATCCGAACCTGACGTACCGCGACGTGAAGTACATCCTGGCCACCACGGCGACCCGCAACCATCCCAACCAGCCTGCCGTGACACTCGCCGATGGACGCACGCTGGTGCCGGGCTGGACCGTCAACGCTGCAAACCGGGCCTACAGCAACTGGTACGGCTTCGGCGTGGTCAACGCGGCGCGCGCGGTGGAGGTCGCAGAGAACTTCCAGTCTCTGGGGCCGTTGGTGGACAGCGGATGGCGCAACACCACGCGCCGGGTCGCCATCGGCAACACCTCCGCTGCGGCAGCGCGGCTGACGGTGCAGCTGGCCAATGTCGCACGCAACGTCGAATCGGTGCAGCTGGGCTTTCGGGTGAATCACAGCAACACCCGCCAGCTGCAGTTCGTGCTGGTTTCACCCAGCGGTACGCGCAGCGTGGTGCAACCGGCGTTCACCTCGATCGGCTCCGGCCTGTCGGGTTCCGTGGCGATCCAGCGCAACTTCACCAGTTGGGACCTGCTGTCCAGCAACGCCTTCCTGGATGAGACCGGCAACGGCACCTGGACCCTGGAAGTGACCGACATGGGGCAGTCCGCGAACGCAGCGTCGCGCGGCAGCCTCGAATTCTTCAAGATCCGCGTTCTGGGGCACTGATGATGAAGACGACAATTCTGCTGACCACCCTCGCCGTCGCGGCGATCTCCTCTACCGCCTGGGCGCAGAGCTCGACCCAGGCCCCCACAGCCCGGAGCCTGTCTGCCGTGGACGCACAGGAACTGAAGGCCAGGGCCACGGGCCGCGCGTTCAACGTGGGCGCGACCCGCTTCCAGCTGGCGCCGTCGGCTACCGTGCAGCAGGCCAAGGGCGGTGAGTTCCGCATCACGCCCTCGACCGACGCACCGGCGCCCGCCACCGGTACCCGCAGCAAGCGCTCCACCGACGCCAGCAGCACCGGTGCCGCTGCACGTCTGGATGCTGGTGCCGGCAAGTTCGCCGCCGCCGTTTCAAGCGACGGCGCGCCGGTGGTGGCCACCTCCCGGGTAAAGGTCTTCTTCACCGATGCAGCCTCCGCACAGCGCGCGGCAACGGCCACCGGCGGCACCGTGGTGAAGGTGTCCAAGGCCTCCGGCCGTGCGATCGTCGAGTACCCATCGGTGAACGCCGCACTGGACGCGACCACACGACTGCTGTCGACCGCCGGCATCCGCGCCGCCGAGCCCGACGTCGTGCAGTGGGAAGAAACCAAGTAAGGCGGTAAAGCGTTGTGTGGTATCCCCGGCGGGCCGGCTCTCCCGGCCGGCCGGGGACTTTGCCGGAGTCGACCGGCGGCCCGGTTCTCTCCCCATGTCAGCCATCCACTGCGCAAGAACTGCTAAGCGCAGCGGCAGCCGATCCGCTACTGTGCCGGACAGTGCAGCGGGGATGGCGGGATGAGCGCGGCAGGCAAGGCGTTGTGGTACATCGAAACCCATGCGGGCCGTCCGCTGGCGTTGGCCGATATCGCGGCAGCCGCTGGCCTGTCGCCCTTCCATCTGTCGCGTCTGTTCCACGCGCGCACCGGCACGTCGGTGATGCGCTACCTGCGCGGCCGCCGCTTGAGCATGGCGGCGCAGCGGCTGGCCGACGGTGCCGACGAAATCCTGCCGGTGGCGATGGACGCCGGTTATTCCACGCATGCCGCGTTCACCCGTGCCTTCTGCGAGCAGTTCGGGCAGACCCCCGAACGGGTGCGCGAGTCCGGCACTGCGGATCTGGTCCTGGTGCAGGCGGCGCGCGTGGACGACATTCCCACCGCCTGCAGCGTGGCACCGCGCCTGCTCGACACGCCTTCGTTCCAGGTGGCCGGAATCGGCATGCGCCACACCCGCCACAGCAGTGGCGCCATCCCTGGCCAATGGGCGCAGCTCAACCGGGAGTGGCCCAAACCCGCACCGGTCAGTTTTGGTGTATGCCACGACAGCGATGACGACGGCGGATTCACCTACCTGGCCGCATTGCCCAGCGCCGCGCTGACCTCGATTCCAGCACATTGGCAGCGCCTGCAGATTCCCGCGCGCCGCTATCTGGTGGCCTGGCATGACGGCCACATCTCGTCCATCCGCGCCACCTGGTTCTGGTTGCTGGATCACTATCTGCCCACCTCCGGATTGAGTCTTGCCGCGGCGCCGGACCTGGAACGCTACGACGCCCGCTTCGACGAGCACAGCGGCAATGGCGGTGTGGAGATCTGGCTGCCCGTGGACCCCCACCCCTGATGAATGCAACACACTGAAAGGAGTCGTGCGATGCGCTTGATGCACCTGCTGCTGGGCCTGGTCCTGATTGCCCCCGCGTCGCTCGCCGGCGTCCCCGGCAGTGGCCTGGCCGGCGAACACCAGGCGGTGACCACCGTGGCCAGCGCTGCGGTACGCGACGCGCAGCAGCGCGATACGCTTCGCTACACCGTCTGGTATCCGGCTATGGCGGGCAGCAGCGAAGTGCCACTGCGTATCGGTCCGCCCAATGCACCGTTGTTCGTGGTGGGCCAGGCGGCGCCGGAGGCCGCCATTGCCGGTGGCCGCCTGCCGACCTTGCTGCTCTCGCATGGCAACGGCGGCAGCGCCCGCATGATGGGCTGGCTGGGCACCGCGTTGGCGCGCGCTGGTTATCTGGTGATCGCCGTCGACCATCCCGGCAACAACGGCGTGGATGAATTGACCCTGCAGGGCAGCATGCTGAGCTGGCTGCGTGCGGATGATCTGCGCGCCGCATTGGCCGCCGTGCAGGCCGATCCCAAGCTGGGGCCGCACGTGGATGCGCAGCGGATCGGTGTAATGGGCTTCTCGGCCGGAGGCTACACGGCCCTGCTGGCGGCGGGGGCGCGACCGGACCTGCGGCGGTTGCGTGATTTCTGCGAAGCCCATCCGGATGACGGTGTGTGCCAGCCACAGAGCGAGGCGCCGTCGCACACCCTGGAGGCTCGCAAGGCCGCGGCGGCGGCGGCGCATCTGGCGCCGTGGATGGCCCGCGCCGATGATGCCCGCCCGGTCCCGGGTGTGCGCGCCGTGTTCCTGATGGCACCGGCGATCATGCAGGCGTTCCCGCCCCAGCAGTTGCAGGCGCTGCGGCAACCGGTGTCGATCATCCAGGGCGCGGCGGACACGGTCGCTCCTGCAGCCACCAACGCGGAGGTCGCCAAGGCGTCCATCACGGAGGCGAGACTGGATGTCCTGCCCGGTGTCGGCCACTACGACTTCCTGTCCGAATGCACGCCGCTGGGCCAGCAGCGACTGCCCGCCCTGTGCAGCAGCCAGACGCCAAGAGCGCAGACGCATGCACGCACCGTGGCGGAGGCGCAGCGGTTTTTCGAGGCCGCCCTTAAGCCGCGACCATAGCGCTTCGCGACGCCCGGTTGCACGGATGAAGACGCCGCGCGAAGGCCCGTGCCACTACACTGTCAGCGCACGCTTCGAGGCGGAGAGACCATGCGTCTGTTGCATCTCACCCTGCCGGTATCCGACGTCACCGGGGTGGCGGCCTATTTCCGCGATGTGTTGCAGCTGCCGGTCAGCGGCAACCGCATCCACATCGGCTGGAGCACGATCGAGCTGCGGCTGGCCGAGGACGTCGCGGTCGGCGGCGTGCACCTGGCCTTCAACGTGCCGGACAACCGTTTCGCGGCCGCCATGACCTGGCTGCGCGAGCGTACGCCGCTGCAGCGCAACCCGGCAGGACTGGACTACTTCGCGCTGGAAAGCAGCTGGCAATCGCAGTCGGTGTACTTCACCGGCCCGGATGGACTGATCCTGGAGCTGATCGGCCGGCGCCGGCTTCCCTGCAGTCCGCAGGAGGGCGCCTTCCATGGCAGTGAGATGACCTGCCTGAGCGAAGTCGGTCTGCCCAGCCACGATGTCGATTCGGTGCGCCTGCAGGCCGCCGGGCGCTTCGGCCTGCAACCGATCAGCGCGCCCTCGGCCCAGTTCGCACCGATGGGCGATGACGAGGGCCTGCTGATCGTCGTTGCCGCCGACCGGCGCTGGTTCCCCGAACAGAAGGACCTGCCCAACGCACGGGGATTGCAGGTGCTGATGGGAGATGTACCCGCGGGCGAGCTGCGGGATGCGGAATTGGGCTGGGAGATACGCGCCGTACCGCATCGGCGGGGCTGAACGGGCCGTGTGCCGTGCAGGAACCTACAATGGCGTTCCCTCCCGTTGCCGGACCCTCCATGCGCCGCATCCTGCTGTTGTTCGCCCTGTTGTTGCCCGCTGCCGCGGCGACGGCCGTGGATCTCCAGGAGGGCGACCTGCTGTTCGTCACCGCAGGGCAAAGTGGCCTGAGCGCTGCCATCGATGACGCGACCGGTACTCAGGCTCATCCCGGTTTCGATCATGTGGGTCTGGTGGCCGCCACGACGCAGGGCTGGGAAGTGCTGCATGCGGACGAGAAGGGCTCGCGCCGGCAGACGTTGGCTACGTTCCAGCAGGAGGCGCGCGCCCGGCTGCGGCAGATCGTGGTCTACCGCCTGCGCGCACCGCACAACGCTGCCATCGGCGACGCCGTCGCCACCGCGCGTACCCTGCTTGGAAGGCCCTACAACGCCTCCTACGTGCCGAACGATGACAGCTACTACTGCTCGGACTTCATCGAACGTGCCTTCCGTGCCCACCATGTATTCGCGCTGCAGCCGATGAACTTCCGCAATCCGCAGACCGGGAAGATCGCCCGGCATTGGATCGACCTCTACCGCAGCATGGGCATGGACGTACCGCAGGGCGTACCGGGTACCAATCCCAACGACATGTCGGCGGCGCCCGTGCTGGAGCGGATCGGCACACTGGAATGAGAAGCCCCGCACAAGGCGGGGCTTCAGGCGATGCTGGACAGGGACGCGAGGGTCACTCTTCCTCGTCCTGCCCGCCCTGCTGCTGGTTGCGCTGGCCGCGCTGCTGCTGTTCCTGCTGCTGTTGCTGCTGCTGATCGCGACCGCGCCCTTGCTGATCCTGCTGATCCTGCTGCTTCTGGTTCTGCTGGTTCTGCTGGTTCTGATTGTGCTGGCCCATTGCGGTGTCTCCAGTGCCACTCGCGGAATGCGGTGGTTGCGGCCATCGTCTGCAGCGGTGGGTTAACCATGCGTTGTGACGCAGCTACAGAAATGTGCATGCGCGTGAATGAACCGGCGTGGCCCCTTGTGCCGCAAGCGGCTGAAGGATTCATGCGGGTTCGGCATGTGCTCATGCCCGCAGAGGCTGTGACCCATTCAGCGGCGCCCGCCCGGCCCGGCCGCGCAGCGGGCGCAGCACCTCATGGCATCACAGGCGGCACGTAATCCAGCGTCATGCCCAGCAACCACAGCAGGCCCAGCACCAGCGGGATGTGCACCAGCAGCTGGATGAAGGTGAAGCCGACGATGTCGCGGGCCTTCAGGCCCAGCACGCCCAGCAGCGGCAGCATCCAGAACGGATTGATCAGGTTCGGCAGTGCTTCGGCGGCGTTGTACACCTGCACAGCCCAGCCCAGGTGCGCCTTCAGTTCGTTGGCCGCCTGCATCACGTATGGTGCTTCGATGATCCACTTGCCGCCGCCGGAGGGAACGAAGAAGCCCAGGACGGCCGAGTACACGCCCATCACCAGAGCGAACGTATCGGTGCTGGCGATGTGCACGAACAGGCTGGACAGCCGGTGCGCCAGCGTCTGCCCATCGGCGCCGGCCGCGTGGGTGAGGATCATCGCGATGCCGCCATACAGCGGGAACTGGATCAGCACACCGGTCGTGCTGGGCACCGCCTTGGCCACAGCGTTGAGGAAGCTGCGCGGGCGCCAGTGCAGCAGCAGGCCGAGCGAGATGAACAGGAAGTTGTAGGTATTGAGGTTGGCGATTGCGGTCACCACCGGCTTGTTGGCGAACTCGTTGAACAGCCATCCGAAGGCCAGCAACGAGAGCAGCACGGTCAGCAGTAGGCTGTATTCGAGCCATTCGCCGGGGCGCGTGCGGCGCTGCAGCGGCTCAGGCTCGGCCTGCGCCGCACCGGGAAACGATTCAGCGGTGCGCGCACTGCCAGCCGCCGGTGCGGTCAACCAGGCAATCAGCAGTGACACCAGGATCAACGCCGCGGTCAGCACGATCGACTGCCACAGGAAGATGGTTTCAGTGAAGGGCAGTACGCCGGTGATCTCCACCAGCCCCGGCGGCATGCTGGCCGGGTTCGCCTGCAGCTGCGCAGCCGAAGAACTCAGGCCCATCGCCCAGACCGCGCCCAGGCCGAGGTAGGCGGAGGCACCCGCTGCGCGGTAGTCCATGCGCAGATCGGTCCGGCGCGCCAATGCACGCACCAGCAGACCGCCGAACACCAGCGAGAAGCCCCAGCTGAGCAGCGAAGCCAGCATGCTGACCAGGCCTACATAGACCACTGCACCGCGCCCCGTGCGCGGCACCCGCGCCAGCAGTTCGATGAAGCGCGCCACCACAGGCGCGGTGGCCACGGCATAACCGCCGATCACCACGAAGGCCATCTGCATGGTGAACGGAATCAGGCTCCAGAAGCCATCGCCAAAGGCACTGGCCGTGGTCTGCGGCGTGGAACCGAAGCCGATGGCTGCCAGGGCGACGATGACCACGCCCAGCACCGCGAACACGTAGGCATCAGGGAACCACTTTTCCGCCCAGGAGGCCGAGCGCAGCGCTGCGCGCGCCATCCAGCCATCCTGCACTGCTGCCGTCGAGGCCATCACCTACCCTCCCAGGTTCGATGGCTCGATTCTCGGCCTCGCGGCGGGGACTGTCAGTCGCCTATTGGTCGTAGGAGGGTATCGCGCCCCTTCCCGGCGGCGCCTGTCAGCGCAGCGCCAGATCCAGCGCGATACCGGCGAACAGCGCCGCGCCGACCCAGTTGTTGTGCAGGAACGCCTTGAAGCATGGCCCCCGCTCGCGGTTGCGGCAGATCCAGAATTCGTACACCACCAGCGCCGCAGCCACCGCCAGGCCGGACAGGTACCAGCTCCCCAGGCCGGCGCGCACACCGACCAGCGCCATGGTCGCCAGGAACAGGGCGTAGAGCACCCCTTGGATCACCAGATCCAGGTCCCCGAACAGGATCGCCGTGGAGCGCGAGCCCATCTTCAGGTCGTCCTCGCGGTCGACCATGGCGTACCAGGTGTCATACGCGGTCGACCAGAGGATGTTGCCGGCGTACAGCAGCCAGCCCAGCAGCGGCACTTCGCCCTGCACCGCCGCGAATGCCATGGGAATACCCCAGCCGAACGACATGCCCAGATAGACCTGCGGCAGGTGCGTATAACGCTTCAGGTAGGGATAGCTGGCGGCCAGGAACACGCCGATGAAGCTCATGCCGATGGTCAGCCCGTTCAGGGTCAGCACCAGTCCGAATGCCACCAGCATCAGTACCGCGAACAGCACCAGCGCGGCACGGCCACTGATCGCCCCCGTCGCCAGCGGACGGGCCTTGGTGCGCTCCACATGCGGGTCGAGCCAGCGATCGGCGTAGTCATTGATGACACACCCCGCCGAGCGGGTCAGCCAGACACCCGCGGTGAACACGAACAGGGTCCACAGCGGTGGCATGCCGCCTGCCGCCAGCCACAGCGCCCACCATGTGGGCCACAGCAGCAGCAACGTGCCGATCGGACGATCCGCGCGCATCAGACTCCAGTAATGCCGCCAGCGCGGCGTCGCCGGCGAATGCGGCGAAGTGAGGGGGGTATCAGCCATGGCGATAGGATACTCCTGGACGACGACGCGGCGTGGGGGAAGGTTGCGAACCCCGGCCGTCAGGCCCCGGCCATCATCCATGTAGTAGCATTGCGACCCCCATGTCACGTCATCTGCGCGCAAGGCCACACCTGCCCGCTGATGCAGGAAAGGAAACCCACATGAAAATTGCCGTGGTCGGTACCGGTTACGTTGGCCTGTCTAACGCTGTTCTGCTGGCACAGAACCATGAGGTCATCGCGCTGGATATCGACGCAGATCGCGTTGCGCGCATCAACGCTGGCAAGTCTCCAATCGAAGACGCGGAGATCGAGGCATTTCTCGCGCGGGGCGGCCTGAATCTGAAGGCCACGTTGGATCGCAAGGAGGCCTATGAGGACGCACGGTTCGTCATCATCGCGACGCCCACCGACTATGACCCCCTCACCAATTACTTCAATACCCGCTCCGTTGAATCGGTACTGCGGGATGTGCAGCAGATCAATCCGGATGCGCTTGTCGTGGTCAAGTCCACCGTCCCGGTAGGCTGCACTGAACAGCTGAGGGAACGTTTCGGTACACAGAATGTCATTTTCTCTCCGGAGTTTCTGCGCGAGGGAAAGGCCCTGTACGACAACCTTCATCCCAGCCGCATCATTGTGGGTGAACGTTCAGAGCGTGCGTTGGAGTTCGCTGAGCTTCTCAGGGAGGGAGCCATCCGCAAGGACGTGCCCACAGTGTTCACAGGTTCCACGGAAGCCGAAGCGATCAAGCTGTTCGCCAACACCTACCTGGCCATGCGCGTTGCCTACTTCAACGAGCTGGACACATATGCGGCGGTGCATGGACTCGATACCCGACAGATCATCGACGGCGTCAGCCTCGATCCGCGTATCGGCAACCATTACAACAACCCATCCTTCGGCTACGGCGGCTACTGTCTTCCGAAAGACACGAAACAGCTGCTGGCAAACTACAGCAACGTGCCGCAGAACCTGATCCACGCCATCGTGGAAGCGAACCGTACCCGCAAGGACTTCATTGCCGACGACGTGATCGCGCGCTCACCGAAGGTGGTGGGCATCTATCGCCTCGTCATGAAATCCGGATCGGATAATTTCCGTGCCTCCGCCATCCAGGGCGTGATGAAGCGCATCAAGGCCAAGGGTATAGAGGTCATCGTCCACGAGCCCGTACTACAGACCCCGCACTTCTATAACTCCCGGGTCATCAACGACTTGGAGCGATTCAAGTCGGAAGCTGACCTGATTCTGGCCAACCGGCTGTCCGCCGAGCTTGAGGATGTCTCCGACAAGGTCTACACCCGGGATCTGTTCGGAAACGACTGATCCGGCGTGATGCCGGAACAGCCAATAAAAAGGCCCGGTACGCCAACGCGTACCGGGCCTTCTTGCTTCAACCCGAATGGAAAGGATCAGGCCTTCCCATCCGACTTGTATTCGTAATAGCCGTAACTGTAGTACCCGGTCGCGCGCTTCTCCACTGCGTTGAAGATCGCGCCCTTGATCTGCACGCCGTTCTGTTCAAAGCGCTGCAGGGTCAGCTCGATCTCCTTCGCCTGGTTGACGCCGAACCGGGTCACCAGCAGGCTCGAACCGGCATGGGTGGCTACCAGCGCCGGATCGGTTACGGCGAGGATCGGCGGCGTATCGACGATCACCAGATCGTACCTGCCCGCCAGATCGTTCAGCATCTGCGCGAATCGCGGATGCATAAGCAGTTCAGCCGGATTCGGCGGGATATCACCGCGCACCATGTAGTGCATGGAATCCACGCCCGGAACTGGCTGAATTGCCTCGTCCACTGCCAGCTTGCCACCCAGGATGTCCGACAGGCCCTTCTGATGGGAGACGCCGAGAATCTTGTGGAGCGTACCCTTTCGCATGTCGGCGTCGATCACGAGCACGCGTTGCCCGGCCTGAGCGATGACCGCTGCCAGATTGGCTGACACAAAGGTCTTGCCTACGCCAGGACGAGGACCAGAGATGGCAAGAATGTTGTTCTTCGCCTCCAGCATTGCAAAGTGCAGGCTGGTACGCAGGCTGCGCAGGGCTTCGACCGTGGGGTCGGCCGGTGCGGTCACCGCAAGCAGGTGCTGACGGCCATCCGCGATCATGCGGGTGCCATGCTTGCCCTTGCGAAGCTTCGGCAGCGTACTGGATACGCTCAGCGGAATGGCTGCGTACACCGGCAGGCCGAGCGCTTCGATGTCGGAGGGATCCTCGATTCCCGGGTTCAGCATGCGCTGAAGAAACACGAACGCCGTCGCCAGGAAGGCGCCAAGAAGCGTGGCGATCGCAACGATGAGCGCCTTGCGCGGCTTCACGGGATTAGCGATGTCCACCGCGGCCGGATCCACGATCCGGACATTACCGACGGCCCCCGCACGGGCAACGTCCAGCTGCTGCGCTTGGTTCAGCAGCGCCGTGTAAAGCTCGTTGCTGACCTGCAGATCACGCGTAAGCCGCAGCAGCTCCTGCTGCGTATCCGGCAACTGCCCGACCTGGCGCTGGAAGCCGGACTTGCGACCCTCGAGTTCTCCAAGCTGCTTCAACAGCGCGCGATATGCAGGATGCTCGCGCGTGAAGCTGCGGTCCATCTCGGCCTGCTTCAGACGAAGCTGCTGGATGCTGGCCTCCACCGCCACTTCCTGCTCCAGCAGGCCCTTGGTCTGCATGGTGATGTCGACCGCATTGGAGCGCGACTGATACTCGCTCATCGCGGACTGCGCCTGCTCCACCTGGCGGCGGATCGTCGGCAGCTGATCTTTCACGAATTGAAGCTGGGAGGCCGCTTCCGCCGAACTACGATCCACGTTCTGACGTACATAGGCGTCGGCGATCTGCTGAACCAGATTCTCAGCGACACGAGGATCTTCGGACTCGTAGACCAGCTGGAGAATGCCGGAATCCTTGCCCTGCTCAGTGGCCCTGACATCCTCCTGCAATGCGGCGACGACATCGAATCTACGCTGCTTGGTGATCTCAAAGCGCATGCCAGGGTTGGCATGCAGCGCAGCTACTTCCAGCTCAACGCCCTTGCCGGAAGCGGGCTTGCCCACAGCTCCCTTCAGCAGTTCCTCGCCGTCCTCGTCGTACAGTACGTAACTGCCAGTCGACTCCCCAGCCTCCAGAAGCAGCGTGGTGTCCAGAAGAGCAGCGGGAACCTGCAGGCGATGAACGTCCAGGCTTTCCCCCCCCCATCCGTAGCGGGACATGCCCAGCCAAGGAGAGGCGACCTGCCCATCCGACTCCGGGGTGAAGCGCCTGGAGATGAAGCCACCGATCAACGGGAATCGAACCGGCTTGACCTGGATGTCCAGCTGCAGCTGATCGACAGCGGAACCAATCACGGTCCGGGAGGTGAGCAGCGCAACTTCGGTGGTCGCCGCAGTGCTGCCGCCACCGCCGAGGGAAGCCAGATCGGACAGTCCGGGAATGGTCGGCATCTTTGACTCGACCTGCACCAGCGCCTGTGCCTGATACACCGGCGCCATAAGCATTGCGCACGCGACGCCTATGGCCAGGAACAGCGCTGTAGGCCCCAGAATCCACCATTTGCGGTCGATGAGCAGACCCACGATCTCCCGAAGATCGATCTCGTCATCCTTGACCACTCGTGACTCTGATTGCTTTCTCATCGCTTCCATCGTGAAATTCGAAGAACAGGCTGTGGGCGTCAAGACGCCGGGCACCATCGCCCGGCCATCGCGCAAACCAGTGCAGCTTTTGCCGCACAAACTGAATTGGCGAAGTTGACAAACAGCGGATTAGCATACCAGAAACGGTCATCAAACTGCCGCATGGTGCCTCGACAGGGACGAAAGCGGCTCCTGTTCAGCTGCAAGCGCTCCGCAGGCCTTGGATCAGGTCACGAACTCCGGGTAGCATGCTGGGTTGCCCTGGTAAGGGGCCTTGGAAGGGCATCGCCCTCGACACTTGCAAGGATGCAGACATGAACCATTCCGCGACTCCGCTGAAGTCTGGCAGTGGGCTGATTCCAGCCGAGAACAAGCCTCACCCGCCTGCCCTGCATCGGGCGGGCCCCGGATCGATCGAACCTTCGCCCAAGGTTCAGGCCCCCTATGCGGGTCAAGTATGACGGAGCCGTTCAGTCACGGGGAGCCCGCCGCAGACCCAATCGACCACGGTCCTCTAAGATGCTGAAAGAGGCGATACCCGTGACCTGCCTGGTAACAACTGAAATAAACCTATGAAGCCTGACACCCCTGCGCCGCTGTTCTCGGTCGTCATTCCGGTCAAGAACCGGTCGGAACTGCTGACACGTGCTCTGATATCGCTTCGCAATCAGACCTTCGACAACTTCGAGGTCATTGTCGTCGACGATCATTCCGATGAGGACATTGCCGCCGTGGCAGCGCGCTTCACCGATGTTCGCCTGCAGCTTGTCAGGCAGACCAGCGACAGGAAGGGAGCATGTGCAGCCCGGAACCTTGGAGGCTCTCTCGCTCAAGGCAGTTACATCGCATATCTGGACAGCGATGACATCTTCCTTCCCGACAAGCTGCAGACGATCGCAGATCAAATAGCGGTCAGCCAGCCCGGCGTCATCGCCTCACGGCTGCTGGTATATCGTGGCGATGACCGCATGCAGCTGCGACCGAGCCGCGCTCCCGGCGATGACGAAGAGATCAGCGAGTTTTACTTCGTTCACGATGAGCGCATCCAGTCCTCCAGCATCGTCGTGCGACGCGATGTGGCGCTGGCGACGAAGTGGAATGATGCACTGCGCAAGGTGCAGGATCCGGATTTCTTCATTCGCGCGCGTCGCGCGTCCGGCACATTGCTGTTCATCGACCGCCCGCTCGCCGTGCTCTTCGATGACCAGGCAGATGCCCGGATCTCCAGTTCGAGCGCCGAAGAGAACATCCGAGCCTGGCTTGGCTCTCCAATGTGCCCGCTGACTCCCAGGGCCCGCTCAGGCTTCGTGCTCTATGCGCTGTCCCACGAAGTTGCCAAGCGGAGCAAGATACGTGCTCTTTCCATCATTCTCCGCAACTGCGGCGCGGTCCATCCGAAAACCGTACTCAAGAGTATCTACAGGACCGTAGCCCCGGAGTGGCTGTTCAAGAAAACTGCCCTGGCCGTCGCCGCGCGCGGCGATGGTGCTCGCCACGCACACAACTATGCGTACATCCATGCCCTGACTGAGCAGGCAACATCCCCGGCGGAGCAGCGATGATGCCCAGAACCTTGGGATTCATGAGCGTCAAGACGCAGTTCGACAACCTCGGAGACGCCTTGATCAACAAGGAACTGGCTGCGCTGGTCGCTGCACGGGTGCCCTTGACGATCGACCTCACACGTTCACCGAAGAGCTTCCACGCAACCATGGGCGTCGAGCAGCTTTCCAATACACGGCTGATCACTTCTGGTCGCGGCAGGATGCTGCTGGACATGGCGAAGCAGGCGATCGCAGGAAATCGGTGCTACTTTTTCCTCAACCCCGGCGGCCTTGGCGGCGGCGTTGGCGACAACACGAGGGCGTTCGTATCCTCTCTGGTCTACAACTGCATACTGTTAGCCCTGCGCTGTCTTGGCGTGCGCGTATGTCTGGTTGGCGTCTCGTTCGAGCCGATGACGTGGCGTGAGCGGCTGGTGACACGCATAAGGCGCAGGATCTGCCATGCGTTCGTGGTTCGGGATGAGGTCAGCGCACGCTACCTTGAGCGAATCGGAATTCCAGCTGACGACGTTGTTCCCGACCTCTCATTCAATCTTTACCAGCAGCCAGCGACGGAGGCGACCTCGAAGCAGATCGCCAGCGCCTTCAGCTTTCGCACTGATCGCGGCCTTTCCACTGCACGGCTTGCGGAGTGGGCAGAACGCATCATCGCCGAAGGCGCCTCGGACAATCACCATGCGGTGATCTCACAGGTCGGGCGTGACTCGCGCGGCATGCGGGAGCTCCATTCCCGGCTGTGCCAGCGCTTCGGCGAAGAGCGTATTTCGCTGATCGAAACCGATTCCAGCCTGGAGACAGCCTGTCACTGGTATTCCATGACGGAGCGTGTCTATTCCAATCGCTTGCACGTCCTGCTTCTCGCCGCGAATGCCGGAGCCCGCCCGGTCGCGGTACTACCCGGCGGGAACCACGGCAAGGTGAGCGCGCTGTTTGCCGACCTTGGCCTTTCAACCAATGTGGTCGACATGCAGGGGGGCACGATCGAGTCCGCGCATGATCTTTCCTGGGCACAGGGCCTTGCGGAACGCGAACGACTTGATTCCTACTTTGATCGTCTTCTTCTGGAACGGGAGAGCCGGCCGACGGCTTCCCACGGAACCGCACTGCACGCATGAATAGCGCTCAGCATCAATTCCGGGCGACCGCAGACATACGGGTCCCCAACATCTCGGTGTTCTTTTTCGTCCTGGGCGCGTTGTGTCTTGACCTGAACCTTCCGCGTTTCGAGGGCATCAAAACCGGCAACCTGGCGATGATTGTTCTGATGGGGCTGTCGATCTTCGCTACGGCACTGGCCAACGGCTGGCGCATCCCCAGCCCGTCCATCAGATCATCCAACCGGCTGCTCCTTGTCTATCTCGTACTGGTTGCCGTAAGTGCTGCATGGTCGCCCTCGGCTACCGATACGATCTTCCAGCTCACGCTGCTTTCGATCATCTTCCTCACGACTAGCATCATCGCTGCGGCGCCAGTTGAACTCGTTGTCCGTCACGTGGTTATGCTCGGTTCGATCACAGCCGTTCTATCGCTGCTGATAATCCCCGTCGATCGTAGCCTCGCCTTCCAGCCATTCACGTCAGGCGAGCGGCCAGAGCTCCGCGGAGTTTTCGAGCACCAACTCCGCCTGGGCCTGTTCATGGGGTGTGCGCTGGGACTGGCCGTACTGGCCTGGCTGAACGGCGATATGCGCAAGGTTCTCCCGCAGCGCTGGTTGCTGTTCCTCGCAGCACCACTGATGCTCGGCGTCTTCTACCTCGCGTACGCCCGCCTGTATTCCGTATTCGTCGTTGCGTCACTGCTGCTGACTGTGTCCTTCTCCATGCGCAAGCCGATGCGCTGGCTGGTGACCGCAACGGCGCTGGGCGCCATCGCGCTGGCACTCACGTTCCAGGCGAACATCGAATCCACACTGGCTGATGCCGGCGTTGACACCAGCCTGACCGGACGCACGACGATCTGGATGAAGAGCATCAACGAAGCGCTCCTATCCCCGTGGAAGGGTTACGGCTTCGGCTCGTTCGACAACGCAGCCTTTGACTACATGTGGCCTGGCTTCTATCGACCGCCGCACCCCCACAACAGCTTTCTGCAGGCGTTCTTTGAAACCGGATACATCGGCATGGCACTCGTGATCCTCCTGGCGCTGAGCCATCTGGTTGTCTCGGGTCGCCGGGATCCGGTACGTCCCTACTCCTACACCTTCTTCATGGTCGTCACCATGGTCCTGGGCAGTCTTACCGGCGCCAACTACGCGTCCAAGCCGGTCACGCTGTATTGCCTTGTCACGCTGATGATCTCGATGGCCATCAGTTCGCGCGAGAGATCAGTTCTGAAGTGAATACCCAAATGAAGCCGCGGCGCGTGTTCAACATCCCGATAGATCTCATGACCCTGGAGCAGGCGGCTTCGACGATCGCGTCCGAATGCCTGTCAACAGATGAAATGAAGTACGTCGTAACCCCGAACATCGACCATGTCGTGATCCTGCGGACCGACCACGAGTTTGGCGACGCCTACGAAGGAGCAGCCCACGTGCTCGCTGACGGTTGGCCGGTGGTGATGGCCAGCCGTCTACTCCGTCACCCTGTTCCCGAGCGGGTCGCCGGCAGCGATCTGGTTCCTGCAGTCCTGGCCCACGCACATAGCGCGGCACTGCCGCTTTCCGTTTTCATCTTGGGCGGTATGAACGATGTGCCGCAGCGGGCAGCCGAGCATATCCGCCACAACTACCCGACCTTGAGCGTGGTGGGTGCGTACAGCCCTCCGTTTGGATTCGAGAAGGATGCTGCGCAATCTGATCGGATCGTCGCCATGATCAATGAGTCCGGCGCCAACTTCGTCGTGCTTGGCCTTGGTTCACCAAAGCAGGAGAAGTGGATCCATCGGCATGCCAGCCTGCTGCGCCCGGGCATGGCGATCTGCGCCGGCGCTACGGTCGACTTCATGGCGGGCAATGTGAAACGGGCGCCAGCATGGATGTCGAAGTCGGGCCTGGAATGGCTGTACCGGCTGGCATCGGATCCGCGCCGGCTTTTCCGGCGCTACGCCAAGGATGCGGTCATCTTCCCACTCTCATTCATGCAGGAAGCCTGGCGCTTCTATCTTCGTGGCAATTGATAGGCGCGGACCGGCCTGGACCTCATTCGATGAACACTCAGATCTTCATTAACAACCTGAAGTACCTCAAGCGAAGGCTGAAGGAAGCGCCGGAGTTGGCGCGACAGGCTCTCGCGCACGCCCGCGGCCCGATGCGTGACTGGAGCAAGGCCCCCCTTAGAGTCGACAGCCCATCCAGGCCCTACCGACCGCAGGAGAGTGCGGTACCGGTGTCGACGGTTAGTCCTGACTCCGGTCATTACATGACCACCTTCTTTGACGTTGACCCGTTCTCTCCGAGCGGCCGCTTCCTTGCCGTGACACAGGTTCCGTTCATCGAGCGCATCCCCATTCCGGGCGACAAGGCACGTGTGTGCGTGATTGACCTGGTCGAAGGCGGGTGCGAGGTCGTGCACGAGACCTTGGGCTGGGGGGCGCAGCTCGGCGCGAACGTGCAGTGGGGCAGCAGCGATGACATCCTGTACTGCAACGACGTCGTCGAAGGACGAGCCACGGGCGTGCGCATCGAACGCGCCCAACGGAAGGTCGTCCCTCTGGATGGACCCGTCTATGGTCTCTCCCCAGACCGACGGTACTCCTATGCTCCCGACATCGAATATGTGAACGCGATCATCCCGGGCTATGGCGTAGCCGATCCGCTGACCGGAAAGAAGCGGCAGACAACGCCCCTGAGTTCGACGGAAGGCATCTGGCGGACCGACCTTGTGACCGGGGAACGGAAGCTTCTGGTGAGCTTGAGGGACATCGTTGAATGCCTGCCGGATCAATCAGAGCTGGCAGGCAGCACGTACTATGTGTTTAACGTCAAGGTCAATCCCACCAACACGAAACTCTTTGCCGTGCTCTTCTGCACCGGCGTACGCCTCCGCGGCGGAACGCCGGTTCAGCTGGTGACCATGAATCTGGATGGCTCCAACATCAAGCTCGCCATGCCGGATGCGCTATGGCGGGTCGGGGGCCATCATCCCAACTGGACTCCGGACGGCGAGCACATCCTGATGAACCTTCGCCCGAAAGGTAAGCCGATGGCGTTCGTGCGCTTCAAGGCCGATGGCACCTGCCTGGAAACCGTCGCTCCGGGCCACAAGGGCAGCGGGCACCCAAGCCTGGACCCTTCCGGGCGGTTCCTGGTGACCGACTCTTATGTGTCGGAGGGATTCAGAAACTCCCAGAACGATATACCGCTGCGCCTCATTGACCTTGAAACAAACAAGGAACAGGCGCTCTGCTGGATTCATACCAAGAACCTCAACGGTCCTCGGCGTATAGATCCGCATCCGGTGTGGTCCAGCGATGGCACCCGCATTGCCTTCAACGGGATCGTGGACGGATTCCGACAGGTCCTGATTGCCGACACCCGACAGATTACCCGCGCTCATGGCTAAGCGAGCGCTCGATACACTTGCGACGATCGTCACGCGTTTTGGAGCGAAATCGGTCAATCTTCTGGTTTTTCTGATCGTCGCCAGGCAGCTCTCCCTGGCGGAGATGGCTGCCTACGGATTCATTTTCTCGACGACGCTCATATACTCGACCATTCTCGACCTGGGCACCCGCAATTCTCTTGCCGTGTTCATCGGCAAGGAACCTGCGCTCACGCACGACTATACCCGCAGCGGATTCTTCCTGTGGCTGGTCCTTTCAGTGCTGGGTGTGCCGGCGGCGTATCTGACCCTGCGCGCGTCCGATCTGGGGATGGACCCGGCCCAACTTGCCGCTCCGTTCTCGATCCTTCTGGCGGCCATGCTCTATTTGCGCATGATGCAGGGAACCCCCCTCGGAACCGGCGACATCAAGTTGTTCAACCGGTCGGAGCTGGCATCCAGAATAGCGTTGCTGATCGGCACTGTCCTGCTCCTCGTCATCCCCGGTGCATTCACGCTCCTTGGCGCAGTATGGGCCCTGGCAATATCCCAGGTTGCCGCTGCACTCTATCTCTTCGCAAAGCAGCTGCCAGCAATCCGCGTTCCATCCGGCAAGAGCACTGCGACCGCGCTGGCTTGGAAACTGGTCAGCCGGGGCTTCCTGTTCATGCTCTCAGTGCTGCTGATGAACGCGGCCAAGCGGGTCTCGTTCCTGGTTGTCAGCCACACCTCCGCAAGTGATGATGCAGGTACGTTCTTCGCCCTGCAGCGGTTGACCGAGATCATCACCGAAGTGGGCATGGCCATTGCGGTAGTGGCATTCTCATACAGCGTCCGCTCATCCAGCACCAAGGAGGCCGTCGACAGCAGCGCAGCCATGCTTCGCACCTCCATGCTGCTGTTCACCGTAGTATCCGTGGCCATGATCGCCACGGCGGATGTGTCGGTCCCGCTGCTGCTGGGTTCACAGTTCTCCGCAGATGGCTGGCTGTTCGTGCTCCTGGTCGCTGCAACGCTCAGTGGTGCACCCTGGACGATCCTGTTCCCCAGTCTCTCGGTGGTTCTGTCCCCGTTCCGTGTTTTCCTGCTGATGCTTCCGGGAGTTATGCTCAACATCGTTACCGCCAAGCCGCTGACGGAGGCCTATGGCCTGAACGGTGCGGCGATTTCCATGTTGATCTCGAACGTTGTACTAACGCTCTCCTTCCTTCTCGTATACCGGGTCGCTTTCTCCGTTCCCATTCACCGATTCCTGATCATCAACCGTGATGACCTGGCCGGAATGCGCGCTCTGATGGAGAAACTCAGAATGAGGTTACGTCGATGATGATTTCCGCCAGCATTCCTGCCCTTGCCAATGCACGCAGGTCGAACACCCTCTGGACCCGGCTCTGTTCAATGCTGTTTGCGCTGCTGCTGCTCGCCAGCGTGGGCGAGGGACATGCCGCAGGATCCGCGTGTCCGAAGATGCCCCAGATGTCCCCGGAGATGGGAATCATCTCGCGCTACTACGGCCCGTCGGTTGACGCGACGTTCTCCACGATGAACCCCAAAGCGGTGGCGGAGCAGAAGCCGGTCCGTACGCGAATCGGCGGGCCCGTGGTGGCGCTGAACCGATTGGCGGCCCAGTATGCGGAGGCTGAGTCTGCGGGTCGTGCCCAGGTCGGAGAGTGCATCACAAACCTGGTCCATGAAATGGCTCGCACAGACTATCTGGGAGAACCGCGCAGCCGGGAAGACAGATACTTCCGTGACTGGCTGATGGTCGCCGTGCTGGCCAACCTGCTGGGCCTTGATGAAGCACAGCTGGAGGGTGTCCTCGATTCACCGACCAGGGCGTGGATCAAACAAGCGGCGGATGCATCAAACGCATTCTTTCAATCCCAGCCAGTCGATAACCACTATTACTGGAGCGGTCTCTCCCTCGTACTTTCAGCGGCCGTGCTGAAGGATCGATCCATTGAAGAAGCCGGCCAGCGCGTGCTCTCACGTGGGCTTGCGCAGGTGACCCAGCAGGGCCTGCTCCCTGCCGAGGTTGCCCGGGGCAAGCGCGCAACCCATTACCATCTCTTTGCGGCCATCCCGCTCGCAGCCATGCAGCAGGTCGCGGGGAACAGTGAACAGGTCGCGCCGCTCTCGCGCCTGACCCGTACGCTCCTTGTCGATCTCCGCGATGGCACTGGCGGGCCCATAGCGAAGGTCGCAGGCCCGCAGCTTCCGAGCGAATCGCTGCCTGGCCTTCCTCTGTTGGCGAACTACCTGTCGAACGACCCGGAACTGAGGAACGCCTATCAGGCAATCATCGCGAAGCAGTCCGACCACTTCTTCTTCCTGGGCGGAAGCGTGAAGCGCTTCGAGTCGGCGCTTGAGAAGAGCAGGCAGCGTTTGCGGGCAAGGGAAGCCGGGTAGTGCCGCCCTCGCAGCCCTGACGGGTCGGCCCCTGCTTTGCTGGACTTCCGAAAACGCAAAAGTAGGCATACACTATGCGGCCAACGCGCCCGTAGCTCAGCCGGATAGAGTAGTGGCTTCCGAAGCCATTGGTCGGGGGTTCGAATCCCTCCGGGCGCGCCATCTTTCCCTGCTCAGGCCATCGATTGTTGGCCCACCGGCACGGCCCCAGAATCAGCAGGCCGCTGATCTTCCACGCTAAGAACTGGAAGCCGGCAGCCGCCGAGCGCAGGCCCAGCGCCACAGGGGCGAGCACACCGGTCCACACAGCAACGCCGGGCATGGCCCGGCGCTACCGTGGGTGTACGGATCAGTACGTGCCGTCGAAGGCGAAGATCGGCTTGCGCTGCTTCCACGCGCCAGCGGTGAAGTCAGGGAACTCCAGCGTCTGGAAGCCATTGGCGATGGACTGCTCGGACAGCGGGGTGATCGCGCTCCAGGTCACTGCATCGTAGATGTCGATCGGCATCGGCGCCTTGGCCTTCAGTGCCTCGACGAACGCATGGATGACGAACCAGTCCATGCCGCCGTGACCGGCGCTGGCCGCGGTGTCGGCATGCTGCTTCCACAACGGGTGCTCGTACTGATCCTGGTAGGTCTTGAACTCTTCCCACTGGTGCGGCGGGCTGCGGCCTTCAATGTGGATGGAGTGGTTGACGTCCATCCACAGACCCTTGGTGCCCTGCACGCGGAAGCCCATCGAGTACGGTCGAGGCAGCGAGGTGTCGTGCTGCAGCAGGATGGTCTCACCGTTCTCGCAGGCAAGCGTGGTGGTCACGATGTCACCCAGCTTGAACTTCACTTGGGTGCTGGGGTGGGTGGTGCCACCGCTCTTGGCCACGGTGTACTCGTGCAGGCCGCGTGCCTTGGTCGCGAAAGCGTTGATATGGGTAAAGCGGTTGCCGCGGTTGATGCCGGTGTACATCGCGCACGGGCCGATGCTGTGGCTGGGGTAGAGCTCGCCGTTGCGCTCCACCGAATGCTCGGTGCGCCAACGTGCCTCGCTCCAGCCCTTGGGACCGAACTCCACGCCGCTGTCGTAAGGCTGGCTGGGATCACCGGAGTTGAACTTCACCCCGCGCAGGTCGTGCTGATAGCCGGCCTGCAGATGCACCAGCTCGCCGAACAGGCCCTGTCGCACCATCTGCAGGGCGGCCATCACATCGCGGCGGTAGCAGACGTTCTCCAGCAGCATGTACGGCGTGCCGGTCGTGAGCTGGGTCTTCAGCACATCCCAGTGGTCCTGCAGGGTGATGCCGGCCACCACCTCGCAGCCTACGGCCACGCCCGCCTGCATGGCGGCGATCGCCATCGGCGCGTGGTATTCCCACGGCGTAGCGATGATCACGCCATCGATGCCCTTCTGTTCCAGAAGGCGCTTCCAGGCGTTGCTGTCGCGATCCTGACCATAGGTTTTCGGCGCAGGCTTGCCGGCCTTGGTGACCATGTCCACGGCACGACCCAGCATGATCGGCTCGATGTCGCACAGTGCAATGACCTCGACATCGTCGCGGCGCACCAGCTCCTTCAACAGTACCTGGCCGCGCATGCCGGTACCGATCATGGCCAGGCGGAGCGTGCGCCCGCGCGCCCAGGCCGGGGTCTGTGGCAACAGGCTGCTGGCGGCGACGGCGGCACTGGCCGCGATGAACTCCCTGCGTTTCATGGCAAACATCTCTCCTCTTGGAAGCGCGCCGGCCGCAACCGGCGCGCTGGATCACTCGAACCTGCTTACTTGAATCGATAACCGATGGTCACACTGTAACCACGGCCGAAGATCGTCGCGTAGTCGCTGGAGTCACCCAGGAAGCTGTTCGGATCGTAGAACGGCAGCCGGTCGAACAGGTTCTTGACGGTGAAGCTCAGGTTCCAGGCGTCGTCGGGGCGCCAGGTGACGCTCAGGTTGGCTGTCCACCAGGACGGCGCGCCGTCGCACTTGCTGGCCTGCAGCGCCAGGTAGCCGGCGGTGCAGGTCTCCTTGTTGTTATCCACCTCATCCACGCGGTCACGGGCCCACTTGGTACCGCCCACGTAGTTGACGAACATGCTGGTGGTCACCTGCTTGTAGGTCCAGTCGGCGTTGAGCGTGGCGCGCAGGCGCGGGTTGTTGTAGTAGCCCACCACGTCGCCGTAGTACCAGCCGCTTTCCTCATCCATGTAGTAGCGGTTGCGATTGGCGATGGTGGCGGCCAGGCCCACGTTCAGCCCGCCCCACTCGCCCAGCGAGAAGCGGCTGCGTGCGTCCACGTCGAAGCCGTCGACCAGGGTCTTGCCGCGGTTCTTGTACTGGCCGACCACGCTGGCCACGTTGCCCACGCTGTAGCCGGGCAGGACCGAGGGGCAGCTCACACCGCTGGCCGGGTCGGCGCACATCGCCGCCAGCTGGGCCAGGTTTGCGCGATCGGCATCAGTGATCGGCGAACGGGTGGAGGAGATGATGTCGGTATCACGGCTGAAATCCGGGGCGACGATCTCGTTGTTGCGGTAGATGAACCAGTAGTCGGCCGACACCGACAGCCAGCTGGCCGGCTCGTAGACGAAGCCCAGGGTGGCGATCTTGGCCTTCTCCGGCTTCAGGTCCTGGTTGGGCTGGGTCATTCGGGCCACGGTGCGGCTGCAATCGACGTTGGCCAGGCTCTTGCCCAGGTCCACGTCACCGGCGCGCTGCGACTGCCGCAACAGGTCGGCGATTGCGTTGGTCTCGGCGCAGCGCACCTCATCGCGGTAGCCACCGAGCTGGGCGAACACGCCACCGCTGCCGGACTCGGCCAGGCTCGGCGCACGGAAGCCGGTCGAATAGGTACCGCGCAGCATCAGTTGATCGAATGCCTGGTACTTGAAGCCGATCTTGGGTGCGACGTTGGCGCTGAAGTTCGGGTATTTGTCCACGCGGACCGCGGCATCCAGTTCCAGCTTGTCGGTGATCGGCGCCACCGTTTCGGCGAACAGTGCATAGGTGTTGCGCGCACCGTCGAACCACGAGCCGCCCTGCTGGGTGATCAGGCCGGCGGCTGCGTCGGCATTGCCCGGCGTGTAGAAGGTTTCGCGGCTGGCATTGAAGCCGAACGCGGCGCGCATCTCACCGGCCGGCAGCTGGAACAGCGGGCCTTCGATCTTGCCGTCCAGGGTGTGCAGGCGCGTCCAGGACTGGATGTCGAAGGTCGGGAACGCCTCGCGGATCAGCGCTGCGTTGGCTTCACTGATCTCACCGAACTTGTATGCCGGATGGTCGGAAATGATCACCCGCCCGGTACCCGGATCCACCGAGTACGGGCCGAAGGCCTTCTCGAAGCCCTTCAGGTTGACGTTGATGGTCTGGTAGGTGGTGGAGTGCGTGCCGGCGGTGGCGAAAGCAGTTTCCCAGTTCCAGTCACCCATGTTGCCACGTGCACCGGTCAGCACGCGGTAGCTCTTGTCGGTGTTGCGCTGGCCGAAGTAGTTGGCGCCGGCATCCTGCAGCAGGTACTGCAGGCCGACTACGCCGCCCATCATCGCCTTCAGTTCAGGGCTGGCGTGGTTGTACTCGTTGTTCGGCCCCAGGTAGGGATACAGGAACTGGTTGACCGTAGTGCCGGTATCGCGGGAGAACCAGCTGGTCGGGTTACCGGTGGTGGTGCCATAGCTGCGGGGTGTACCGCCATTGGCACGCAGATCGATGTCGGTGTAGGTCGCCTCGGCGAAGATTTCGGTCGAGTCGCCCACCAGGAAGGTGCCATTGAGGTAGGCGGTGTTGCGCTCGGATTTGGCGCCGGCGTCGATCTCGTTGTTCATCCAGGTCTCCCAGACACAACGCGGACCGGCGGCCTCGCCCTGCAGCACGTTCTTGCACCCGGGTGCGGCCTCCTGCACGCGGCGGCCGGTGACCGGATCGAAGGCGAAGTAACTGCCCGGGTTGAACTCACCCGGCTTGCTGCCCACGCCCAGGCGCAGGTTCGTCAGGTAATTGGGATTGTTGACGTAGTACTGCTCGGGACGCTTGTCGTAGAAATCACGCAACGGGATCGCGTCACGGCGGTACATGTTGACCGCACCGTAGATGTTGAAGCGGTTCTCGGCCAGGTCGCCGAAGCCGGCGGTGATGCTGGCCTGGCGCTCACCGTAGGAGTCGATGCGCGATGACGTATCGTTGGTGAAGTTGATCTCCGCGCCCTGGAAGTTGCGCTTGGTGATCACGTTGATCACACCGGCCACGGCGTCGGTGCCGTACACCGCCGAAGCACCATCGGTGAGCACTTCCATGCGTTCGATGGCGGCAGCCGGGATTGCATCGATGTTGACGAACTGGGTCTGGAAGCCGGCGGGTGCGCCGTAGTACGACAGGCGACGACCGTTCAGCAGCACCAGCGTGCCCTGTGCGCCCAACCCACGCAGATTGGCCTGCGAGGCACCGTCGGAGCCGGTGAACAGCGAGCGCGAATCCTGCTGCGCCGGGCGGGCAGCCGGCAGGTTGTCGAGCACCTGCAGCAGCGTACGCGCACCCATGTTCTGGATGTCCTGCTTGCTGATGACCTGGACCGGCGAAGCGGTTTCCACATCGGTACGGCGGATGTTGGAGCCGGTGACCTCGATGCGGGCCAGGTCGGTGGCGTTGTCCTTGCTGTCCTGCGCAGCGGCAGGCAGGGCGACCGAGAGCAGCGCGCCGGCAATGGCCAGCGTCAGCGGAGCGATCGTGCGACAGGGGGGGCGGCGGTAGCGTGCGGGCAACATCGGGGTTCTCTCCTGGCAGGGGTGCGGCGCGAATGTGGATCAGCGGGCAAAACGCTCCCGGGCCACGGCCAGCAGGCCGCAGTCGGTATGGGCGGGGGAGGAGCGGTGTTACGAAGGGGTCATGGGGCGACGATGCTGGCGGAGTCGCCCTCCTGGCCGATCAGCACGGCGTTGGCCCAGTTGGCACAGACCTGGGCGGGTTGACTGCCCTGCGCACCCAGCGTGCGCAGGCTCAGGGTGGTAAGGCCACGGATGTCCAGCTCCGGCTTGACCACGCCGGGCGCCTTCACCAGGCCGCTGTCGTAGAGCAGGCGGTTGTCGCCCCAGACCTGGAACTGCAGGCCGCCTGCGCTGCGGCAGGCATCATCGATGCCCAGATCCGCACGCAGCAGACGCCAGCCGCCCTGCAGACGCAGGTCGATGCGGCTGTTCGCGCCCACTCCCAGGCCACGGCGGAACTGCAGGCCGTTCATGCGCATGCCGGCCTCGCCACGGAACGCCTGGTCGGCGCGCACCTGGCTGGCCAGCGCGGCCGGCACCGGCAGCTCGGAGAGATAGCGCTGCCGGGCCGGTCGCTCCGGTTCCTGGTGCTCGAGGATGTGGAAGGTGGACAGCGCGATCGGGCCGACATCGCGTGGCTGCAACGCGTCGAACGCGCGGGCGCTGCCCTGTGCCGCAGTGACCATCGGGTCGGTGCTGCTGGCGCCGTCACCTTCGGGGTTCTGCACGCTCAGCACCCGGAAACGCAGCAGGCGACCGGCGTGTGCGGGGAAGTCGATGCGCTGCATTCCTTCCTTCAACTGCAGCCGGCCCCGGGCGATCGGCTCGCCCCATTCGCCATTGCTGTCGCCCAGGTACACCTCGTAGTCGCGAACCTGGCCATGCTTCCAGTTCTTGTCGTTGCGTGGCGCCAGCTCGATGCCGTCGATCATCCGGCGCTCACCGAAGCCGACCACCCATTCGTGGGCGCCGGTGCGCACGGCCTGGTTGCGCACGCTGCGGAACCAGGTGGACGGGTCATCGTCGAACGCGTTCTCCAGCGGATGGCCAGGCTCTTCCGCTGGGCGGTTGACCACCAGCAGGCTGTCGGCCGGCAGCTCGCGGCCGAGCACCGGCGCGGCCGGATAAGCATCGTCCGCAGCGGCGGCGGTCACGGCGAAGTCCAGCTGCACCTGCAGTGGCTGGCGGATATCCTGCGTGGCGGTACGCACATGGACGGTGCCGCCACGCTCACGGGCATCGAAATACCAGCCTTCGTCGGCACCGTTGAAGGCTGCCGCGTCGGCGAGCGCGGGCAGCACACGGGCGCCGGCCTGCACTGCGCGCGGGGCCTGCCGGCTCAACACGCGCAGGCCGTAGCGACGCTGCGCCAGCTGGCCCTGGTAGGTGCCCTGCACGGCCGCGATCTGCACCTGGACCGGGCCACTGCCCTGTGCCGGCGCCTGCACGCGGATCTGCTGCGTGCTCGATTCGCCCTGCTGGTAGCGGCGGGTGTTGCCGTCGTCTTCGTACAGCGTGTACTGCGATTCGCCCTGCGGATAGAGATCGAAGGTGACCTCGTCCAGCGGCTTCTCGCCATCGAACAGCATCGACGGATACATCGGCAGGATGGCCCCGGCGCGCACGAACACCGGCAGCGTGGCAAGGTCGACCTGGCGGTCGAGCTGACGGCCCTCGGCGCCGGCCTGCACGCGGCGGCCATCCCAGTAGTCGATCCATCCACCGGCCGGCAGATGGATGTCGCGCCGCCAGCCGCGGCTGGCCGCCTGGCTGCGGTAGACCGGTGCGATCAGCAGATCGCGGCCCAGCAGGAACTGATACTTGTAGGTTTCGTCCTGCGCGTGCGGATCGCGCGGGTAATCCCACATCAACCCACGCACCGGCGGCGCGCCGGTCTGCGCGGCGTCGTGCACCAGCCCGTACATGTACGGCGTCAGCCGCATCTTCAGTTTCAGATAATCGCGGTTGATGCTGCGGTAGGGTTCGTCGTACCACCACGGGTGCTTGCGCGCGTTCGACGACCAGCCACTCATGCCCATCAGTACCGGAGTGAAGGCCTTCCACTGCAGGTCGCGGGTGTAGGTCTCGGCGCTGCCGCCGAAGATCGCATCGACATCGCCGCTGGCATAGGCCA
Source organism: Stenotrophomonas sp. STEN225 (assembly GCF_056756445.1). Lineage (NCBI taxonomy): Bacteria > Pseudomonadati > Pseudomonadota > Gammaproteobacteria > Lysobacterales > Lysobacteraceae > Stenotrophomonas > Stenotrophomonas sp. STEN225. The sequence continues at coordinate 29,082 of NZ_JBRRBV010000018.1, read as the reverse complement.
TGCCGGACAATCCCGAGCCGACCAGGGTCGGCACGTGCCAGCGGATGTAATCCCAACTGCTGCTCTGGTCACCGGTCCAGGCAACCGCGTAGCGCTGGATGCCGGCCCAGCCCATCACCGTCCACAGGAAGGGACGCGAATCGGAATTGTCGACGATGCCATTGAACGCCTGGCGGTTGGCGTCCATCGCGAACTGATAGCCCTTGCCGGTCCAGGCCACATCCAGCTTCTGTACACGGCTGCCGGCCTTGCCGACTTCCCAGGCGATCTTGTCGACACCGTTCTCCGTCCACAGGCCGGTGCGGAAGCCGTATCCGGCCAGACCCTTCACCGTCTCGGGCAACTGCTTGTAGCCGCAGCCATAGCCGTCGTTGGGCAGGATCCAGCCACCGGGCATGTCGTGTGCCCGGTACTGCTTGGCCACGCTGTCGACCACGTCAGGCGTGGTGCCGGTCGGGCCATCGCTCCAGCCCTCGGGCACGGTGCCTGGCTTCTTCGCGTTGTCGCCGTCGTTGTAGCAATCGGCATCGCCATAGGACAGCGCCCAGCGCGCGACCATGTTGGGGCGGCCGGTCAGCTGCGTGTAGCGCTCGATCAATGCCGGCAGATCGGCACCGACGAAGTAGTAGGCGTCGAAACGATCTTCGCGATGCAGCAGGGTGGACTGATCGGGCTGGCGCAGGTCGTAGCTGCCGTCGCTCCACGTATTGCGCAGCATGCCCCAGCCGCGGCTGCTCAGCAGCATCGGCGCCGGGCTCGGTCGATCACCCTCTTCCCAGCCGCCGGAGTAGGACACCTCAAGCTCGCGTCCCTTGAACTGGTAACGGCCGTTCTGCTGGCCGCCGCCGAAGAAACCTTCGTCGGGCTGCGACGAGAGTACCTGCACGCTCTGTGCAGCATCCAGGTCCAGCGGCTGCAGCTCCTGCCACAACGCAGTGGGCTGGCCATTGTCCAGACGCTCCAACCGCAGGCGCAGCGGCTGGCGCTGTACGTGCAGCACGAGTGCGCCGGTGCGCAGACGGATCTCCTGCGCATCTTCTTCCAGCTGTGCCTGCACGTCGGCACTGGGCTGGGGCAGCACGATCGGCGCGGCCTTGTCGCCGGCTCCGGTCAGTACCCCCTTGCGCCCCGCCTGCACACGGACAATGTCGGCAGCCGGCAGTTCGATGCGCACGCGCGCGCCGGTGTCGGTCTGCAGGTCCCAGGCGGGCGTGCCCGCCTTGCTGGCGGTGACCGAGCGCAGGTTGCCGATGGGTTCGGCGTGGGCCGACATGGACGCCAGCAGCAGCACCGGCAACAGGGCCAGCATCAGCGGCGAGCGGCGAATGCAGATTTCCACGCGGACTCCCAACCCGTTCACCGGGCGTTTCGAAAGCGGTTGGGCCGACTCTAGGGCAGGGATTCGAAAGATGTCAACAAATGGAAAGCAAAAAGTAAGATAAGTTCGACTGAAACGAAAGTTGATGCGGCGCAATACTTTGTGTAATCGCTTGCACTCCCCTGTTAAGCTTGGTGCGATACGGCATTCTTCGATTCCTTTCGTTTTGGACGATTGCGGTCTACCAGAAACGTCAAGCGCTCTTTATCTTTCTTTTTGCTTTCGGTATTTGACATTTCGAAAGAAAACACAGATCGTGCGATGGCCCAACTGGAACCTCCGAATGGACGTCACCCTGCTTTCCGATGTGTCCGCCTGGCAGCGCCGGGGCGGAGCCGATACCGCTACTGAAATCGCCCAGCAGCCAGCACTGTGGGACGCGCTTGCACAGGATCTGCTGCAGGCCCGCGAACGCCTGCAGGCCTTCCTGGGCGACCGCCTCGACAATCCCGATCAGCGCGTGTTGTTCACTGGCGCCGGTAGTTCCGGCTTCATCGCCGAGATGGTGGCCGATGCGATCAACGCGCAGTGGGCCGCTGACGTCCGTGTGGTGCATACCACCAGCCTGCTGACCCATCCGGCGCTGTATCTGCAACGCGACCGCCCCACCCTGCTGGTTTCGTTCGGCCGCAGTGGCTCCAGCCCGGAAAGCGTGGCAGCGGTGGACCGTGTGCGCAGCGACGTGGATGACGCACGCTTCCTCGACATCACCTGCAACGCTGATGGCGAACTGGCCCGGCGCGGTGCCGGCCGTGCCGATACCTGCACCCTGTTGATGCCGTCGGCCAGCTGCGACCGCGCCTTTGCGATGACCAGCAGCCTGACCTGCATGCTGCTGGCCGCGCTGACCGTGTTCGACCGCTCACCGTGGCAGACGCGGGTGGCGCGCCTGACGCAGCTCGCTGCGCTGGCCCGCGAAGGCCAGGCGCAGTGGGATGCACCGGTGGCCGCGCTGGCACAGCGCCCCTTCAACCGCGTCATCTACCTGGGCAGCGGTCCGCTGGAAGCGCTGGCGCGCGAGTGCGCGCTGAAGGTGCTGGAGCTGACCGCCGGCCGCGTGCTGGCGCTGGCCAACACGCCGCTCGGTTTCCGCCACGGCCCGAAATCCACGCTGGATGGCAGCACCCTGGTGATCGTGCTGCGCAGCGTGCAGCCGCTTGCACGCCGCTACGAGCAGGATCTGCTGGACGAGCTGCGCCGCGACGGCGTGGCCGGCCAGGTGCTGGCCATCGGCCCGCATTCGGACATCGGTGCCGACGATGACTACACCCTCGCCGTACCCGTCCTGGAGCCGGTTCTGGGTGATCCCTGGCTGGCGCCGGTGTGGCTGGCCTTCGGCCAGCTGTTCGCACTGCAGCGCTCGGCCGCGCTGGGGCTGACCCCGGACAATCCGTTCCCCGACGGCACGGTGAACCGCGTGGTCAAGGGTGTCACCATCCACCATGGCTGAGTTGATCGCCCATGCCTGCTACGGCATCGATATCGGCGGCACCAAGATCGAGCTGGTGGCGTGCGATGCGGCGATGCAGGTCACCTGGCGCCGCCGGGTGGCCACTCCGCAGGGTGACTACGATGGCTTTCTGCGGTCGGTGGTGGCGCTGGTCGCCGACGCCGACGCCGCACTGGGCCGCAACGATGCGGCCATCGGCATCGCGCTGCCCGGCGTGCGTGACCGCCGCACCGGCCGCCAGCTGAGTGCCAACGTGCCGGCCCTGACCGGCCACAGCGTGGCGGCCGACCTGCAGGCACGCCTGCAGCGTCCGCTCCACTTCGGCAACGACCTGCAGTGCTTTGCCTTGTCCGAAGCGCATGGCGGCGCAGCCGACGGCTACCCCAGCATGTTCGGCGCGATCCTCGGCACCGGCGCCGGTGGCGGCTTCTGCCTGCAGGGCCGCCTGCTGTCCGGCTTCAACGGCCTGGCCGGGGAGTGGGGCCACTGGAGCGTGCCGGGCCACCTGCTGCAGCGTCACGGCTTGCCGTTGATCGACTGCGCGTGCGGCCTGCAGGGCTGCGTTGAGCGCTATGTATCCGGCAGCGGCCTGGCGATGATCGAACGCCACCTGGGCGGCGCGGCCGTCGATGCCAGTGCGGTGATCGCACTGGCCGAAGGCGGCGATGCGCGTGCACGCAGCGCGCTGGACATCCACCGCGACCTGCTCGGCCACAGCCTCGCTGCGCTGGTGCTGGCCCTGGACCCGCATGTGATCGTGCTCGGTGGCGGCCTCTCGCAGTACACCCCGCTGTACCAGCAGCTGCCGGCGGCAATCGCTGCCCATCTGTTCAACGGCGTGCAGGTGCCGCCGATCGTGCCCCCGCGCTTCGGCGATGCCGGTGGCGCGCGCGGTGCCGCGCTGCTTGCCTGCCAACCCTCGTTTTCCTGATTGTCCGGAGCATGACCATGTCCCCGTTGCAGACCCTGCTTGCCTCCCACCGCGCCGGCCACAATGTGGGCCTGTACAGCGTCTGCTGCAGCAACGAACAGGTGCTGCGCGCGGCCATGCACGTGGCACTGGCACACGACACGGTGCTGCTGGTCGAAGCCACCTCCAACCAGGTCGACCAGTTCGGCGGCTACACCGGCATGACCCCGCCGCAGTACCGCGACTATGTCGGCACGCTTGCAGATGAGGAAGGGTTTCCGCGCACGCGGCTGATCCTGGGCGGCGACCACCTCGGTCCGAACGCCTGGCAGAAGCGCCCCGCCGCCGAAGCGATGGCCCACGCGCGCGTGCTGATCGAAGCCTACGTGGCCGCCGGCTTCCACAAGATCCATCTGGACTGCAGCATGTCCTGCGCCGACGATCCGGTGCCGCTGCCTGATGCCACCGTGGCCGCGCGTTCGTCGGAACTGGCGACGATCGCCGAGCGCACGGCTGCCCGGCTCGGCCTGCCGGCGCCGGTGTACGTGATCGGCACCGAAGTGCCCGTTCCCGGCGGCGAAGCCTCGCTGGCCGGCGGCCTGCAGGTGACCACACCGGCAGCCGCCGCGCAGACCCTGGCCATCCACCAGCAGGCATTCGATACCCCCGAACTGCGCGATGCCTGGCAGCGCGTGATCGCGATGGTGGTGCAGCCGGGCGTTGACTTCGATCACAGCAGCGTGCACGAGTACGACCCGGTCGCCGCCAACGCGCTGGCCGACTTCCTCGAGCAGCAGCCGCGCATCGTGTTCGAGGCGCACTCCACCGACTACCAGCGCGAAAGCGGACTGCATGCGCTGGTCCGCGATCATTTCGCGATCCTCAAGGTCGGCCCCGCCGCCACCTTCGCCTATCGTGAGGCGCTGTTCGCGTTGGCAGCGATCGAACAGGCGCTGCTGCCGGCTGCGCAGTGCTCGCGCCTGCCACAGGTGCTGGAGGAGGTGATGGTGGCGCAGCCGAAGTACTGGCAACCCTACTACCAGGGTGACCAGGCGACGCTGCGCCTGTTGCGCAGTTATTCCTTCAGTGACCGCTGCCGCTACTACTGGGGCGAACCGGCACTGCTGCGCGCCGTGCAGACGCTGTTCTTCAACCTGGAGCAGCACACGCCACCGCTGGTGCTGCTGAGCCAGTACCTGCCGGAGCAGTACCGCGCCGTGCGTGACGGCCGCCTGGCCAACACGCCGACGGCCCTGGTGCAGCACCGCATCGGCCAGTGCCTGGGCGAGTATGCCCGCGCCTGCAGCGCCAACCAGGCAGGCAAGCGCGGTCAGGACACACGATCCGCTGCCGGCATTGCTGCGAACGGCTAATCTCTACCCCTCACAGCAGACCCGAGACTCCGCCATGCGCAACACCCGCTCCCGCCGGCAACAGATCCTGCAGCTGCTGATCGAGCACGGCTCGGTGCAGGTGGCCGATCTGGTCGAGCGCTTCGGCGTGTCCGCGGTGACGATCCGCGCCGACCTGACCCACTTCGAGTCACAGGGCCTGGCCAACCGCACCCACGGTGGCGCCAATCTGGTACGCACGCCTCCGCAGGAGCAGGACATCCATGAAAAGGATGCGCTGAATCTGCCCCTGAAGGAATCCATCGGCGCCTGCGCGGCGAACCTGGTGCAGGCCGGTGACAACATCATCATCGACTCCGGTTCGACCACCATGACGCTGGCCCGCCATCTGCGTGGCCGCCGCGATGTGACGGTGATGACCAATGGCCTGAACATCGCGTGGGAACTGGCCAATGCTGCCGGAATCAATGTGCTGCTGACGGGCGGGCTGCTGCGTCAGCAGTCGCTGTCGCTGCAGGGCAGCCAGGCCGAGGCCAGCCTCAATTCCTACAGCTTCGACACCCTGTTCCTGGGCGTGGACGGATTGGACCTGCAGTTCGGCCTGACCACCCACGATGAGGCGGAAGCGCGCCTCAACCACCGCATGGTCGAGCGCGCGCGGCGCATCGTCGTGCTGACCGACGCCTCCAAGTTCGGCCGTGTCAGCCTGCATCGCATCGCCCGCCTGGATCAGATCCATACCGTCATCACCGACGCCGGCATCGACGACGCAACCCGCGAGGGCCTGCAGCGGCTGGGCATCGAAGTGATCATCGCCGAGCCGCCCGCATGACCGACACCCGTTCCCTGCATGGCCGCATCCTCACCCCGCTGGGGTGGCGACGTGGCCATGTCCACTTCGACTCGCATGTGCGCCAGCTGCAGGTGGACGACCACAGCGGCGGTGATGACCCGCAGCTGCAGGTGATCCTTCCCGGTTTCATCGATCTGCATGTGCACGGCGCTGCCGGTGTGGACCTGATGCAGGGCGGCGATGTGGCCCGCACCATCGCCCGCACCCACCTGCGCTTTGGTACCACCACGCTGCTGGCGACCACCATGACCGCCGGCCTGGACGAGATCGAGTACGCCCTGCAGGGCGTGGCCGCCACCATGGCAGCACCGGACGACGAGGCCGCATGCATCGCCGGCGTGCATCTGGAAGGGCCGTTCATCAGCCCTCAGCGCCTGGGCGCGCAGCCCAACCGTACGATCGAGGCGACGCTGGCGCTGGTGCAGCATCTGCATGCGCTGGCACCGATCCGGGTGATGACGCTGGCGCCGGAGATCGGCGAACACACGGCGCTGATTCCCGCGCTTTCGGCGATGGGCATCCGTGTGCAGCTCGGCCACAGCGCGGGTACTTACGAAGAAGGTGTGGCTGCTCTGCAGGCGGGTGCATCCGGCTTCACCCATCTGTTCAACGGCATGACCGGCGTCGATCACTATCGCCCGGGCATCGCGGCGGCGGCGCTCGCCCATGCACGTTACGCCGAGATCATTCCCGACCTGCAGCACATCCATCCCGGCGTGATCCGCCTGGCCGCGCGCGCGATTCCGCGCCTGTACGCGGTGACCGACGCTACGGCCGCCACCGGCATGCCGGATGGCGAGTACGCGCTGGGCGAACAGCGCGTGCACAAGTGTGGCGGTTGCGTGCGGCTGGCGACCGGTTCGCTGGCCGGCAGCGCGCTGACCATGGACCAGGCACTGCGCAACCTGGTGCGTGTGGGGCTGGATCTGGCCGACGCCTCGCAGCGCGTTTCCACGTTCCCGGCCGACTACCTGGGCCTGGGCGATCGCGGTCGCATCGCGCCCGACGCCCGCGCCGATCTGGTGGTGCTGGACGCTGGACTGCGCCTGCAGCAGGTGGTGGTGGGTGGCCGGGTGGTCGAGCTGCACTGAGCAACATCCCTGCCGTAGAGCCACGCATCGCGCGGCGCCACAGAACGCAATCTGCGAAGAACCGCCGCCGGGCAGGGCCCGGCGCTACCACAGGAACTGCCGATGACTGCAAGCACCGCTCCGCGCTGGCCCGTACGCTATCTGCTCTTCATCGGCGGCCTCGGCGGCCTGCTGTACGGCATCGATATCGGCATCATTGCCGGTGCCCTGCCCTATCTGGAAGCGACCGCCAGCCAGGCCTGGCAGCTCAGCAGCCAGCAGCTGGGATTCGTTGTTGCAGCCGTTCTGCTGGGCAGTGTGCTGTCCTCACTGTTTGCCGGCATGGTGGCCGACCTGATCGGACGCCGCGGCGCGATGCTGCTGGCTGGCGTTCTGTTCACCGCCTCCATTCCCATCATGGCGCTCGCTTCGGGCTACACGCCGCTGCTGCTGGGCCGACTGCTGCAGGGCATCAGCGGCGGCCTGATCGGAGTGGTGGTACCCCTGTACCTGGCCGAGGTGCTCAGTCCGGAGCGGCGTGGCCGGGGTGCAGCGATGTTCCAGCTGCTGCTGACCATCGGACTCGTGCTGGCGGCGCTGATCGGCCTGTACCACGCCCAGACCGTGGATGCCGCTGCCGAAACCGTGCGCTCGCTGCCGCTGGCACAGCAGGCGCAGGAACTGTTCGCCGTGAAGGACCATGCGTGGCGGACCATCTTCTGGAGCTGCCTGACGCCGGGCCTGGTGTTCTGTGCCGGCATTTTCTGGCTGTCGGAGTCGCCGCGCTGGCTGGTCCGCCGTGGTCGGGTGGACGACGCCCGTCGCAGCCTGCTGCGGGTGCTGCCTGCCGCCGAGGTCGAGCCCACGCTCGCGCGCATCCAGGCACCGGAATCCAGTGGCACGAACGGCAGGCGTGATCCGCTGCTCAGCCGCCGCTACGTGGTGCCGTTCGTGCTGGCCTGCGTGGTCCTGGCCTGCACCCAGGCCACCGGCATCAACTCGGTGCTCGCCTATGCGGTGAACATCCTCAACCAGGCGGGCCTGTCCGGTTCGGTGGCCAATGGCGCCGACGTGGCGATCAAGCTGCTCAATGCGGTGATGACCGTGGTCGCGCTGCTGCTGGTCGATCGCAAGGGCCGCAAGTTCCTGCTGATGCTCGGCAGCGGCGGTATCTGCGTGGCGCTGCTGGCCGCCGCCACCCTGTTTTTCCAGGCCGAACGCGGCCGCGCCGATGTGCAGCCGCAGCTGCAGGCCGCAGCCAGCGGCGATGGCCTGCATCTGGTATTGGACGAGGCGCAGTGGCAACGCCTCACTGACGGCATCGACAGCGAAGGCCGTCCGATGCAGTTGACCATCTCCTACGCCTATGGCGACTTCACCAACGTGCGCGCACTGCGCAGTGACAACCTGATCGATCGCGAGCTGCGCATCGACCGTGCCGGCACCGTGCAGCCGGACAGCGTCATCGGCGCCTTCTTCCGCACCCTGCACCTGAATCCGTTCGCAGACCCGGCCGGCGCAGCGCACGCACCACTGCGCATCGAGCAGGCGCGGATCGGGCCGGTGCCAACGCCGGCCCACGGCTGGGCGGTGGCCGCCTGCATCCTCGTGTTCGTTGCCTTCTTCGCGGTGGGCCCTGGCGTCTGCGTATGGCTGGCACTGTCCGAGCTGATGCCCAACCGGATCCGCTCCAATGGCATGAGCATCGCGCTGCTGATCAATCAGTTCGTGTCCACCACCATCGCCGCGATCTTCCTGCCGACCGTGGGCCACTATGGCTACGCCAGCATGTTCCTGTTCTGGGCGGCATGCACATTCGTGTTCTTCCTGGTGGCTGCGTTCTGGCTGCCGGAAACCAAGGGCAGGTCGCTGGAGGAAATCGAGGCCAGATTCGCGACCAGGCAGCGCTGAGCAGGGTTCAGGGCGCCGGCACCCGCTGGCCGGTGATGTGCCATGCCAGTTCCTGCGCCTCGGCCACGCTGGGCAGGCCACTCAACATCATCGATTCGCCGAACGGACCACTCACCGTCGCCACCGTCAGCAAGCGGCCATCCACGCTGATCGCCACCCGCTTCCCCACCAGTGCGGCCGTGCCATCGTGGATGCGCTGCTGTGCCTCCTTGCGATAGCGGATCTGCAGGCCGGGCTGCTGGCTCTGGTCCAGCACGTAACGGACATCGGCGATGTCGGCACTGCCGGCAATCGGCGGCTCACGCAGCGCGAGTGTTTCACCCTGCCACTGTACCGCCGTGCCGTTGCCGGCAGCATCGATCGCGCTCAGACGCACATCCACGCCCGGACGCGGCGCATGATCCCTGCCAGCCTCCGCATCCGCTGTTGCGCCGGGCATGCAACCGGCCAGGCCCAGCACCGCGACCAGCAGAAACGAACCCGCCCACCTCACTTCAGCTTCCTCAGCTTGAATGCCACCAGCACCTGCAGCAGCCCATACAGCAGGCTGCCGATGCCGATCCACAGCGTGGTCACGGCCACGCCCGCGTAGGGATTGGCCGCAAACAACAAGCCCAGCACCACCGCCAGCACACCACTGAGTATCAGCAACCACTCGCCCTGGATCTGCCTGCGCACGCGGATTGCGTACACGATGCGATAGATGCCGGCCACCAGCAGCCACGCCGCCAGGAACAGCACCAGCACACTGGCGGTGGCGAGCGGATTGATCACCGCCAGAATGCCGAAACCGAGCGAGGCGATGGCATACAGCGCCAGCCAGCCACGCGAGGCACCGCTGCCACCGCTGATCAGCGCGAACAGGCTGATGACACCTTCGATGATGGCCATCACGCCCAGCGTCCAGGCCAGGGCCGTCGCCGCCGACAGCGGCCAGCCGATCGCGATGATGCCGAAGCCGAGTGCGACCAGGCCATACAGCAGCAGGATCCACCAGCTGCGACCGACCGCCGACAACAGGGGAGACAAGGGGGAATTCATGACCACTCCTTCGATCCGGAATCGGCTTCATCCTAGCCCCTGGCGATGAAGAGGGCGATCACGGAACCCGTGCGCAGACCCACACGCGCACCTCTGCGGCACCCACGCAGCGCAGTGTCTCAGCGATTTCCATCACGGTGCTGCCGGTGGTCATCACATCATCGACCACGGTCAGCCGCGGCGGCACCGGCGCATGTGCATCGAAGGCGTCGAACAGGTTGTCCCTGCGCTGTTCGGCCGTGCGTTCGGATTGTGGTGCCGTATGCCGACGACGGTACAGGCCCTGCCAGACCGGCATCGGCAGCAACCGGCATAGTTCGGCGGCCTGGTTGTAACCACGCAGGCGCAGGCGCCGATCATGCAATGGCACCGGCACCAGCGGCGCGCACGACCAGGGCGGCGGCGCGCGTTGCATCAGCTGCGCGAGCAGGCGTCCGGCCGCCAGGTCCTGATGGAACTTGTAGCGCACCAGCAGCTGGTCCACCGGCGGCAGGTACAGCAGGCTCGCGTGCGTGGCCAGCTGCGGTGGTGCCTCCTCGCGGCAGCTGCCGCAGACGGTCAGGGCCGCATCCGGCAGCGGCAGCGCGCAGCGCAGGCAGGCGCGACCCGACCACGGCAGTCCGGCGTAGCAGGCCGCACAGAGATCCAGCTCGTCGTGACCCGGGTCGTTGCAGACCAGGCAGCGCAGCGGAATCAGCAGGCGCAGCAGCCGCTGCAACGGGGCCCCGGCGACAATGCGGTGGACGATGCGCATGCCGCAGGCTCGCGCATGGCAGGCAGCGACGCCATCGGCGGAAGGACCAGACATGGGTCGGTGAAATGCCCGTCATCGTGTGCCGACGGGTACTCAGCTGGACTGCGGGTCAGCCGCTACGGCACGGCCCCAATCACGGTTTCGCTGTCTCACCTTGACGGGCCGCGCGTCCCTCGGGGGTCCTCGTGGTCATGATGGAGCGTTGCCCTGAATTCGGCCAGGCAGCGATGCAGCCGTTTCAGAAGATTCTCCAGACTGTCCTCGAACATGAAGACCTTTCCGGATGCGGGGCAGAGCGCGCCGAGGACAGCTTGGCCCTGCTCGTCTTCAAAGTAGCTCAGGTGCTCATACATGCACCGCACATACTCCTCCAGCTGCGGCCGACTCAGGCCAAGGCCGGTCTTGAAACTGTCTGTATGGTACGCATTCATCTCATCGCCCGACAGTACGACCTTCTGATAGAACGTTTGGAAGTCAATAACCCAGTCCTGGTAATTCAGCTGGTTCCAGGGCGAATCGGCCGATGTCGCCAGACCAGCTTCCAAAAGCTCCGCTCTGCTGAGCTGTGGCGCGGGACAGTGTGCGTACGGCTCGAAGGCGAGTGACTGACCTTCCACGGGATAGCACCCAAAATGGCCAAGGTTCGCCAGATCCCGGCAGCGGCCATCGTGGCGAAGATGCTGGTAGAGCCTTGATCGATGGAGTTTTCCCGATGTCCCCACTTCCGTGCGGAACAGCTTGCGGTCCGACTTGAATTCGATGATGAAGAATCGTGCGCCCGCTTCTCCACAGACATCGCCGAACTTCGCGTCGAAATCATTCTGCATGTTGCCCAGCAGCGCATGCTCCAGCGGCACCCGCCTCAGCCCCTGCATGTATCCCCACTGCATGAAGAAATAGCAGACATAGTGGCTCTCGAACATGTACTTCTCCTGGGTTGATTGTTCGCCAGCATTTCCGGCATCGGAACCTCCCCGTGCTCTTCCATGCATGGCCCTCCAGCGCATAGAAGTAAGCGAAATGAGCGGTGCTGTCATTGCTCCGGGGCGATGAGAGGAATGGAGGTCCGCGCACAGCGAATGTGGATCCGCCCCCAACGAAGGCGCGACCCACTGCCGACGCCAGCGACAGCCGCGGTCTGGCTGGCCACTCACAGCCCTGACGGTGCCGCTACGCGCGCAGATCCCGTCCGGCCGCCCGATGTAAACTTAAATTGCAATAGATTGGTTGACAGGCCTCCCGCCCCCCTCCACACTGCCGCCCTCGCTCCACTCGTACCCGGGTCCCGCCATGGCCACTGCCATCCGCCACGACTGGCAACACGATGAACTGCAGGCGCTGTTCGAACTTCCCCTCCCCGACCTGTTGTTCCGGGCCGCTGCGGTCCATCGCGAGCACTTCGACCCCGCCCGGGTGCAGGTCTCCACGCTGCTGTCGGTGAAGACCGGCGGCTGCCCGGAGGACTGCGCGTATTGCCCGCAGGCCCAGCGCTACAGCACCGGCGTCAACGCACAGAAGCTGATGGACACCGAAGCCGTGCTGGCCAAGGCGCGCCAGGCCAAGGCTGCCGGTGCGTCGCGCTTCTGCATGGGCGCGGCCTGGCGGTCGCCGAAGGATCGCGACATCCCGAAAGTGGCGGCGATGATTGCCGGGGTGAAGGCACTGGGCCTGGAAACCTGCGCAACGCTGGGCATGCTCAGTGGCGACCAGGCACGGGCACTGAAGGACGCCGGCCTGGACTACTACAACCATAACCTCGACACCGCGCCGGACTACTACGACTCGATCATCCAGACCCGCCAGTACCAGGACCGCCTGGACACGCTGGAACACGTGCGGGATGCAGGCCTGAAGACCTGCTGCGGCGGCATCGTCGGCATGGGCGAGACGCGGGCGCAGCGCGTGGGCCTGCTGCTGGCCCTGGCCACGCTGCCGGCCCATCCGGATTCGGTGCCGATCAACAGACTGGTGCAGGTGGCCGGTACGCCGCTGCACGGCAGTGCCGAACTGGACCCGTTCGAGTTCGTGCGCATGATCGCGGTGGCACGCATTGCCATGCCGCGTTCGATGGTGCGCCTGTCGGCCGGCCGCGAGGCGATGAGCGACGAACTGCAGGCGCTGTGCTTCCTGGCCGGCGCCAACTCCATCTTCTATGGCGACAGGCTGCTGACCACCGGCAACCCGGAAAGCGAGCGCGATCTGGCATTGTTCGCGCGGCTGGGCCTGCAGCCGATGGCGGTGCAGGTGGACGCCGAGGGCCACGACCACGGCGGTACCGTACATGCCGATATCGGCAGCGTTGCACCCGGCTGCGGCTGCGCTCACGCAGCCTGAGACGGGGCCCGAGCAGGCGTCGCGGCAACGCGCTACCCTAGCCGCCCCGTCGCCGCCTCCCGCCGCCATGGCCCGCCCCGACCTCACCGCCCGCATCCAGGACCAGCGCGCGCTGCGCGATGCCCAAGGTCGTCGCCGCCCACGGCGCACGGTCACCCGCCGCGATGGCGTCTGCCTGGAAGTGGAAGGCCGCTGGCTGACCGGCTTCTGCAGCAACGACTATCTGGGCCTGGCCCAGCAGTTCAGCGTGGTCAATGCATTGCAGGACGCGGCCGCCCGCGAAGGCGCCGGGGCCGGCGCATCGCACCTGGTCTGCGGCCACCACGCGATGCACGATGCTCTGGAACGCGAAATGGCCGAGTGGCTGGGCTACCCGCGCGCACTGCTGTTCGGCAGCGGTTTTGCCGCCAACCTGGCGGTGCAGCAGGCGCTGCTGAGCGAAGAGAACGACGTCTGCGTGCAGGACAAGCTCAATCACGCCAGTCTGCTCGATGCCACGCGGCTGGCGGGCGCACGCCTGCGCCGCTATCCGCACCTGGATGCGGAAGGGGCCATGCGCCAGCTCAGGCACGCAGCCGATGGCGCAGCGATGCTGGCCACCGATGGTGTCTTCAGCATGGACGGCGACGTCGCGCCGCTGCGCGCACTGTCACTGGTCGCGCGCCTGCAGCAGGCACTGTTCTATGTGGACGATGCACATGGCGTTGGCGTGGTCGGCGATGGCCGGGGCACGGTGGCGGCCGCCGGTCTGGGCGTGGACGACGTGCCGTTGCAACTGGTCACCCTGGGCAAGGCGCTGGGCAGCGCCGGCGCGGTGGTGCTGGGCCGCGAAGACCTGATCGAGCATCTGGCCGAAACCGCCCGCCCCTACATCTACACCACCGCGATGCCGCCGGCGCTGGCGGCGGCGGCACTGGAAGCAGTGCGCCTGGCACGCCGCGACAACTGGCGCCGCACCAAGCTGGTCGACCTGATCGCACTCTTCCGCGGCGAAGCGCGCCGCCACGGGCTGGACCTGATGGCATCGGAGACACCGATCCAGCCCCTGCTGTGCGGCGATGACCACACCGCACTGGCGCTGTCCAGGGCGCTGGAGCAGGCGGGATGGCTGGTCGGAGCGATTCGCCCGCCGACCGTTCCAGAGGGCAAGGCACGCCTGCGCGTCACCCTCTCTGCCCTGCACACGGCAGACCAGGTGCGGGGGCTGGTCGAGGCCATCGCCAGCGCGCGTGATCGCCTCTCGATCACGCCGCGCGAGGCCGCGCCACCGCCGTTGCCGGCCCTGGCTTGAGGTTCGGCTGGTTTCCGCATGCATATCGAAGTCGCCGGCCAGGGGCCGGACCTGGTACTGATCCACGGCTGGGCCCTGCAGGGCGGTGTGTTCGCGCCGCTGGTCCAGCGCCTGGCGCAGCAGTTCACCCTGCACCTGGTCGATCTTCCCGGACACGGCCACAGCCGCGGGGACACCACGCCGTTGCGCCTGCCCTTCGTGGTCAACGCGATCGCCGCCGCCACGCCACCGGCGGTGTGGTGCGGGTGGTCGCTGGGCGGGCTGTTCGCACTGCATGCCGCGGCGACCCTGCCGAAAGTGCGGGGACTGGCGATGATCGCTGCCACGCCCCGCTTCGTGCGCGGCGACGACTGGCCGCATGCGGTGGAGCCGGCCGTGTTCGAGCAGTTCGGCCGTGAGCTGGCCGGCGATTTCGGTGGCACGCTGGAACGATTCCTGGCCCTGGATGTAATGGGTTCGGCGCACGCCCGCGAGGAACTGCGCACCCTGCGCCAGCGCCTGGTGGAACGCGGTGCACCGACCGCACGCGCCCTGCGGGAGGGTCTGCAGCTGCTGGAAAGCACCGACCTGCGCGGCGCCCTGCCGGCACTGGGCAAGCCCAGCCTGTGGATCGCCGGTCAACGCGACAGGCTGGTGCCACCGGCCGCCATACAGGCTGCAGCGGCGCTCGCGCCCGGCGGACAGGCGCTGACCATCGCTCACGGCGGCCACGCCCCCTTCCTCGGCCACGCCGACGAAGTGGCCGCCGTCCTGCAACGCTTCGTTGCCGGCCTGACACCGGCGGATGACGGACAATGACGTTCCTTCGAACTGCGCAGGGCTGACGCATGGATCTGGGTATCAAGGGCCGCTGGGCCCTGGTCTGCGGTGCAAGCAAGGGGCTGGGCCTGGGATGCGCGCGCGCACTGGTGCGCGAAGGCGTGAACGTGGTGATCGTTGCGCGCGGCGAAGCAGCGCTGCAGGCCGCCGCCGAGCATCTGCGCGCACTGCCCGGCGCCGGCGAGGTGCACGCGGTCGCTGCCGACGTCAGCACAGAAGCCGGACGTGCCGCTGCGTTGGCCGCCTGCCCGCAGGTGGACATCCTGGTCAACAACGCGGGCGGGCCGCCGCCGGGCGATTTCCGCAGCTTCGAGCGTGACGACTGGATCGCTGCACTGGACGCCAACATGCTGGCCCCGATCGCGCTGATCCGCGCCACCGTGGACGCGATGATCGAACGCGGCTTCGGCCGTATCGTCAACATCACCTCGTCGGCGGTGAAGGCGCCGATCGATACCCTGGCGTTGTCCAACGGCGCGCGCAGTGGCTTGACCGGCTTCGTCGCCGGTCTGTCGCGGCGCACGGTCGCCCACAACGTCACCCTCAACAATCTGCTGCCTGGCCAGTTCGACACTGATCGCCTGCGCGCCAACTTCGCCCACAGCGCGGGCAAGGATGGCGATGCCGGAGAGATCGCCGAGCGCCGCCGCCAGCAGATCCCCGCCGGCCGCTTCGGCACCGCCGACGAATTCGGCGCGTCCTGCGCTTTCCTGTGCAGCGCACAGGCCGGCTACATCACCGGGCAGAACCTGCTGATCGATGGCGGCGCCTACCCCGGTACGTTCTGAGAGATTCTGCAATGCCGTCCCACTTCGATCCCCGCCATGTGCGCCGTGCGTTCTCCCGCGCCGCCAGCAGCTACGACGCCGCCGCTGCCCTGCAGCGCGAAGTGCAGTCACGGCTGGTGGAATCGCTGGACTACCTGGAGGCACGCAGGCCCGAGGTGGTGCTGGACATCGGTGCCGGTACCGGCCATGCCAGCGCACTGATGAAAAAGCGCTGGCCGAAGGCACAGGTGATCGCGCTGGATATCGCCCTGCCGATGCTTGATCAGGCCAGGCGCCAGGCCGGGTGGTGGAAGCCCTTCCAGCGCCTGTGCGCCGATGCGGCGGCGTTGCCGCTGGCCGACAACAGTGTCGATGTGATCTTCAGCAATCTCTGCCTGCAATGGGTGGACGATCTGCCTGCGGTGTTCGCCGGCTTCCGCCGCGTGCTCAAGCCCGGCGGCCTGCTGCTGTGCTCGACCTTCGGACCGGAAACCCTGATCGAGCTCAACGAAGCGTTCGCTGCTGCCGATGATCGCCCGCACGTCAGCCGTTTCGCGCAGATCGCACAGTTCGGCGACGCGCTGATGATGGCCGGCTTCCGCGACCCCGTGCTGGACCGCGACCTGTTCACCCTGACCTACGAGGATCTGCCCGCCTTGATGCGCGAACTGCGGGCGATGGGCGCGACCAATGCACGGGTGGACCGTCGGCATACGCTGACCGGCCGCGGGCGCTTCGCCGCTGCGGCGGCCGCCTACGAGCCGATGCGCCGTGCCGATGGCACGCTGCCCAGCAGTTGGGAAGTGATCTATGCCCATGCCTGGGCACCGGACCCGGGCGCACCGATCCGCGAAGGCGGCCACGACGTGGCCTCGGTACCGGTGTCGGCCATTCCGATCCGTCGCAAGCAGACCTGATCGATCGATCACGGGTGATGTGCCGACCAAGGTCGGCACCCACCCAACGCAGGCGGCAGCCGCTCAGGTATTGGCCGGCGAACTCAGCGGTGGCCGCACCAGATCGCGATGGAAGAAATAGATTTCCTGCAGCAGGAAACGCCAGCTGGTGTGGAAGCTCCGGAAGCGGGTGCTCGGCGTCGATGACGCCAGCGCATCGATGCCCAGCGCCCGGCTCAGGCGCAGCGCGCGTGCCATGTGCAGCGGATCGCTGACGATGATCACCCGGTGCAGGTTGCGCTGGTCCATCAGCCGCTTGGCCTCGATCAGATTCTGCACGGTGTTGCGCGAAGCGGTTTCAATCAGGATCGCGTCGTCCGGAACGCCGTGCTTGAGCGCATAGCGCCGCGCCACCTGCGATTCGGAGAAGCGGGCGCCGCTGCCGCCATACCCCCCGGTGAAGATCAGCAGCGGTGCATACCGGGCCTCGTACAGGTCCAGGCCATGACGGATGCGCTCCTCGAAGACCGGCGACGGCTTGGCGTCATAGGCGGCCGCACCGAGCACGATGATCGCATCGGCCTGGGCGGCCTGATCGCGCTCTCCCACCCAGACGATCCATGCGGTCACGCCCAGCAGCCAGATCACCAGCAGCACGAACAGCCGCCACGCCCAACCGAACAGGCCGGTACGCTCGCGGTGCCGGCCGCGGCTCAAGGCATGCCCCAGCGCAGGGCGGGAAGATCGACGTTGCCACCGGACAGCACCAGGCCCACCCGCTGCCCGGCAAACCGTTCCGGCTGGGACAGCACCGCCGCCAGCACCGTCGCCGAAGACGGTTCAACCACCTGCTTGAGCACCTCCCACAGCAGGCGCATCGCCGCCAGGGTGGCGGCGTCGTCGACCACGATGACCTCCGCCCCGGCAGCACGCAGCAGCGCGAAGTTGGGCGCACCGATCAGGGTGCGCAGGCCATCGCAGACGGTATCGGGGGTGAACGCGCCCTGCCGCTCGCCAGCGGCCAGCGAGCGGGCGGTATCGTCGGCACCAGCCGGTTCGGCCAGCACCAGCCGGGTCTGCGGGCCGGCCAGCTGCAGCGCCAGCGCAGTACCGCTGGCCAGGCCACCACCGCCCACTGGCACCACTAGCACGTCGAACGGCCCGTCGCTGTGCAGCAGTTCCAGCGCAGCGGTGCCCTGCCCTGCCATCACCGCCGGATCGGCATACGGGTGCACCAGGGTTGCACCGGTGTCGGCCTGCACCCTGGCGCAGGTGGCCTCACGCTCGGCAATGGTCGGCGCGCAACGCCAGAGCGTGGCTCCATGGCGCGCGATGTTGGCCAGCTTGGCGGCGACAGCGCCCTCGGGCACCACCACATGGCAGGGAATGCCCCGCGTCCGTGCCGCCAGCGCCAGGGCCGCGCCATGATTTCCCGATGAATGGGTGACCACACCTCGTGCGGCGCGCTCGTCCGACAGCGACCAGACGGCGTTGCAGGCGCCCCGGAACTTGAACGCGCCGCCCCGCTGCAGGTGCTCGGCCTTGAAGGCCAGGCGTGCGCCGGCAAGCGTGTCGAGGGTGCGCGAGCGCAGCACCGGCGTCACACTTGCGTGCGGCGCGATCCTCGCGGCGGCAGCCAGGACATCTTCGGCACGGGGCAACAGTGAATCGCTCATGACGCAAGATTAACGTATGCCCTCGTGCTGGCGACCCCGGCACG
The DNA here is from genome assembly GCF_056756445.1 of Stenotrophomonas sp. STEN225. Taxonomy (NCBI): domain Bacteria; kingdom Pseudomonadati; phylum Pseudomonadota; class Gammaproteobacteria; order Lysobacterales; family Lysobacteraceae; genus Stenotrophomonas; species Stenotrophomonas sp. STEN225. The sequence continues at coordinate 10,536 of NZ_JBRRBV010000018.1, read as the reverse complement.
GGTCATGCCAGCATGCAGGCCTTCGCCGCCATTCATCCTGGGTGGTGGAATTAAGGGCCGATTCAATGCCCACGCCCGAAGCTGACTGCACACCCGTTCTGGGGGGACCCACATGAAAACGCGCCTGATGCTTGCCGGTGGCCTGTTGCTGGCCCTGACCGGCTGCACCACCTACGACTATGTCGGCGGTGGCCGCAGCGGCAGCTACTACCACGGTGCGCCGTCGGTGGAGTACCGCTACCCCGCCGGCTATCCCTACAACTACGGCCCGTACTACGGAGGCTATGGCGGCTATTACGGCGGCTATGGCTACCCGTATTACTCGCGTCCGATCTATCGTCCACCGCACAATCACCGCCCGCCACCGCGCCCGCCGGGCAATGGCGAGAACCGTCCGCCGCGTCCGCCTCGCGAGAACAATGGTGGTTCACCGTGGCGGAACATGGACTCGATGCGACGCCCGCCGCAGCCGAGCGTGCAGCGCCCGGCACCGCCGGCCCGCCCGGCGCCGGCACCGAGTGCGCCCAGGATGAACGGTTCCCCCTGGCGCAACATGGATCGTGCGACGCAGCGCACACTTGAGCGCTGAACCGTCTTGCATTTCACACGGTCCAAGCGGCAATCTAAAGCGGTTGTGACGGCCCGCGTCACAAAGTGACAAGAAGCGGTATGGGCCGTCGCGGAAAGCTCTACGTCGATATCCGACAGGAACATCTGGATCCCCCCTGTTCCGGCCCTGTCGGATGTCGGCACCTCTGAAGGCAGACGGCCCCGCAATGCGGGGCCGTCTGTTTTTGCGGATGCCTTCCGCGAAGAAAAACAGGGCCGGACAGTCCCCCGACTGCCGGCCCTCTGCTCCCCCATCGTGCGCCTGTACCGGCCCCTGTTCCAATTCCGGTCACGGGCGCCTTCGGCGCCAGCCACGATGGGTGCTATTGGGTTATCTGCAAAAATCCTGCCAACTTTAGGGTCAATTTCGTCCGGCCCTGGCTTCTCCGGGCGTCGCCCTGCCGAATGGCGCTAAAATCGCCACCCCGGCACCGCCTCCGGCCGCGCCCGCCCCCATCGACTCCGCCCCCATGACCCACTCCTTCCATCGTTACGACGTCATCGTCATCGGCGGTGGCCACGCCGGCACCGAGGCCGCGCTGGCCGCGGCCCGCACCGGCGTGCGCACCCTCCTGCTGACCCACAACATCGAAACGGTGGGCGCGATGAGCTGCAATCCGGCCATCGGCGGTATCGGCAAGGGCCATCTGGTCAAGGAGATCGACGCGCTTGGCGGGGCGATGGCGCATGCCGCCGACCGCGCCGGCATCCAGTGGCGCACGCTCAATGCCTCCAAGGGTCCGGCGGTGCGCGCCACCCGCTGCCAGGCCGACCGCAACCTGTACCGCATGGCGATCCGCGCCCTCGTCGAGGGCCAGGCCAACCTGACCGTGTTCCAGGCGGCCGTCGATGATCTGGTCATCGAGGGCGACGCCGTGCGCGGCGTCATCACCCAGACCGGCCTGCGCTTCGATGCGGAGGCGGTGGTGCTGACCGCCGGCACCTTCCTGGCCGGCAAGATCCACGTCGGTCCGACCCAGTACGCCGCCGGCCGCATGGGCGATCCGCCGGCCACCACGCTGGCCGCACGCCTGCGCGAGCGCCCGTTCCAGGTCGACCGCCTGAAGACCGGCACGCCACCGCGCATCGACGGCCGCTCGCTGGATTACAGCGTGATGGACGAGCAGCCCGGTGATACGCCGCGGCCGGTGATGTCCTTCCTCGGCTCGGTGGACGAACATCCGCAGCAGGTCAGCTGCTGGATCACCCATACCACCGAGCAGACCCACCAGATCATCCGTGACGCCCTGCACCGCTCGCCGCTGTACAGCGGCCAGATCGAAGGCATCGGCCCGCGTTACTGCCCCTCCATCGAGGACAAGGTGGTGCGCTTCGCCGAAAAGGCCAGCCACCAGATCTTCGTCGAGCCTGAGGGGCTGGGCATCGTCGAGATCTATCCCAACGGCATCTCCACCTCGCTGCCGTTCGACGTGCAGCTGGAGATGGTGCGCAGCATCCGGGGCTTCCAGAACGCGCACATCACCCGCCCCGGCTACGCCATCGAGTACGACTTCTTCGATCCGCGCGGGTTGAAGGCTTCGCTGGAAACCAAGCTGGTCAACGGCCTGTTCTTCGCTGGCCAGATCAACGGCACCACCGGTTATGAAGAGGCGGCCGCGCAGGGCCTGCTGGCCGGCCTCAATGCGGCCCGCCAGGTGCGCGGCCTGGATGGCTGGTGCCCGCGCCGCGACGAAGCGTATCTGGGCGTGCTGGTGGATGATCTGATCACCCACGGCACCAACGAGCCGTACCGCATGTTCACCAGCCGCGCCGAGTACCGGCTGCAGCTGCGCGAGGACAACGCCGACCAGCGCCTGACTCCGGTTGGCCGCGACATGGGACTGGTCGATGATCGGCGCTGGATGGCGTTCGAGGCCAAGCAGGCTGCCGTAGCCGCCGAACGTGCGCGGCTCGGTGCGCTGTGGGCGACCCCGGCCAATGCCCTGGGCCGCGAAGTGCAGGACACGCTGGGGGTGACTGTCAGCCGCGAAACCAATGTGCTCGACCTGATCAAGCGCCCCGAGCTGGATTACGCGCAGCTGATGCAGGTGCCCTCGCTCGGCCCGGCAGTGGCCGATGGCAAGGTGGCCGAGCAGGTCGAGATCGGCGTGAAATACGCTGGCTACCTGGACCGCCAGCGCGACGAGATCGCGCGCCAGCAGCGGCACGAAGCCACGCCGATCGCTGAAGGCTTCGACTACGCCAGCGTGCGTGGCCTGTCGGCCGAAGTGCTGCAGAAGCTGGAACGTGTGCGTCCGCAGACCATTGGCCAGGCGCAGCGCATCCCCGGCATGACGCCGGCCGCGATCTCGCTGCTGCTGGTGCACCTGGAGCGCGCTCGCCGCGGACGCGTGGCGTAACGCAGCATCGACGGTGGCGCCGGGCCATGCCCGGCGAGCGCAGCGGCCCGCGTATCATCGTCGCGATCGCCCTGATTTCCGGAGACACCGATGACCCCGCTGCGCCCTTTCCGCGACAAGATGCCGGTGCTCGGCGCACGCGTATACGTCGACCCGGCGTGTACCCTCATTGGTGACGTGGAGCTTGCCGACGATGTTTCGATCTGGCCGGGTACCGTCATCCGTGGCGACGTCAATTTCGTCCGCATCGGCGCCCGCACCAACGTGCAGGACGGCACCATCATCCACGTCAGCCATCACAGCCCGTACAACAAGGCCGGCCATCCGACCCTGATCGGCGAAGGCGTGACAGTCGGCCACGGCTGCATCATCCATGCCTGCAGCATCGGCGATTACAGCCTGATCGGAATGGGCGCCTGCATCCTCGATGGCGCGCGCGTGGAGCGCCACGGCTTCGTCGGTGCTGGTGCAGTGGTGGGCCCTGGCAAGGTGGTCGGCGAAGGCGAACTCTGGCTGGGCAATCCCGCCCGGCCGGCGCGCATGCTGAGCGACAGGGAGATCGAGTCGCTGCATTACTCGGCCGACCACTACGTCCGGCTGAAGGACGAATACCTGGGCTGAGGCCCTCGACTGCCGGCGCGCTCTGCTAAAGTCTGGGCCCGACCAGGAACTGTCGAGACCCCCATGCCTGTGGTTGCCAGCCGGAGAGGACTCCAGCGCCCACAACGAAGGCCGTCGCTCTGATGGCCGCACCGATGCTCGACACCTACCGCGAGGTGGTGACGCCGGAAGGCGTGCCGCTGCAGCTGCCGGCCGCCGGTCCGGTGCCACGTGCGCTGGCCTGGCTGGTCGATCTGGCCATTCGTTTCGCGATTCTTGCCGCGCTGTCGATCCCGCTGGCACTGTTGAAGGAATTCGGCACCGGCCTCTACCTGGCCCTGATGTTCCTGGTGTACTGGGCGTATCCGATCGTCTGCGAGGCGCTGTGGGGCCGCACCCCGGGCAAGCGCGCGCTGGGCCTGCGCGTGCTGGCCCGTGATGGCGCGCCGGTGGGCTGGATGGCGGCGATCACCCGCAACCTGCTGCGGACCGTCGACATGCTGCCGTTCGCCTACGCGCTGGGCCTGCTCAGCAGCCTGTTCGACGCGCACGGCCGCCGCCTGGGCGATCTGGTCGCCGGCACCGTGGTGGTGCACGCGCCGGCGCTGTACCTGCCGCCGCCGGCCACCATCGACAGCGTGCTGGCGCCGCCGCAGCCGCTGCGGCCGGAGGAACAGGCGGCGCTGCTGGCCTTCGCCGAGCGTGCCCCGCGGCTGGCACCGCTCCGCCAGCAGGAACTGGCCGCCATCGCCGAACCATTGACCGGCACCCATGGCCAGGTCGGCGTGCTGCGCCTGTATGCGATGGCCAACTGGTTGCTGGGACGGCGATGAAGCAGGAACAGTTCGTCGCCCGCCATCAGCAGGAATGGCTGGACCTGGAGCAGTGGCTGCTGCTGCGTGCCGGCGCCTCCCGCCGTCGCCGCCGCCAGCCCGCGGCCACCACGCTGGACGACACTGCGTTTCCACAGCGTTACCGGCGGCTGTGCCAGCAGCTGGCACTGGCCCGTGAGCGGGGCTACAGCCCGCAGTTGGTGCAGCGCCTGCAACAGCTGATGCAGCAGGGCCACAGCGTGCTGTACCGGACGCCTCCCACGCGCTGGCGGCGCGCGCTTGAATTCCTGGTGGCCGATTTCCCGCTGCTGGTGCGCAGCCAGGCACGCAGCATGTGGGCCGCCCTGGCGATGTTCGCGCTGCCGGCGGTGGGCTGCTTCGTGCTGGTGCAGCTGTACCCGGACCTGATCCACCAGGTGATGGACAACCGCCAGATCGCCGAAATGGAACGCATGTACGACCCGGCTGCCGAACGCCTGGGCCGCGACAGCGGTACCGACTGGATGATGTTCGGCCACTACATCATGAACAACATCAGCATCGCCCTGCGCACTTTCGCCAGCGGCCTGCTGGCCGGGCTGGGCACGCTGCTGGTGCTGTTGTTCAACGGCGTCATCATCGGCGCGGTGGCCGGCCACCTGCAGCACATCGGCCATGGTGATCCCTTCTGGCGCTTCGTGGTCGGCCACGGTGCATTCGAGCTCACCGCCATCGTCATCGCAGGCGGCGCCGGTCTGCAGCTGGGCATGAAGCTGCTGGCGCCCGGACGCCGCAGCCGCCTGGACGCACTGGTCGAAGGTGGCCGCATCGGTGCCCGGCTGTGCCTGGGCGTGGCCTTCATGTTGCTGGTCGCGGCGTTCGTGGAGGCGTTCTGGTCGTCCATTGCCGAAGTGCCGGCGTGGGGCAAGTTCAGTGTGGCCGGGGTGCTGTGGGCCGGCGTGCTGCTGTGGTTGTGGCGTGGCGGACGCGGAGGCGGCGATGCGCATTGATCGCCTGGACGTCGTGCTGCGCGCACGCAGCGGCTGGGAAGCGATGGAGCTGGGCAGCGCGCTGACCCGCCGGCATGCGCGTGCGGTGTGGGGCAGCTGGCTGCTGGCCAGCGCACCACTGTTCGTGATCGCCAACGCACTGGGCTGGTGGCTGGACGCATTCGGCCTGGCCTGGCTGCTGATGTGGTGGTGCAAGCCCGTGTTCGAACGCGCGCCGCTGTATGTGCTGTCACGCGGTGTGTTCGGCGAGCCGGTCACCGCCCTGGCCGCCCTGCGGGCACAGCGGCAGTGGGGCAACCGTGGTTTCTGGGGCTACCTGGGCTGGCGTCGCTTCAGCGTGCTGCGCAGCCTGTGCCTGCCGGTCAACCTGCTGGAGGGCAACACCGCCGAACAGCGTGGCCCGCGCCGGCGCGCGGTCGCAGCCGGCGCGGCGGGTCCGGCGCTGGTGCTGACCGTAGCCTGCATGGTGTTCGAGGGCGTACTGGTCGCAGGCGCGATCGGCGCGGTGTTCATGTTCATCCCGTTCGAGCTGCTCTCCGATTCCTGGCGCGCGGCCTGGGACATGATCGGCAAGGACACGCCCGCCTGGGCGAAGCTGGGATTCAATCTGGCCTGCTGGCTGGCCTCCGTACTGATCGGACCGTTCTACGTCGGTGCAGGGTTCGGCCTGTACTTGAATCGACGTACACAGATGGAAGCCTGGGACGTGGAGATCGCCCTGCGCCGGCTGCGCGAACGCCTGCTGCCGGTTGCCTCGTCGCTGGCGCTGCTGCTGTGCCTGGCACTGCCGCTCACCTCCATGCCGGTGCACGCGCAGGAGGGTGACGCATCGAGCAACCGCAAGAGCGACGCGCGCCGGGCACCGCAGATCAACCCCGGCGATACACCCGCCATGATCTTCGGCGACACCCCGGTGGATACCGCGGGCTTCCGCCAGGCCGTGAGCCGCGCCTACGAGGATCCATTGCAGCGCCCGACCCGCCAGGTCACGCAGTGGAAAGCGATCGAAGAGGCGGAAGAGAAAAAGGACGCACGCAAGGAACTGGAACGCGACGGCAGCAGCCAGAGCCAACGCACGTCGCGCAGCAGCAGCATCGCCTGGCTGGCGCGATTGGCCGAATGGGGCCTGTGGGGCCTGCTCGGTGCCCTCCTTCTGGTGCTGGTGCTGACTGCACGGTTGTGGCTGCCGTGGCTGCGCGGCTCGGGCCGCCGCCGGGCCGCAGCGGCGCCGCACGTGGTCGAGGAACAGGTCGAGCTGCCGGTGGTGCTGCCGCCGGACGTGGCGACCCAGGCTGGTCTGCTGTGGGACCAGGGCCGGCCGCGCCAGGCGCTGGCCCTGTTGTACCGGGCCAGCGTGCGCACGGTCAGCGAGCGTGCCGGCATCGCACTGCCTCCGGGCGCCACCGAATCGCAGTGCCTGCGTGCCTCGCGACGCATGCCCGACAGCGTCGACCGTGAACTGTTCGCGCGCATCGTGCGGATGTGGCAATACGCCGCCTACGGTGGTCACCTGCCCAGCCGCGGCGATTTCGATGCGCTGGCCACGACCCTGCGCCAGCAGTACGGGTGGCAGGCATGAACCCGCGCCTGTTCTGGTCACTGTTGCTGGGGACGCTGCTGCTGCTCGGCGTGCCACTGGCGATCCTGTTCATGCGTACCCATGAGCGGGTCACCGAAACGGTCACGCTGCCACCGCAGGGCGAGGCCCGTTACAACCCGCTGTACGTGCTCGGGCAGGCGCTGCGCGCCGATGGCATCGAGGTGCATGCGCGGCCGCGGCTGGACCTGCAGCAGATGGCGCTGGGGCCGCAGGACACGGTGGTGCTGCTGCAGGACAGCAGCGAGCTGCCGGCGCCGGCCGCCAGGGCGCTGTTGGCGTGGGTCGACGGCGGTGGCCATCTGCTGCTGCGCACGCCGCCGCCGGCCGAGGACGATGCCGGCAGCACGCAGGGGCCGCTGCTGGATGCACTCGGCGTGGACAGCCTTTACCAGCGCAGCGACTGCCAGCCCTTCCATGTCCAGGACGATCCCGGCCACGTGGAATTCTGCAAGGGCCGCCGCTTCACGCTTGGCTTCGCCGCTGAGGCGCGGACCGAACGCCGGTGGGGCAGCGGGCACGACCTGGTGTTCGCGCGCCTGCGTCACGGCCAAGGCCGGGTGAGCGTGCTGGCGGACATGGATTTCATGCGCAGCGAAGTGGAGTCGCAGGCCGCGCGGATGGCCGCGGCCAAGGGCCAGGCCAGCGACGGCCTGCACGACCGTTCCCACCGCGATCTGACCCGCTACCTGCTCGATCCCAATTACGGCAAGGGCGCCATGTGGCTGGTCTATGCCAGTCGTCCGCCGTCACTGTGGGTGCGCCTGTTCTACCAGGGCTGGCCGCTGTGGGTACCGCTGCTGATGGCACTGCTGGCCTGGCTGTGGGCGCGCTCGCAGCGGTTCGGCAGCCTGTTGCCATCGCCCGTGATCGAGCGCCGCTCGCTGCTGGAACATGTGCGCGCCAGCGGCGAACTGCTGCTGCGCTTCGGCCAGGGCGTGCGCCTGTACCAGGCCGTGCATGCCCTGTTCGTGCATCGCCTGCGCCTGCGCGCGCCACTCGCTGCTGCGCTGGAAGGCGCGCCACGCGAACAGGCCATCGCCGAACTGCTGCAGTGGCCGCGCAGCCGCGTTGCCAGTGCCCTGACTCCGCCTCCGCCGCACGATTCCTCCGCCCTGCGCGAGCGCATCCGCTTGCTGCTCCAGATGAGATCCCTGCTATGACCGAAGTCCCCGAACGTCCGGCGGCCGCCAATGCCCGCCTGATCGAACGCGTCGACGCCATCCGCCAGGCCGTCGGCCACGCCTTCATCGGCCAGGCCGACGTGCTTGACCAGATCCTGGTTGCCCTTCTGGCTGGCGGCCATGTCCTGATCGAAGGCGTGCCCGGACTGGGCAAGACACTGCTGGTGCGCGCACTGGCGCAGGCACTGGAACTGGACTATGGCCGCGTGCAGTTCACGCCGGACCTGATGCCCAGCGATGTCAGCGGCCACGCCGTCTACGATCCGAAGAGCGAGAGCTTCAAGATCCGTCGCGGGCCGGTGTTCACCAACCTGCTGCTGGCCGACGAGATCAACCGTGCACCGGCCAAGACCCAGTCCGCACTGCTGGAAGTGATGCAGGAGGGCCAGGTGACCATCGAAGGCAAGGCGTTCACCCTGGCGCCGCCGTTCATGGCCCTGGCCACGCAGAACCCGCTGGAACAGGAAGGCACCTACCCGCTGCCGGAAGCGCAGCTGGATCGCTTCCTGTTGAAGGTGCTGATCGACTATCCGCAGCTGGAGGACGAGAAACGCATGGTCACGGCCATCACCCGTGGCCGCGCCGCCAGCGATTTCGACCTGAGCCGGGTGCCGCGCGTACTGGGCGCCGGAGAACTGCTGCAGCTGCAGCAGGCCACGGCCGCGATCACCGTCGATGACGAAGTGATCGACTACGCCGTGCGCATCGTCGCTGCCACCCGGCAATGGCCCGGCATCGCCGTGGGCGCTGGACCGCGTGGCAGCATCGCGCTGGTGCGTGCTGCGCGCGCGCAGGCCGTGCTGGCCGGTCGTGACTTCGTCACCCCCGATGACGTGCGCGACATCGCGCGTCCGGCGCTGCGCCACCGCATCGCGCTGGCACCGGAACTGCAGATCGAAGGCCAGGACGCCGACGATGTGCTGGGTGCGCTGCTGGCCAAGGTGGAAGCACCGCGCCGATGAGGCCTGCGCCGCTGCTGCTGGTCCTGCTGCTGGCCTGGGCTGCGCTGGGAGGCGTGGTGCTGGCCGGCGCATTGCCGCGCTGGAGCTGGGCACTGGTTGCCACGGTGATCGGTACGCTGGCGTTGCTGGACCTGTGGCGGCAGGCCCGGCGACCGTCGCCACAGGTGCAGCGCGAGCTGCCCGAAGCGCTGGCCCTGGGCGTGCGCCGCGAGGTGGGCCTGCGCCTGCAGACCACAGAGCCGATGCGGGTGCAGGTATTCGATCTGGTGCCGGGTGGCTGGCCGCTGGAGTCGCTACCCCAGCGCGTGCAGCTGCGTCCCGGGCATGCCTGCGCGCTGCACTACACCCTGCAGCCGCAGCAGCGCGGACGCTTCCGCTTCGAGGGCGTGCAGCTGCGCATCCGCTCGCCATGGCGCCTGTGGTGGCAGCAGCGCACCCTGCCCCCTCTGCTGGACGTCCGCGTCTATCCGAACTTCGTGCCGCTGACCCGCTTCGCGCTGTTCAGCGCCGATCAGGCCTCACGCTTGGTGGGCGCCCACGTGAAGCGCCGGCGTGGTGAAGGCACTGACTTCCACCAGATGCGCGAGTACCGCGTCGGCGACAGCCTGCGCCAGCTCGACTGGAAGGCCACCGCCCGCGCACGCAAGCTGATCTCCCGCGAGTACCAGGACGAGAAGAACCAGCAGTTGCTGCTGATGCTCGACAGTGGCCGCCGCATGCTGGCCAGCGAAGGCGGACTCTCGCACTTCGACCATGCCTTGAACGCCTCGCTGGTGGTCGCCTATCTGGCGTTGCGGCAGGGCGATGCGGCTGGCCTGTTCGCCGTCGGCGGCGAGCGTCGGTGGGTGCAGCCACAGCGCGGCATGGGCACCGTCGAGCATCTGCTGCGGGCCAGCTACGACCTGCAGCCGCAGCCGGTGGCCACCGATTACCTGGCCGCCGCCACCGAAGTATCCCTGCGCCAGCGACGCCGTGCGCTGGTGATGCTGGTCAGCAACGTGCGCGACGAAGACATCGAGGACCTCCTGGCCGCGGTGCGCCTGCTGCAGCGCCGCCACCTGGTGTGCGTGGCCAGCCTACGCGAGCACGAGCTGGACGGCGCGCTCGAAGGCGAGGTGCATACGCTGGAGGACGCCGCGCAGGCCGGCGCCGCGGCGCTGTACCTGCAGCAGCGCGCGAAGGCGCACGAAGCACTGCGCAGCGAGAAGGTAATGGTTCTGGACGTGACCGCCGATGCCCTGCCGGCCGCGCTGGTGGAACGCTACCTGGCCGTGAAGCGCGAAGGCCTGCTCTGACCGGTAGCGGCGGGGCCAGCCCCCCCGGTCAACCCCCCACCCCGGCCTGGGCCCGCGCCACCCACCAAAACCGAGGGGGGGGGGCCCCCGGCTCACCAGGAGTAACC
>NZ_JBRRBV010000017.1:0-97894 GCF_056756445.1 Stenotrophomonas sp. STEN225 | reverse complement strand
TGGGCTTCGCCGGGCTGGCGCCGCGGAGGATGGAGGGGATGAGGGGGAACTGGCCCCGCGACACCGGCGCTATGGTACCGGGTATTCTCGGCGCGATCCATGTGGCTTTTGGTGGCCCCCCCCCCCGCCGGGCTTGGCCCGGCGCTACCCCCTGCCGGGCATGGCCCGGCGCTACCCCCGTCGGCATCCTCCGCCGGGCATGGCCCGGCGCGCGCCCTTCGGCGACCAACTGGTAGCGCCGGGCCATGCCCGGCGGTGAGGTATCAGATCAATCGAAGCCCTGCCCGGCCGGCAGCGCCTGCAGCGCGATGATGGCCGCAGCGAGCGCATCGACCTCGGTATCGCCAAAACCGGAGCGGACCTCCAGCTCGCTGCTGAACAACCCTTGTTCCAGCAACGCCGCACAGGTCTGTTCGTGGCTCCAGCCACGGGCAACCGCGACCCGCCGGATGCGTTCCAGCAGCAGCGGGTCCAGGTCCCGCAGCACAACATCAGCCATGCTCACTTCCCCGTTCGCAGGGCACCGCCCCCTCGGCGCGTCGGGGGCGATGATCCCGCAGACCGGGCGGGCAGGCAATCAGGCGGCCGGCGGTGGCCCGCGGTCGACGATGCGCGGCCACAGCCAGACCAGCAGCAGCAGGGTCGGCACCACGGTGACCGAGCTGAGGATGAAGAACGTGCTGTAGGAGGTGGCCTCGACGATGTAGCCCGACACACCGCCGACGAACTTGCCGGGCAGGTTGGCCAGCGAGACCAGCAGCGCATACTGGGTCGCGGTGAAGTTGCGGTCCGTCAACGACGACATGAAGGCGACCAGCACGGTGCCTGCAAAGCCCTGGAACAGGTTGTCGGCACTGAGGGCGGCATAGAACGCCCACAGCTTGCCCGGGTTGTGCGCCATCAGCAGAAAGGCCAGATTGGACAGCGCCACGCCCAGTGCCGCCACCAGCAGCATGCGCCGGAAGCCAAACGCGGCCACCGCGATGCCTCCCAGGAAGGCACCGCCGATGCCCATCCACACCCCGAACAGTTTGGAGACCGTGGCGATGTCGGCCTTGTCGAAGCCGGAATCGAGGTAGAACGGCCCCGCCATCACCCCGATCACCTGGTCAGGGAACTTGAACAGGCCGACAAAGGCCAGCAGCACCAGCGCCAATGCCACGCCGTTGCGGCTGAAGAAACTTGTGATCGGCTGGACGAAGGCTTCGGCGACATCGATGCGGCGCTGCACGGCGGTGGCGGGACGCTCCGGTTCGGCGCACAGCAGCGTGGTGATGATCGGCAGCAGCATCAGGGCGGCCATCGCCAGATACGCGATGACCCAGCCTTCAAACTGGGCCAGATACAGCGCGCCGGCACCGGCCAGGATCAGGCCGATCCGGTAACCCAACGTGTAGGTGGCCGCCAGCGCGGCCTGAGCGGTCTGCGGCGCGATCTCGATACGGTAGGCATCCACGGCCGAATCCTGGGTGGCGCCGGCAAAGGACGCCACCAGCACCCACATCACCAGGGGCCAGACGCCCTGTTCGGGGCGCACGAAGGCCAGCGCGATCAGTCCGACCAGCACCATGACCTGCGATATCAGCAGCCAGGAGCGACGACGGCCGAGCCGGCCCAGCAACGGGAAGGCATACCGATCCAGCAGCGGTGCCCACAGGAACTTGAGCAGGTAGAAGAAACTGGCCAGGCTGATCAGGCCGATGCTGCCCAGGTCCAGCCCCACATCGCGCAGGCGCGTGGACAAGGTCTGCGACGCGATCAGCAGGAACGGCAGGCCACTGCCGAAACCCAGCATGGCCATGGTCAGCGCCGACGGTGTACCGAAGGCGCGCTTGATTCCTGCCCAGCCCTTGTAGCTGACCGGCCTGGCCGCCTCGCTCACAGGTCGTAGTCCACGGTGAACGGGGCGTGGTCGGAGAAGCGCTCTTCGCGGTAGATCGAGCAGCCACGCAGTTTGTCGCGCAGGCCCGGCGTGATGAACTGGTAGTCGATGCGCCATCCCACGTTGTTGGCGCGGGCCGCCCCGCGGTTGCTCCACCAGGTGTAGTCCTCCCCGGTGGGATTGAGCAGGCGATACGCATCGGCCCAGCCACGACCGGCCGCCACGTCGGTGGCCTGGCCATGATCAGCGCACAGCGCGTTGAGCCAGTCGCGCTCTTCGGGCAGACAGCCGGAATTCTTCTGGTTGGACTTCCAGTTCCTGATGTCCAGCGCCGACCGCACGATGTTCCAGTCGCCACACAGCACGTAGTCGCGACCGCTGCGCGCCCACTCCTCCAGGATCGGCCGCAGCCACTCCATCACTTCGAACTTGAACCCCTGGCGCAGGTCGCCGGAGCTGCCGGACGGAATGTAGAAGGACACCACGCTGAGGTTGCCGAAGCGCGCCTCGATATAGCGCCCCTCATCGTCGAACGGCGCCCAGCCCAGCGAGGTGATGACCTGGTCCGGTTCCCGCCTGCTGTAGATCGCCACGCCGCTGTAGCCCTTCTTGGTGATGGCATCGCGGTAGAAGCAATGGTGTCCGTCGGGCCGGAACATCGGGTCGGTCAGCTGGTCTTCCTGGGCCTTGGTCTCCTGGAGGCACAGGACGTCGGCGTCTTGGGCGCGGAACCAGTCGAGGAAGCCTTTGGTCGCGGCGGAACGGATGCCATTGGCGTTGAAACTGATGATGCGCATGCGGGGGACCTACGGCGGGAAACCGGGCAAGCATACCGGTTGGCTGCTGGGCTGCGCAGTCCGGCGGACGCGGCCGGACGGCCCCCCGGAAGAGCGCCGACGAGCGCGGAAGGCCCGGCTGCATTAGGATTTGTGCTCCAAATGAAGATGAATCGAGTTTTGATGAGCGACCACCGTCACCGTTTCCTGCAGCTGGCCCTGACCGCCGACGCCCTGCGCTTCGGCCAGTTCACCCTCAAGTCCGGCCGGCTGAGCCCCTATTTCTTCAACGCCGGTCGCTTCGACTCCGGCTCGCTGCTGTCCCAGCTCGGCGCCTGTTATGCCGATGCCATCGACGCCAGCGGGGTCAAGTACGACGTGGTGTTCGGCCCGGCCTACAAGGGCATTCCGCTGGCCACGGCAATGGCCTGCGAGCTGGCCCAGCGTGGCCGCGACCTGCCGCTGTCGTTCAACCGCAAGGAAGCCAAGGACCATGGCGAAGGCGGCCAGCTGATCGGCGCCGACATGAATGGCAAGCGCGTGCTGATCGTCGATGACGTGATCACTGCGGGTACTGCGATCCGCGAAGCGCTGGCCATCATCCGCGCGGCAGGCGGCACTCCGGCCGGCATTGTGGTCGCTCTGGATCGCCAGGAGATCGCTTCGGAAGCCGATCGCCGCTCCGCGGCGCAGGCAGTGGCCGAGGAAGCCGGCATCCCGGTGATCGCAGTGGCTTCGCTGGGCGACCTGCTTGATTTCGCCTCGGGAAACCCGGAACTTGTCGGCTACCGGCAGCCGCTGGAAGCCTATCGGGCCCAGTACGGCGTCCGCTCCACACGCTGACCGCCAGGGGGAAGGTCGCATGTCCCGAATTCCTGCTGTTCTCTTCGCCGGCCTGCTGCTGGCCCTGCCGTTCACCGTGGCGGGGCAGTCGCGGGGTGGCGACAAGGTCGAGAAGAAGCTGTACTGCTGGAACGAGGGCCAGGAGCGGATCTGCAGCGATGCGCTTCCTGCCGATGCGGTCAACCACGCGCGCGACGAGTTCAATGCCCGCAGTGGGCTGCGCAATGCGCAGGTGCAGCGCGCGCTGACCGACGAAGAACGTGCCGCCGCCAGTACCGCGGCGGCACAGCAGCAGCTGGACCGGATGGCCGAGCAGACCCGCCAGCGCACCGAGCAGGCGATGCTGACCACCTACGGCAGCGAAGACGACCTGCGGCGGGTGTTCGCCGAGCGCCAGGAAGTGCTCGACAACAACCTCAAGACCGCCCAGTACAACGTGGCCAGCCTGCGTGAATCGCTGGTCGCGCTGCTGTCGGCGGCCGGCGACCGCGAGCTGGCGGGCGCCAAGGTGGGCGACCCGCAGGCCGAAGCGATCCGCCAGCGGCACGTACAGCTGCAGTCGCAGCAGCGCCTGCAGTCCGGCTTCCTGCAGCAGCAGCAGGCGTTGAAGGCGGAGATCGAAAGCACCCTGCAGCGCTATCGCGAGCTGAAGGGCCTGGCGCCGGCTGCCCCGGCTGGCTGAAAACGCTCCTGCCGCCGGGCATGGCCCGGCGCTACCCGTGGCCAGGTTACGGCCTGACGCGCGGAATTTATGCAGTCTTTACGCGCCGGCCCGGTCCGCCGGGTAGTGCGTTTACGGGGCGCAGGCCGACCATGACGGCCTGAGGTGGAGGGGTTCCACCAGGACGCAATTCCCATGTCCCCCTGGCTGTCGTTGGTGTGTGGCGTGCTGGTGCTGATCGCCGCCGCCTATCTTCTGTATGTCGTGCTGCGGCCCGAGTCGTTCTGAGCGGAGCCGGCCATGATTGAAATTCTTGTCATTCTTGCTGCCAGCGTCGCGCTGGCATGGCCGCTGGGACTGTACCTGGCGCGCGTGATGCGGGGCACGCCGATGAAGGTCGACGTGCTGTTCCGTTGGATCGAAACGCCGCTGTACAAGGTCTTCGGCGTCGATCCCGCACGCTCGATGTCCTGGCGTGGCTACGTGCTGGCATTCCTGCTCAGCAATGGGGTGGTGGCGGTGCTGACCTTGGCGGTGTTCATGACCCAGGCGTGGTTGCCGCTGAATCCGGACCAGATCCCGAACATGCGCTGGGACACCGCGCTGCACACGATGATCTCGTTCCTGACCAACACCAACCAGCAGCACTATTCGGGCCAGGCGCAGCTGTCCTACCTCTCGCAGATGACCGGGATCACTGGTCTGCAGGTGGTGACCCCGATGATGGGCCTGGCGCTGGCGGTGGCCACACTGCGCGCGCTGTTCGCGCCGGCGCCGCAGTCGGCCACAGGCAGCGCCGGCGATGACCGCCAGGTCGCAGTGGGCAACTACTACACCGACGTGGTGCGCCTGTGCGTGCGCGTCCTGTTGCCGCTGTGCCTGCTGTGGACACTGCTGCTGACCAGCCAGGGCGTGCCGTCGACGCTGGCGGCGGGGCCGCAGGCTACGCCGATCGATGCCTCCGCCGGCATGACGACGCAGAAGCTGCCGCTGGGTCCGGTCGCGGCGATGGTCGCCGCCAAGCAGCTGGGCGCCAACGGCGGCGGCTGGTATGGCCCGAACAGCAGCTTCCCGCTGGAAAATCCGACGCCGGTTTCGAACCTTCTCGAAGTGATCGGCATCCTGCTGGTACCGATGGCGGTGATCTTCATGATCGGGGCATTCACCGGGCGACGTCGCTTCGGCGCGCTGGTGTTCGTCTGCATGCTGGGAATGTCGCTGCTGTCCACCGGCGCCATGGTGTGGAGCGAAGGCCACAGTGCCAGTGCGGCCACGCCCCTGCTGATGGAGGGCAAGGAAGTACGTTTCGGCGCCGACGGCACCGCGTTGTGGGCGGCGGTGACGACGCAGGTGTCCAATGGCTCGGTGAACGGCATGCACGATTCGCTGGCCCCGCTGAGCGGTGGCATTGCCCTGGTCAACATGCTGGTCAGTGCGATCTGGGGTGGCATCGGCTGCGGCCTGCAGCAGTTCATCGTCTACCTGTTGCTGGGCGTGTTCCTGGCGGGGTTGATGACGGGCCGGACGCCGGAACTGTTCGGTCGCAAGCTGGAGACCCCGCAGGTGCGCCTGCTGGCCCTGCTGGTGCTGCTGCAGCCCATCACCCTGCTGGTGTTCACCGCGGTCACTCTGGCCGTGCCCGGCCTGGCCGGCACCTCCAATCCCGGCTTCCACGGCATCAGCCAGGTGTTCTACGAATACGTATCGGCCTACGCCAACAACGGTTCGGGCTTCGAGGGACTGGGTGATGCCACGCCGTGGTGGAACCTGAGCTGCTCGCTGGTGCTGCTGCTGGGTCGCTTTCCGCTGCTGGTGATTCCGCTGGTGGTTGCTGCCCAGCTCGCCGCCAAGCGGCAGGCACCGGAATCAGCGGGCAGCCTGCAGATCGAAACCCCGACGTTCGCCCTGACCCTGGTGTCGGTGATCGTCATCCTGACCGTGCTGCAGTTCATGCCGGCGCTGGTGCTTGGCCCGATCGCCGACCACCTGAGCCTGGGACTGCATTGAGGACACCCCCATGAGTAGCCACGCAACCTCAACCCGTAACCCGCTTGCGTCACGCCCTGCCCTGCTCGATGCGGCCGGCCTGCGCCGCGCACTGGTCGACGCCGTACGCAAGCTTTCACCGATGCATCTGGTGCGCAGCCCGGTGATGGCGGTGGTGATGGCCGGCACGATAGTCGCCGCGATCATCACCCTGACCGGCAACGCTCCACTGGGCTTCGGCCTGGCGGTGACCGCGATCCTGCTGGTCACCGTATTGTTCGGCAACTTCGCCGAGGCCGTCGCCGAAGCACGCGGGCGGGGCCAGGCCGCATCGTTGCGCCGTGCCCGCCAGGACCTGGTGGCGCGCCGACTGGCCGCCCCGCAGCCAGGAGCCGCAGAAACGCAGGTGCCGGCCGCCGAACTGCGCCCGGGCGACCACGTCATCGTCAGTGCCGGCGAGCTGGTGCCAGCCGATGGCGAGATCGTGCAGGGCCTGGCCACCATCAACGAAGCGGCGGTAACCGGCGAATCGGCACCGGTGCTGCGCGAAGCGGGTACCGATCGCTCCGGCGTGATCGGCGGTACCAAGGTGCTGTCCGACCAGATCGTCGTGCGTGTGACCGCCGAGCCGGGCCACAGCTTCCTGGACCGGATGATCGCGCTGGTGGAAGGCGCCAACCGGCAGAAGACACCGAACGAGGTTGCCCTGACCCTGCTGCTGGCGGCGATGACGCTGACCTTCCTGGTGGTGGTGGCGACATTGCCGGCCATCGGCGCCCATGTCGGCGTCCAGGTCGATCCACTGCTGCTGATCGCACTGCTGGTCTGCCTGATCCCGACCACCATCGGCGGACTGCTGCCGGCCATCGGCATCGCCGGCATGAACCGCGCCCTGGCGGCCAACGTGCTGGCCAAGTCGGGCAAGGCGGTGGAAGTGGCCGGCGACGTCGATGTGCTGCTGCTGGACAAGACCGGCACCATCACCTACGGCGACCGCCAGGCCAGCCACTTCCATGCGTTGGCCGGGATCGACGCCAGCCAGCTGCGCGACGCGGCCCTGTTGTCCTCGCTGGCCGACCCGACCCCGGAAGGCAAGTCGATCGTGCGCCTGGCACGCGAGCAGGGGTGCACCACCGCCGAGCCGGAGCAGGCCGTCTACCTGGCCTTCAGTGCGCAGACCCGCATGTCCGGCGTTGACCTTGCCCATGGCCGGCAGATCCGCAAGGGTGCGCTGGATGCGATCCGCAACCATGTGCAGGCGCAGGGAGGCGTGGTGCCGGCCGAGCTGGGCGGGCGCGTCGAACAGGTCGCCCGCAACGGCGCCACGCCGCTGGTGGTGGCGGAAGGTCGCCATGTGCTGGGCGTGATCGAACTGTCGGACGTGGTCAAGCACGGCATGCGCGAGAAGTTCGCACAGCTGCGGGCGATGGGCATCCGGACGGTGATGATCACCGGTGACAACCCGCTGACCGCGGCCGCCATCGCTGCCGAAGCCGGCGTCGACGACTACATCGCCGAAGCCCGGCCCGAGGACAAGCTGGCACGCATCCGCCAGGAACAGGCCGGGGGCCGTCTGGTGGCGATGGTCGGCGATGGCACCAACGATGCGCCGGCGCTGGCCCAGGCCGACATCGGGCTGGCCATGAACTCCGGCACGCAGGCCGCCAAGGAAGCCGGCAACATGGTCGACCTGGATTCGGATCCGGCCAAGCTGCTGGCGGTGGTGGAAGTAGGCAAGCAGCAGCTGATCACCCGCGGCGCGCTGACCACCTTCTCGCTGGCCAACGATGTCTCCAAGTACTTCGCGATCCTGCCGGCGCTGTTCGCCGCGGCGGTACCTGCGATGGCGGCGCTGAACGTGATGCATCTGTCGAGTCCGCGCAACGCGGTGCTGGCCGCGCTGATCTTCAACGCCCTGGTGATTCCCGCTCTGATTCCGCTGGCTCTGCGGGGCGTGCGCTTCCGCCCGGCCACGGCCACCGCGCTTCTGCGCCGGAACATGCTGGTGTACGGCCTGGGTGGCGTGCTGCTGCCGTTCGCGGCGATCAAGGCGATCGACCTCCTTCTTGTCCTGGTATCCGGCTCATGAACCGCTCTGCTTCCACTTCTTCTTCCCTTCCGCGCGAAGCAAAGGCCGCATCCCGCATGGCCCGCCTGCAGGACGACGCCAGCTGGCGCCCGGCGATCGGCCTGGGTGTGGCGACCCTGCTGCTGGCCGGTGCGGTCTACGCCGGCATCGCCACCGGTTTTGCCGGCCTGGCTTACCCGATGCAGGCCGAAGGCAGCCTGCTGCGCGATGGCAGCGGCCAGGTGCGTGCGTCGGCGTGGCTGGCGCAGCCGTTCGCTGGCGATGGCTACTTCCAGGCGCGGCCATCGGCCGCCAACTATGACCCGATGGCGGCGGCCGGCTCCAACCTGGCACGCAGCAACCCTGCGTTGACCGAGCGCGTCGCCGCAAGCACGGCTGCGGTCGCAGCGCGCGAAGGCGTCGCACCGGACCAGGTGCCGGCAGACCTCGTCACCCAATCCGGCGGCGGGCTCGATCCGCAGCTGACGCCGGCGGCGGCGCAGCTGCAGGTGGCCCGCGTGTCGCGTGCCCGGGGCCTGCCGGTGGAACGTGTGCAGGCGCTGCTGCAGGCCCACACCGAGGGACGCCAATGGGGTCTGTTCGGCCAGCCGCGGGTGAACGTGGTGACGCTGAACTTCGCGCTGGACCACGCAGCCGCCAGGCCGTGATGCGATCGTGCACCCGCTGCGCGCACAATGGCCGCCATGACTGACCTGCGAACCCGCCAGGCCGACGCCCTGGTGGAAGGCCTGCAACGCGAAGCCGGTGGCAAGCTGACGGTATTCCTCGGCGCGGCGCCGGGCGTGGGCAAGACCTACACGATGCTCAACCGCGCGCAGGAACAGCTGCGCCGGGGGGTCGACCTGGTGGTGGGTCTGGTGGAGACGCACGGCCGTGCCGATACCCAGGCGCTGCTGGAAGGACTGCCACGGCTGCGGCTGAAGGACGTGGCCTACCATGGCCACGCCCTGCAGGAAATGGACCTGGATGCCGTGCTGGCGCGGCGCCCGGCGCTGGTGCTGGTCGACGAACTGGCACATCGCAATGCACCGGGCAGCCGCCACGAGCGACGCTGGCAGGATGTCATGGAGCTGCTGGATGCGGGCATCGATGTCTGGACCACGGTCAACATCCAGCACCTGGAAAGCCTCAATGACGTGGTGATGCGCATCACCGGGGTGCGGGTCAGCGAAACCGTGCCGGACGGTGTGCTCGACCGCCTGCACGACATCGTGCTGGTGGACCTGCCGCCACGCGAACTGATCGCCCGCCTGCAGCAGGGCAAGGTGTACGTGCCGGAGCAGGCGGCACAGGCACTGCAGGCGTTCTTCTCGCCGGCCAACCTGACCGCACTGCGCGAGCTGGCCATGCAGGAAGCCGCTGATCGCGTCGACAGCAGCCTGCGCGAGACCCGTGCCGCACGCGGCGAGGGCAACCTGCCGCTGCGCCGCGGCGTACTGGTGGCGATCGATGGTGGCGGGCAGAGCGAGTATCTGGTGCGGGTCGCGCGCCGCATTGCCGAACGGCGCGATGCGCCGTGGACGGTGGTGACGGTGCAGGGACGACGCCAGGACGAAGCGACCCGACGCGAGATCGACGCGGCGTTCGCGCTGGCACGTCGCCTGGGCGGCGATGCCGAACTGCTGCATGGCTCCAGCATCGCCGATGCCCTGCTCGACCACGCCGCGCACAACGGTGTCTCGACCCTGGTGCTGGGCCGCACCCGCGAGCGGCCGCTGGCACGGATGTTCAACCGCACCCTGACCCAGCAGCTGATCCAGCGCGGTGCGCACTACGAGATCACCATCATCAGCACGCCGCAGGCACGTGCGCGTTCGCGCCGCGAAGGCCTGTTACCGCCGGCGCGCGGCATCAACCACGAACCACTGCAGGCCCTGCTCGCCACCGCGCTGGCCTGCCTGGTCGCGTGGCTGGTTGAACGCTGGGTGGGCATGGCCGACCTGTCGATGGTGTTCATCGTGGCGGTCGTGCTGGTCGCAGCCCGCACCCGCGCCAGCGTGGCGGTCATGGCCGCGATCCTGTGCTTCCTTGCCTACAACTTCCTGTTCATCGCACCACGCTTCACCTTCGCCATCGGCGCACGCCAAGGCGTGATCACCGTGTTCCTGTTCCTGGCAGCGGCACTGGTGGCCGGGCGCCTGGCATCACGGCTGCGCATGCAGGTGATCGCCCTACGGGCCGCCAACCGTCATGCGCGCGCGCGGCAGCAGCTGGGGCGACAGCTGGCCAGCGCTGCCGGCGATGGCGAGGTGGCACTGGCCGGCCGCCATGCGCTGGAGCAGGCGATGGACGTGCCGGCATGGCTGCGGATCGGCGTGGACACCACCGCCGGCGGCCGCACCCTGCCCGGCGACACCGACCTGGCTGCCGCCGACTGGGCACTGCGCCACGGCCAGCCCAGCGGGCGTTTCACCGATACGCTGGCCGGCGCGCAATGGTGGTTCCTGCCCCTGCTTGATGGCGAGGACCGTGCAATCGGCGTGGCCGGCCTGTATCTGCCAGGTGCACGCCTGCTGCCCGAGCAGCGCCAGCTCGCCGAAGCGATGGTGGACGACATTGCCCAGGCGGCATTGCGCACGCGGCTGGTGGCCGAGCTGGAGCGGGCGCACGTCAGCAACGAGACCGAGCGCCTGCGCTCTGCTCTGTTGTCTTCGGTATCGCACGATCTGCGCTCGCCGCTGGCGGCGATGATCGGATCGGCCGACAGCCTGGCCAGTTATGGCACGGCGATGGACGTGGCTGACCGCCGCGCGCTGCTGGACACCATCCTGGTCGAAGGCGAACGGCTGGACCGCTACATCCAGAACCTGCTGGACATGACCCGGCTGGGCCACGAAGGCCTGAAGATCAACCGCGACTGGATCGGGGTGGACGAGTTGATCGGGTCAGCCGCGCGACGGCTGCAGCGCTACCAGCCCAACGTGAGGCTGGAACTGGATATCCCGCCGACCCTGGCGCCGATCTGGGTGCATCCGGCGCTGGTCGAGCAGGCAGTATTCAATGTCATGGAGAACGCGGCCAAGTTCTCCCCCGCCGATGCCGCGGTACAGGTGCAGGCGCGCGAACTGGACGGCCAACTGCGCATCGACGTGATCGATGCCGGTCCCGGCATCCCCGACGAAGAGCGGGCACGCATCTTCGACATGTTCTACAGCGTCGAGCGTGGCGACCGTGGCCGCCATGGTACCGGTCTGGGCCTGACCATCTGCCAGGGAATGATCGGTGCGCATGGCGGCAGCGTGCAGGCGCTGCCGGGACGTGACGGTCGCGGTACCCTGATCCGCATCACCCTGCCCCTGCTCAAGCCAGCCTCCCACGATGAGCCCGACCCCGATTGATGCGAGCGTACCGGCCCCGCGCGTGCTGGTGATCGATGACGAGACCCAGATCCGCCGTTTCCTGGATATCAGCCTGCGGGCGCAGGGCTATCAGGTCAGGCAGGCCGCGACCGGCCAGGAAGGCCTGCAGCTGGCTGCCAGCGAGGACATGGACCTGGTGATCCTGGATATCGGCCTGCCGGACATGGAGGGCCACCAGGTGCTGGAGCAGCTGCGGCAATGGAGCCAGGTGCCGGTCATCATGCTGACCGTACGTGCCGGAGAAGCGGAAAAGGTGCGGGCGCTGGACAACGGTGCCAACGACTATGTGACCAAGCCCTTCGGCACGCAGGAACTGATGGCGCGGGTGCGCGCGCTGTTGCGGACACGCAGCGTGCCGACCGATGGCACGCCTCCGGTATTCGACGACGGCCATCTGCATGTGGACCTGGTGCGCCGGGAGGTGGCGATCGCGGGCGAACCGGTGGCGCTGACCCGCAAGGAGTACGCGCTGCTGTCGCTGCTGCTGCGCAATGCCGGCCGGGTGGTCACCCAGCCGCAGATCCTGCAGGAGATCTGGGGACCCACCCACCAGCACGACACGCACTACCTGCGCATCCTGGTGGGCAAGCTGCGGCACAAGCTGGGCGATTCGGCGCTGGATTCACGCTACCTGTTCACCGAACCTGGTGTCGGATTGCGGTTCAAGGGGTGAGGGTGTGCCGACCAACGGTCGGCACCCACACCCGGATCGATCAGAACCCCAGCGGCGTGTCGCCGACGATCGGCTGCAGCTGGCTGCGGAACAGTGCCTGGATGCGCTCCAGCGCCGCCTCGTCGTCGCCCTCGAAGCGCAGCACCAGTACCGGGGTGGTGTTGGAGGCGCGCACCAGTCCCCAGCCGTCGGGGAAATCCACACGCAGGCCGTCGATGGTCGACAGGCGTCCACCTACATACGGGTTGTCCGGCGACTGCGCTGCCGCCACCAGCATCGCCACCAGGGCGTGCGGCGTGCCCTCGGACACCGGCACCTTCAGCTCCGGTGTGGCCACCATCTCCGGCAGTCCGGACAGCACCTCATCCGGGGTTTCCTCGCGCTGGGCCAGGATCTCCAGCAGGCGCGCGGCGGCGTACAGCCCGTCATCGAAGCCGAACCAGCGTTCCTTGAAGAAGAAGTGGCCGCTCATCTCGCCCGCCAGCTCGGCGTCGGTCTCGCGCATCTTCGCCTTCATCAGCGAGTGCCCGGTCTTCCACATCAGCGGGCTGCCGCCGTTGCGCAGCACGTGGTCGGACAGCTTGCCCGTGCACTTCACGTCGTAGATCACCATCGCCCCGGGATTGCGCATCAGCACATCGGCGGCGAACAGCATCAGCAGGCGGTCGGCGTAGATGATCCTGCCCTCGCCGGTGACCACGCCCAGGCGGTCGCCGTCACCGTCGAAGGCCACGCCGAGATCAGCGCCAAAGCGTTTGACCGTCTGTACGAGGTCCTGCAGGTTGTCCGGCTCGCTGGGGTCGGGATGATGATTGGGGAAGGTGCCATCAACATCGCAGTAAAGCGGAATCACCTCGGCACCGATCGCTTCCAGCAGCTGCGGGGCCAGCGCACCGGCAACCCCGTTGCCGGCGTCGGCCACCACCTTCAGCGGGCGGTCGAGCTGCACGTCGTCGGCGATCCGCTGGATGTAATCGGCGCCGACATCGCGCTGCTGGTAGTCACCCGGTTCGGCCGCCTGCACCAGGCGGCCCTCGACGATGCGCTGGTACAGGCCGGTGATGGCATCGCCGGACAGCGTTTCGCCGCCGATGACGACCTTGAAGCCGTTGTACTCGGGAGGATTGTGGCTGCCGGTCACCGCCACGCAGGTGCCGGTACGCAGGTGGAATGCGGCGTAATAGACGACCGGCGTGGGCGCCAGGCCGATGTCGATGACCGCGCAGCCGGCACGGCGCAGGCCTTCGGCCAGGCCGGCTGCCAGCTCGGGGCCGGACAGGCGCCCGTCACGGCCGATCACCACCTCGCGCAGGCCCTGTTCCAGCGCAGCCGTACCGATGGCCTGGCCGATCAGCGCGGCGGTCTTTGCCGTCAGTTCGCTGCCCACCACACCGCGGATGTCGTAGGCCCGGAAGATGCCCGCTGCCAGCGCTTCCGCCGGGACCGGCGGCGGAGGTACCACTGTGGCGTCGGCGGCAGCTTCGGCGACCTGCGGTGGCGCCATCTGCAGGCTCTCGCGCAGCGTCGGGCCCTCATCCATCTCGACGGCGGACGTGCGCCGCGGCAGCGGCAGGTGCTTCGGCAGGCGGTCGCGACCGACCAGCAGCAGCACGGCGATGAAGGCCAGCAGCAGCGCGACGATGCCGCTGGCCAGCGCGCCCAGACCGAGCGGGCCGGGTTCGACGTTGGGCACGGCCGCTGCCAGCCGCAGCGGGGTGCCGGCAATCGGCCTGGCCTGCGCCTCGGCGATCTGCGCCAGGCCGGAATCGCCCTGGGTGACCAGATCGTGCGTGCCCTGGCGCAGGCCGAGGAAACCACTGGCAGGTGCGCGGATCTGATCCAGCGGCGCGGTCAGGCGCAGCAGCGGCTGACGGACGTAGACCACCGCCGCCCCCAGGCTGCCCAGTTGCACCGGCGCAGCCAGGCCGAGGCGGTTGCCTCCCCCATCGCGGACCACCCGCAGGCTCGGCCGGTCCTCGCCCAATGCCTGCTCCAGCAGGGCCAGGCGCGCATAGCCAAAGGTGGCCGGATCGGCGTAGGCAGCGGCCAGGTCGGCGCCCAGCACCTCCACCCGCTCCACGCCGGACCAGCTCTCGCGCAGGGCCAGCGCAGCGGCGGACGCATCGCCGGCCTGCAGCGCCTGCTGCAGGCGCTCGTTCTTCAACTGCTGCTGCAGCTGCTGCAACTGGCCACTGGCGGCCTGTTGCAGGCCCTGCACGGCCTGGTCACGCGCCTCTTCCAGCGCCTTGCCACCTGCCTCCTGGCGCCACTGCTGCACGGCGCTCCAGCCGAACCAGCCGGCCAGCAACACGAGCAGCACTGCCAGCAGCGGTGCGCTGCGCCCCAACGACCGTCCCTGCTGCCTTTCCCCGATGCCGCTCATCAATGTCCCCCGTCAACGCACCCCGGTATGGCCGAATCCACCCGTTCCCCGCACGCTGTCGGTGAAAGTATCCACCACCTGCAGGCTGACGCGGGCAATCGGAACCACCACCAGCTGCGCGATGCGGTCACCCGGCTCGATCGTGAAGGCCTCGCGGCCCCGGTTCCAGACGCTGATCAGCAGCGGACCCTGGTAGTCGGCGTCGATGAGGCCGGTGCCGTTGCCGAGGACGATGCCGTGGCGATGGCCCAGGCCCGAACGCGGCAGGATGACCGCGCACAGGTGCGGATCGGCAATGTGGATGGCCAGGCCACTGGGAACCAGCGCGGTATCGCCCGGCTGCAAAGTCAGCGCGGTGTCCAGTGCTGCGCGCAGGTCCATGCCGGCACTGGCCTCGGTGGCATACGCCGGCAGCGGCCAGCTGTCGCCGAAGCGCGGATCGAGCAGTTTGACCTGCAACGGTTGCGATGAAATCACCTGGGTCATGCCTGAAGCCTCCGCGCGATCAGCGCCAGCAGTTGTTCGGCCAGCTCGCGCTTGGAGGTCGCCGGGAATACCTGTTCGCCGTCCTGCCAGAAGGCCGTGGCGGCGTTGTTGTCACTTTCGAAGCCACCGCCACTGATGCCGACCTGGTTGGCGATCACCAGATCCAGGCGTTTGTCGACCAGCTTGCCACGCGCGTACTTCTCCACGTCGTGGGTTTCGGCGGCGAAACCGACCACCAGCTTCAGCGACTGCGTCTGCGCGGCCACCTCGGCCAGGATGTCCGGGGTACGCACCAGTTCGATCACCAGTGACTGGCTGTCGGCGGTCTTCTTCAGCTTCTGCGGCGCCACCTGCCGCGGGGTGTAGTCGGACACGGCGGCGGCACCGATATAGATGTCGGCCGGCAGCGATGAGAGCACGGCGTCGCGCATCTGTGCGGCCGAGCGCACATCGACGCGCTGCACGCCGACCGGCGTCGGCAGCTGCACGGGACCACTGACCAGCACCACCTGCGCCCCCATCGTCGCCGCGGCCGCGGCCAGTGCGAAGCCCATCTTGCCGCTGCTGCGGTTGCCGACGTAGCGCACCGGGTCGATGTCCTCGTAGGTGGGTCCGGCGCTGATCAGCACACGCAGTCCCTGCAGCGCGCGGGTTGCCGCGGGCGCGGCAGGCGCCACGGCACTGCCGTTGGCCGCCAGCGCGGCAACGATGTCACCCGGCTCGGCCAGCCGCCCCGGGCCGGACTCACCCTCGGCCAGCGGCCCGTCGACCGGTCCGATCACCTGCGCGCCCCGCTGGCGCAGCAGTGCGATGTTGGCCTGCGTGGCCGGATGCAGCCACATGCGATGGTTCATCGCCGGACACACGGTCAGCGGCGCGGTACTGGCCAGGCACAACGTGGTGACCAGGTCGTCGGCGTGACCATGGGCCAGCCGCGCCAGCAGGTCGGCGGTGCCCGGTGCGATCACGATGCGGTCGGCCCAGCGCGCCAGCTCGATGTGGCCCATGGCCTGTTCGGCGGCGCTGTCCCACAACGTAGTGCGGGGCGGCTGCCCGGACAGGGCCTGGAAACTGAGCGGGGTCACGAACTGCTGGGCGCCCGCAGTCATCGCCACCTGCACCAGCGCCCCGGCATCGCGCAGCCGCCGCACCAGTTCCAGGGCCTTGTAAGCCGCGATCCCGCCGCCGACACACAACAGCAGTTTCTGGCCTTCCAGCGCGCCGGCCGGCGCGGGGGATGCGTTGGGGGAGTCAGCCACCTGGAATTCCTGTGCAAACGAGGGCGCTAGCTTACCCGATGGTCGGTAATGTCCCGATGCACAGCGCACATAGCTGGCAGCTATCAGCAGATGGAACTTCCACTACCGCAGTTCCCGGGTTCACCCGCCGATGATTCGGAACTTTCCTATACCCGTGCCCGGGTCGGCTTTGCAGAATCGGTACTGGCCACCTCCGGTGCGCCGCTCCGCTTCCCCGAGGATCCCGCGTGCAACCGCGCATCATCATCGCCGACGACCATCCGGTTGTACTGCATGGCATCCGTATCGTGCTGGAGGCTCACCAGATGCAGGTGGCCGGCAGCGCGGCCGACGGTGCCCAGCTGCTCGACCTGCTGCAGCGTGAAACCTGCCATGCCGTCCTCACCGACCTGTCCATGCCCGGCGTCGGCCCCGACGGCCCTGCGCTGCTGGGCGCACTGCGCGAGCGTCATCCGGGCCTGCCGGTGGTGGTGCTGACCGGAGCGCGCCACCCGGGACTGCTGGACAGGCTGCTGCGCGAAGGCATCGATGGCCTGGTCGACAAATGCGCCGGCTTCGCCGAGCTGCCGATGGCGCTCGCGGCAGCCATGTCCGGCCAGGTCTTCGTCTCACAGCAGCTGCGTCATCACCTGCAGTCGCGCGACCTGCTGTTCCAGCGCACACCGGTCTCGCTCTCCGCGCGCGAGCAGGAAGTCCTGCAGCTGCTCGCCGAGGGCCTGAACATCAACGCCATCGCGGCCCGCTGCGGCCGCAGCCCGAAGACGATCAGCCGGCAGAAGGCCGAGGCCAAGCGCAAGCTGGGATTGCAGAGCAACCAGGAACTGTTCGACTACCTGAAGACCGTGCGCGATTGAGGCATCGGCTGACGGTCATCGGCGGCAAGCGCCGATGGGAGCGCCGGGCGCCGCTGGCGATGATGCAGGCATGCCCATCCATGACTGGCCTGAACAGGAACGTCCCCGCGAGAAGCTGCTGGCGCGGGGTCCCACCATGCTGTCCGACGCGGAGTTGCTGGCGCTGTTCCTCGGCTCCGGGGTCGGCGGCCGCGATGCCGTGCAGACCGCACGCGACCTGCTGCACGCGCACGGTCCGCTACGGGTGCTGCTGGACCGGCCTGCCGGCGAGCTGGCACGACTGCCCGGGCTGGGGCCGGCCCGCAGCTGCACCCTTGCCGCCGGCCTGGAACTGGCCCACCGGTACCTGGCCGCCGAACTGCAGCACGGCGAAGCAGTTGGCGACAATCCCGGGGCGGTGGGGCGCTACCTGCAGCACCGTCTGCGCGGGCAGGCCCGCGAACTGTTCCTGGTGCTGTTCCTGGACAACCGCCACCGGCTGATCGCGTGCGAGGAACTGTTTGCCGGAACCCTCACCGCAGCGGCGGTCTATCCACGGGAGGTCGTGCGGCGCGCCCTGCAGCTCAATGCCGCCGCCGTAATCATCAGCCACAACCACCCGTCCGGCGACCCGGAGCCATCGCCGGCCGACGCGCGCATCACCGAGGAGCTGCAGCAGGCCCTGGCCCTGGTCGACATCCGCCTGCTCGACCATTTCGTAGTGGGCGAAGGCCGCCCTGTTTCGTTTGCTGAACGTGGCCTGCTGGGCCAGCGCCAGGCCCGCCTGTTCGGCTGAGCCCCGGCCCCCCGACCGCCCCGGGGGGACCGCACAGGCAGGCAACGGTCAGCGTGGCCGCCGGCATCTGCGCTAAAATGGGCGATTCCGCCGCTCATTCTCACAGCAGGCCTCGTGAAAAATCTCCTCCGCGCCCTGATCAGCCAAGGCATCGAAGCCTTGCGCGCCAATGGCACCCTGCCCGCCGACTCCCTGCCGCCGGACTTCGTGGTCGAGCGCCCGAAGACCCGTGACCATGGCGACTTCGCCACCAACGCCGCGATGCTGCTGGCCAAGGCCGCGCGCAGCAACCCGCGCGCGCTGGCGCAGGCACTGGTCGAGGCGCTGCCGCGCAGCGAGGACGTCAGCAAGGTCGAGATCGCCGGACCCGGCTTCATCAACTTCCACCTGGCTCCGGCCGCGTACCAGCGCGAAGCCGCCTCGGTCATCAAGGAAGGCCACGACTACGGGCGCAACCTGTCCGGCAACGGCCGCACGGTGGGCGTGGAGTATGTGTCGGCCAACCCGACCGGTCCGCTGCACGTCGGCCATGGCCGCGCTGCGGCGATCGGCGACTGCGTGGCCCGCGTGCTCGACGCCAACGGCTGGAACGCCAAGCGTGAGTTCTATTACAACGACGCCGGAGTGCAGATCGAGAACCTGGCGCTGTCGGTGCAGGCCCGCGTCCAGGGCATCGGCCCCGACCAGGAGGGCTGGCCGGAAGGCGGCTACCGCGGCGAGTACATCGCCGATGTCGCGCGAGCCTACATGGCCGGCGCCAGCGTCGACCTGGAAGGCACCCTCGTGGTCGGCGCCAAGGATCCGCACGACATGCAGGCGATCCGCCGCTTCGCGGTGGCCTACCTGCGCAATGAGCAGAACCTGGACCTGGCCGCGTTCGGCGTCGATTTCGACATCTACTTCCTGGAAAGCTCGCTGTACGCCGATGGCAAGGTCGCGGAAACCGTGGCCAAGCTGCAGGCGTCCGGCCACACCTACGAGGAAGGCGGCGCACTGTGGCTGCGCAGCACCGACTTCGGTGACGACAAGGACCGCGTGATGCGCAAGTCCGACGGCACCTTCACCTACTTCGTCCCGGACGTGGCCTACCACCTGTCCAAATGGCAGCGCGGCTACGAGCGCGCGATCACCGAGCTGGGCGCCGACCACCACGGGTCGCTGGCGCGCGTGCGTGCAGGCCTGCAGGCGCTGGAAGTGGGCATCCCGCAGGGCTGGCCCGAGTATGTGCTGCATCAGATGGTCACCGTCATGCGCGGCGGCGAGGAAGTGAAGCTGTCCAAGCGTGCCGGCAGCTACTTCACCCTGCGCGACCTGATCGAAGAAGCTGGACGCGATGCGACCCGCTGGTTCCTGATCGCGCGCAAGCCTGATTCGCAGCTGACCTTCGACATCGATCTGGCCCGCCAGCAGAGCAACGACAACCCGGTGTTCTACGTGCAGTACGCGCATGCCCGCGTGTGCAGCCTGCTCCGCCAGGCGCAGGAGAAGGGCCTGGCCTATGACCAGGGCAGTGGCCTGGGTCAGCTCGTGCGCCTGGCCGATGACGCCTCGCTGCTGCTGATGAACGAGATCTCGCGCTATCCGGAAGTGGTCGAAGCCGCCGGCGTGGCGCTGGAGCCGCATCTGGTGGCGCAGTACCTGCGTGAATTGGCGCATGCCTTCCACACGTGGTATCACGGGACACCGGTGCTGGTGGACGACGCCGACGATCGCAACGCCAAGCTGACGCTGGCCTGCGCGGCGCGTCAGGTGCTGGCCAATGGCCTCGACCTCCTGGGCGTGAGCGCCCCGGAAAAAATGTAAGCATCAGGAGACGCAGTACACATGGCAGCACGACGCGGCAAAAACCAGGCACGACGCAACAGCAGCAGCCAGGGCACCCCGGGATGGGTGTGGCTGGTCGCCGGTGTGGCCATCGCCGCCGTGGTGTTCCTGGCGGCGCCGAATCTGTTCAAGGGCGAGGGCGATGGCTTCCTGCGCGCCGGTCCGCAGCCGAACCCGAACGCGCAGCCGGCGCCGGTCGCCGATGCCGACAGCGATGTCGGCACGCAGCCGGCCGCACAACCGGCCACGCCGAAACCGGCCGAAGCCGAGAAGCCGGCGGCGACCCAGTACGACTTCTACACCCTGCTGCCAGGCAAGGAAGTGGAGATGTCCGATGCCGAACTGGCTGCCAGCACCCGCGCCGAGGAACAGCGCCGGGCCAAGGCCGAAGCGCAGCGCGCGCAGGCGGCGCTGGAAGGCAAACCGGTCCCCGCAACGCCGGCACCGACCGCGACGGCCAGTGTCGCCAGCACGGCACCGGTGACCGCGACCAGCCGTCCGCTGCCTGCCCCGCTGAGCGAACGCCCGGCAACGGCTGCACCGGCCACGACCAGTCCGGCGGCGACCAGCACGGCATCGACCGCGCAGGCCGCCCGCGTGGACGCGCCGCCGGCCGCCGCTGCAGCACCGGCCGTGGCCGGCGACAACGCGCGCTACATCCTGCAGGCAGGTGCGTTCGGCGCCTCCGGCGACGCCGAGGCCACCAAGGCCAAGCTGGCGATGATGGGCCTGGCGGCACGGGTGGAGTCGGCGCAGATCAATGGCAAGACCGTGTACCGCGTGCGCATGGGGCCCTACGGCAGCGCCGGTGAGCTGTCCGAAGCCAAGCAGAAGCTGGATGGCACCGGCCTGCAGGCGATGGCGATCAAGGCACAGTGATCGTTCGGGTCTGAACGGAAGAAGCCGGGCATTGCCCGGCTTTCTTTTTTTGGGCCCCGCAGGGCCGACCCACGCCGGGCGGCCCTGAAGGCACGCAGGTCAGCCCTCGCGCGCGACCTGGAAGCCGGCGAACGACTGGCTGACCGGCATCAGTTCCAGGCGGTTGATGTTCAGATGCGGCGGCAGGCTGGCAACCCAGAAGATCTGCTCGGCGATGTCCTCGGCGGTCATCGGGTTGGCGCCGGAATACAGCTTGTCCGACGCGGCCTGGTCACCGTGGGTACGCACCACCGTGAACTCGGTCTCGGCCATGCCCGGCTCGATGGTGGTCACACGCACGCCCGTACCGTGCAGGTCCGAACGCAGGCCCAGCGAGAACTGGCTGACGAACGCCTTGGTACCGCCATACGCGTTGCCGCCCGGGTACGGGTAGACACCGGCAACCGACGAGATGTTGATGATCGCACCCCTGCGTTCGACCAGCTGCGGCAGCAGGCGGTGGGTCAACGTCACCAGGGCGGTGATGTTGGTATCGATCATCGTCGTCCAGTCCTGCAGGCTGGCGCTCTGCGCCGGAGCGGTGCCCTGCGCGAGACCGGCGTTGTTGACCAGCAGGTCGATCTCACCGAATGCGGGGGGCAGCGCCAGCAGCGCCGCTTCCATTGCGATCGGATCGCGGACATCAAACGCCGCTGCGTGCACCACGTCCTTGCCATAGCGCTCGACCAGCGGTTGCAGGCGATCGCTGCGACGGCCGGTGGCGATCACCTTCCAGCCTGCCTGGGCGAAGCGATGGACGGCGGCGGCGCCAAACCCGGACGTGGCGCCGGTAATCAGGACGGTGCGGGACATCAGGCAACTCCGTGGAGGATCGAGACCCCCATTCTGGCACCGTCGGCCGGACCCTGCCTTGCCTGATCGGTCTTCGCGCCGGGCACACTCAGCGCAGGCGGAACACGCGGGCCTTCGGCAGATCCTCGTCGACCTGCAGGAACCAGCGGCCGGCGATGCCCGGGATCACTTCGATCTGCGGCGCCTGGAGGGCCCTGCGCAGCTTCATCTGTCCCTTCATCACCTGCCATTGCTGTCCGTTGTCGAGGGTGAACACCGTGCCGGGGGCCCAACCGGCCACCTCCCCCACCACGCGTGCGCTGACCGGGCCTTCTTCCAGCCCCAGGTGCATGGCGGCCGGCGCCGGAACATTCGCAGGCAGCGGCGCGCCGGCGGGGGCGGCCGTGACCGCGGAAATGGCAGGCGACGCGGCCTCTGCCTGGCGCAGCACGCGGTTCAACGCCTGCAGCTGGGCCGGGCTCAGCCCCACTTCGGCCAGCTGGGCCGCAGTGAGCCGCTGTTCGACCGGAACAAAACGGTCCTGGGCATGGGCGGCAACACTGCTGGCCGCCAGCAGGAGGAGAACGAGGTACCGGCGCATCGGAGGAGGTCTCTACGGAACAGCGCTCACGATGCTTCAATCCGGTGACAATCCGGTGACAACGGCCGGACCGCTACAATGGGCCATGATCAACAATGATGTACTGCGCAGCGTGCGCTACTCCCTGGACCTGGGCGACCATCACGTGGTGGCCCTGTGCCAGCTGGCCGACCCGACCTTCGCGGTGGATCTCGAGCAGGCCAGGGCGTGGCTGCGGCGCGAGGATGAAGCCGGCTTCGTGCCGATGGACGACAGTACGCTGGCGCACTTCCTGGATGGCCTGATCGTGCACCTGCGCGGCCGCGACGAGAGCCAGCCGCAGCGCGCCGTGGAAACCCGCGTCGACAACAACCTGGTGCTGAAGAAGCTGCGCGTGGCGTTCCAGCTGCGCGACGTCGATCTGATGGACATCTTCGCCAGCGCCGGCTTCAAGGTATCCAAGTCCGAGATCGGGGCGCTGTTCCGCCAACCCGGACATGCCAACTACCGACGTTGCCTGGATCAGATGCTGCGCAACTTCCTCAAGGGCCTGAGCCAGCGCCTGCGCGGTTGAGCCGCGCGGTACCGGCCCATGGGTGGCCGATACCGTCGTGGCGGCGCCGGCCCGCTAGAAGCTGCCCTGCAGCGCCAGTTCCCAGCGCCCGCCCGCGTTGCCCGGGAACAGGCGTCTGGCCGCGGTATCGGTGTCATGCACGGTGGCCCGCACTTCCCACGCCGGAGCCAACGTGGCGATGGCGCTGAGCTGCCCGTGCAGGTAATCCGGCCCCTGCGCGGCCGTCAGCCAGTAGTGGCCCACGGCCGCTTCAAGCCGGATGCGCTCGTGCAGCGGCAGGCGCACGCCCAACTGTGCGTAGGTACCGCGATGGCCACCGCCCAGGGCATCGCTGGAATGCGCGACCTGCAGCCAGGTCCGCTGCTTCCAGCCCAACGTGGCAGCGAACTCTGTCCAGTCCAGCGCGCGGGCTGTCCCCGGATACACATAGCGGGTCAGGTTGGCGTCCAGCGTCCAGTCCGCGGCCGGTGTGCCGGACCAGCCGGCCACCAGATCGAACTCGCTGCGTGCGCCGTTGTCCGGCTTGAACGATACGTTCGAGCCCCACGCGCTGGCATACCACCCGGACGCGAGCGCGAACTTCGCTCCGGCCTGCACCGCCGGGTCGCCGTCACTCTGCGAACTGCCCCGCCAGACGTAATCGCTGGTCAACGTGGCGTTGCCGCTCACCTGTGCCTGCGCGCTGCCCACGCCCAGCAGTCCCGCCAACGCCGCGGCCAACGCAGCGATCATTCCCTTGCTGTCCACTGCACATCATTCCTCATCCAATGGCGGCTCAACCGCCGGGACGGCAGTGTCGATGGCAGGGCCGTAACGGTTCGATGGCGCTACCGTGGCCGGGGCGCAAAATCAGCGTAAAACCGCTTGGCAGTGGCGCGGTATGATGGCCGCCTGTTTCCAGGAAACCACCCATGGACGCCATCCTGACGCCGGTATCGATCGGCGAGCTGATCGACAAGATCACCATTCTCGAGATCAAGGCCGAACGCATCGGCGATGCCACCAAGCTGGCCAATGTGCGGACGGAGCTGGACGGCCTGCTGCCGTTGCTGCAGCAGCAGCTGCAGGCACAGCCGGCACTTGCCGCGCTGAAGCAGCAGCTGAAGGCCATCAACGAGCGCATGTGGGACATCCAGGACCAGCTGCGCGACAAGGAAGCGGCACAGGTGTTCGATGATGCCTTCGTCCAGCTCGCGCGCGGCGTGTACGGTACCAATGGCGAGCGCGTGCAGGTCAAGAACGAGATCAACCGCGTTGCGGGGTCGGCACTGGTCGAAGAGAAGCAGTACCAGGGGGAATAAGCCCGGGTTTCAGCCGCATTCGAGCAGGTGGCGGATGCGGAACAGCTCGCCGTCGCTGCGGATGCCGAGCTTCTGGTAGGCGGCTTTTTTCTGCGAGCTGACCGTGCTTGCGGAACGGCCGAAGCGCTGCGCGACTTCGCCGGTGCTGCAGCCTTCCAGCACCAGGCGCAGCACCTCGCGCTCGCGGCGGCTGAGCGGCATCAATGAGGGCATGCGGCGCGCCCGCGAGCGGCTCAACTGCGGGCGCAGTTCCGGCGGCACGAACCGCCCACCCCGGGCCACCACCTCCACAGCCCGCAGCAGCACGCGCGGTGCGGTCGCCTTGGACAGGAAGCCGCGCGCGCCGGCCTGCATGGCCGTCACCACCGTGCTGGCGTTGCAATGGGCTGAAAGCACCAGCACCGGCAACGACGGCCACTGCTGCGACAGCGTGCGCAGCAGTTGCAGGCCAACCCCCTGGTCACCCAGCGGAAGGGCATCGATCACCAGCAGATCGACACAACCGGGCTGCTGATGCAGCAGCGACAGCAGGTCGGCTTCATTGGCGAAGCTGCCACGGACCTGCAGACCGCTGTGCTCACACAACAACACTTCCAGGCCCAGCCGCAGCACCGGATGCGGATCCAGCAGCGCCAGGCGGCGCAGCTTCCCGGTATGCGGGGTGGCGGGGGCGGGCGGCATCAGTCGGATCCGGCGGAAGTGGATGCCCACCGTAGGTCGCGCCCTGCAACGGCGGAATCCAATTCGTTGCAATGCAGCATCGACTGCGCAGCCGCAGTCAGATTTCATTTCGGTTGGGTGGAACGCAACAGGCCCGGCAGATGCCGGGCCTGTCGATGCACGCAGGGCGCAGAGCGCCTGCAGCGATTACCAGCTGAAGCGCGGGCCGACGGTGTATTCCTTGTCACCGTCGCGGTTCATCTTGAGCTCGCCGTTCAGGCCCCAGTTCTGGTTCAGCTTCACCTGACCACCCAGGCGGCCGTACCACTCGCCTTCCGGATTGATGCCGCGCTTCTTCGAGAAGTCTTCGTAACCAACCATGCCGTAGACTTCGGCGTGGGCACCGAACGCGGTGCGGATGCCGGCTTCAGCGCTGTAGCCGTTGAAATCCAGGCCATGCTCCAGGTCACGCTTCTGGTACGCCACGCGTGCCACGAAGTCGGTCGACGGTGCGATTTCCTGGTTGTAGCCGACACCGACCTTCCACTGGTCCAGCTTGAGATTGGTGTGGTCGATTTCCTGGCGGCTGTAGTCACCGAAGGCGTGGAAGTTCGGCAGGAAGCCGTAGGAACCCTTCACGCCCCAGCCGTCGGCCTTGAACGCGTCGATGTCGGTCTTGGCGTAGTTGGCTTCAGCATAGTTGTAGGACAGGTTCTCGGCAGCCGAGGCGGAGAACGGCAGGGCAGCAGCCAGCGCCAGGGCAATCAGCGAATTCTTCATGGGGGTACACCTTTACTTTCTTATGGTGAGCAGCAGCGCGGAAGCGCCGTCGCATCGGGAATGTAAATTCTCCGTTATTCGCCACAACGCACCCTGAAAACAGCAACCTTCGCATTGCTGAATTTTCTGGCTTGATTCAGGCGGTCTCTGGCATACGCGCGGCGCGCGGGTACGTCCTGAATGCTTCGATCGCGGCCGTGTCGATCTGCGGCGCCCTGGTTCGTCGAACAGAAGAAGGCCGCACATGCAGTGCGGTCCATCACGGAGGCAGGCAATGAGTTACATCGATGGTTTCGTTCTGGCGGTTCCCACCGCCAACAAGGAAAAGTTCCTCGCCCATGCACGAAGCGGCGACGTGGTCTTCATCGAGTACGGGGCGCTGCGCGTGGTCGAGTGCTGGGGCGATGACGTGCCGCATGGCAAGACGACGGACTTCTTCGGCGCAGTGAAAGCGACACCGGAAGAGACGGTGGTGTTTTCCTGGATCGAGTGGCCTGACAAGGCCACCCGTGATGCGGGCATGCAGAAGATGATGGAAGACCCGCGCCTGGACCCCGCGAAGAACCCGATGCCGTTCGACGGTGCGCGGATGATCTATGGCGGTTTCACACCCATCTACGAACTGACCCGCTGACGCCTTCGCGGCGCTCAGCGCGTACCTGCGTCGTCTTCTCCGGCAGTGCCGGCGCCCAGCGCGGCGCCGGCCCCCAGGCCCAGCCCGCCCATGCCGGCGCCCATGCCCATTCCCCCGCCGCCGCCCGCACGGCCGCCCTTGCCTTCGCCTTCAGGGCGGCCCTTGCCGCCCCCGCTGCCGCTTGCAGGCCGGGTCGGGCCCTGCCGCGGAATCTGCAGATCGGCCGGGATCGGCGCCAGATCCAGGGCTTCGCGGACAAAATCGCGCAGCGACACCACCAGCTCATGCGTGTGCACCGGTCGTCCCTGCGCCAGCTCATCGGCGGCGCGCGCGGCCAGCCGCACCTGCTCATCGGTACCCAGCAGCAGGATGTCCGACAAGGCCGCTTCGACGGCGTCGCGGATGCGCCGCGCGCGATCCGAACCGGGTTCGACGATGCCCTGCTCATGGGCGCGCTGGCGCAGGTCGCGCAGATGACTGGGGTCGACCCCCAGCTCACCGGTGAACGAACCGCCCAGGGTCTTGTAGGCGGCCATCAGCGTGCGCAGCCGTTCGTTGATCTGCCGGTTCTCGCGCTCGCGGCGCTGCTGCAGGGTCTGCATCACCAGCAGGCGGATACCCACGCCCAGCAGCGTTATCAGCACCAGGCCGGCCAACGTGGAAAGCACACCCTGCCAGGAACTGAAATCGATGCCGCGCATGATGGGAACTCCAGCGGAGGGACTTCATCTTGCCCCAGGACGACCCCGCAGGCTTCATGCCGGGCCGTTGTACCGCCCCATGAACGCAGAAGGCCCCACCACCCGGCAGGGCGGAGGGGCCTTCGCCGCTCGCGCGATTACTTGCGCTTGGCGGCCTTGCGCACGGCCTTCTTCGCCGGGGCCTTCTTGGCAGCGGCCTTCTTCAGCGGTGCAGCCTTGCGGGCGACAGCCTTCTTGGTGGTCGCTGCCTTCTTGGCAACCGTCTTGCGGGTGGCAGCGGCCTTCTTGCCGACAACCTTCTTGGCGGCAGCCGTCTTCTTGGTGGCGACCTTGCGGGTAGCGGCAACCTTCTTGCCGACGACCTTCTTCGCGGCCACGGTCTTCTTGCCAGCCACCTTCTTGGCGGCGACCGTCTTCTTGGCCACGGCCTTCTTGGCGGTGGCCACCTTCTTGCCGACAACCTTCTTCGCGGCGGCGGCCTTCTTGGCAACCGTCTTCTTGGTGGCGGCTGCCTTCTTGGTCGCAGCCTTCTTCACCGTGGCGACCTTCTTGCCGGCAACTTTGGTGGCGGCCTTCGTGGTCTTCTTGGCAGCAGCAGCCTTCTTGGCGACAGTCTTGCCGGCAGCGGCCTTCTTCTTGGCCACTTCCTTCTTCAGGGCAGCGGCTTCGGCCTTGGCATTCTTCTTGGCGGCTTCCAGCTTCTGCTTGGCCTTGGCGACCGTCTTGCCGACCGACTTGGCGGCCTTCTCGGCCTTCTTGGCAACGGTCTTCTCGACCTTGGCCACGGCCTTCTTGGCCTTGGCGACGCGGGTGGTGGCGGCCTTGCGGGCGCGCTTGACGGTCTTCTTGACCGACTTCACTGCGTCTTCGGCGGCGTGGGCGATGGTCTCGCCGACGTTGGTGGCGGTTTCTTTCGCGTTCTCGACGGCGTCGGTCACGACCGACACACCATTACCGTTGCTCATGTTGCCCTCCTGGGGGCGTGGATTGTCAAAACGGGGCGATGCTATACCGACAATGACGATCGTGGAACGGGTGGTACGCCTGCAATCGCGTCTGCTGCGACGATAGTAGTGTAGGGGGAGGCTGGTGCTGCTACCGTCGATCCGCAGCAAACCCCTTTTTTTCAGCGCTGCGCCATCGGATTGAGGTGCACGTCGCGGCGACGGGCTGCCTGCACGCCCCTTGCCGGAACCTGCACGCGCGACGTGCCATCGCGCACCTTGGATCGGCGGAACTGCGCAAGTATCAGAGGGTGTCCTGGCCACGCCGGCGGACACACCCTATCGGTGTAGCGCCGATGGCCGACCGCACCGCAGGCGGGTCAGCCGTCGTCGGGCGCCGCATCGACGAGGGTCTCTTTCATCGCGCATTTATCCACGCCGCGGCAGATTCATTCAGCTTGTTTTACCGTATGGGCCAACGGCCCCCATCCCACGCCTGCGAACCGACTCCCATGCGACCGCTACCTACCCTTCTCACGCTCGCAATCGCCGCCGCCTTCGGTGGATTCGTCGCCACCGGCATCAACGCCCACCTGGACAACCGCGCCGACGCCGCGCCCTTGCCGGCTGCCCTTCCGGCCACCGCCGCATTGCCGGCTTCGGTCGCCGGCCAGCCGGTGCCTTCGCTGGCACCGATGCTGGAAAAGACCATGCCCGCCGTGGTCAGCGTCAATACCAAGCAGGTGGTACGGGTACGCAACCCCTTCTTCAACGACCCGTTCTTCCGCCGCCTGTTCCCGGACATTCCGCAGGAACGGATCAACGAATCGCTGGGTTCGGGCGTCATCATCGACGCGAAGGAAGGCTTGGTGCTGACCAACCACCACGTCATCGAGAACGCCGATGACGTGCAGGTGACGCTCGCTGACGGGCGCACGGTCAAGGCGGAATTCCTCGGTTCGGACCGCGACACCGACATCGCCCTGATCCGCATCCCGGCGCAGAACCTCACCGAGATCAAGCTCGGCAACAGCGACCAGCTGCGGGTCGGCGACTTCGTGGTGGCGATCGGCAATCCGTTCGGCTTCAGCCAGACGGTGACCTCGGGCATCGTCTCGGCGGTCGGCCGCAGTGGCATCCGTGGGCTGGGCTACCAGAACTTCATCCAGACCGACGCCTCGATCAACCCGGGCAACTCCGGAGGTGCGCTGGTCGATCTGCAGGGCCAGCTGGTCGGCATCAACACCGCCAGCTTCAACCCGCAGGGCAGCATGGCCGGCAACATCGGCCTGGGCCTGGCCATTCCCACCAACCTGGCGCGCAGCGTGGTCGACCAGCTGGTCAAGCATGGCGTGGTGGTGCGCGGCACCCTGGGCGTGGAAAGCCAGAACCTGAGCGCGCAGATCGCCCAGGGCCTGGGCCTGGGCGAAACCCGCGGCGCGCTGATCACCCGGGTACTGGCCGGTTCGGCCGGTGCGGCGGCCGGGCTGAAGCCGGGCGACGTGGTGGTTGCTGCCAACGGTCAGCGCGTGGACAGCGCCGAAGCCCTGCACAACGTGGAGGGCCTGGCAGCGGTAGGCAGCGTACTGACGCTGGACGTGCGCCGCGAAGGCAAGCCGCTGCAGATCCGGGCGACGCTGAAGGAGCAGGCGCGCGCCGCCAGCGGCGACAGCCTGGACCCGCGCCTGGGCGGCGCGACCTTCGTCGACCTGCCCGAATCGCTGCGCCAGTCCGGCGTACGCGGGGTGCTGGTCAGCGAGGTCAAGCGCGGCAGCCGCGCAGCCAGCAACGGGCTCCAGCAGGGCGACATCATCACCGATGCCACGGTGGGTGAATTCGCCGACCTGGCCAGCTGGCGCGCCAATTTCCAGCAGCGGCCGCCGACCCTGGTGCTGCGCATCCTGCGCAACAACGGCCAGCAGCAGGGCCAGTTGGTGATGCGCTGATCGCTCCGCCGTAACACCCCCTATACCCGGCCAGTGCTATTGCTGTACGTCCCTGTCGGCTGAAGCCGATCGTCCGTTCCCCCATCGCAACAGGAGTGATTCGATGAGCCCCACCAATACCGAGAACCTGAAGGAACACCTGGGTGAAGCCGGTTCCCACCTCAAGCAGGCCGCCAGTGCTGCCGGCGGTGCGATCAAGGGCGCGACCGGCGCTGCAACCGACGAACTGCGCATCGGCAAGGCCAACGTCAAGGCCGAGCTGTCCGACACGGCGCTGTCCGGCCTGGCTGCGGCTGAATTCGGCGGCGCTGCCGCCAAGGAACAGGTCGATGCACTGATGGACAAGGGCAAGGATCTGATCGACAGCGCCGCTGAACTGATCCGTGAACGTCCCTTGGCATCGTTCGGTGTTGCCTTCGCCACTGGCTGGATCATCGCCAAGCTGGCTCGCGGCAGCAGCGACAAGTAAGTCCACGGCGTGAGCGAAGACAACACGCAACGCCCCGATCCGGCGGCCACCCCGCCGCTGGACGAGAGCATCCGCCAGGTCGGCGCGGCCGGTCGCGCCGCCGCCGATTCGGCCAAGCACACGCTGCGCTCGCTGCGTCGCCTGGCCTCGTCGGATTTCGCGCTCGCCCGCAGTGCGTTCGGCCGGGCCCTGGCCTGGGCGGGC
Organism: Stenotrophomonas sp. STEN225; assembly: GCF_056756445.1. Classification (NCBI taxonomy): domain Bacteria; kingdom Pseudomonadati; phylum Pseudomonadota; class Gammaproteobacteria; order Lysobacterales; family Lysobacteraceae; genus Stenotrophomonas; species Stenotrophomonas sp. STEN225. The sequence goes on along the minus strand of NZ_JBRRBV010000017.1, from coordinate 67,541 downwards.
GTGGCGATCGTGTTCGGGGCCTCGGCCTGGCTGCTGATGGCCGCCACGCTCATCGCCCTGCTGCAGAGCTGGGGCCTGAGTTGGCTGCAGGCGCTTCTGATCACCTCGCTGATCAGCCTCGCGGTAACCGGCTATGCGATCTGGCGGGTGTCCTACTTCTTCCACCACACCGGCATGCATGCTACCCGGCGCCAGCTGTCGCGCCTTGGCCTGTTCGACGAGCCCAGCGAAGACGATCCCGATGCCGGCGTACAGATACCGGAGGGCAAGCCATGAAGTTCGGCGCATTGCAGCGGCGGGTGAAACGTTGCGAACAGGTGGTGGCCGTGCGCATGGGTGAAACCCAGGACAACTGGACCGTGCTCAGCGAGGTCTGGCGCAGGGGCTGGTCTCCCCTGCGCATCGTGGTGGTCGGCCTGGCCGGTGGCTTCGTGGCCGGCAAGCTGGAAGTGCCGGGCAAAGTGAACGGTGCGCGCTGGCTGCAGATGATCGGCTCGGTCTCCAGCCTGGTGGCCAGCGGCCAGGCAGCGCTGGCTGCCGCCGTGGCAGCCTACGCCGCCGACACCGCAGACGATGCGGCCGACACTGCCGAAGCCGCCGCCGACCCGGTCGCTCCCGCTGCCGCGGCACCCGCTTCCGCGCCACCTGCCGAGCCTGAGGCGCGCGAACCGCGGCCTGCCGAAGCGGCCACCGAACTGTCCGAACGTTGACGAACAGCATCCGCCGCGTTGACTGCGGCGGACGGATAATAGGCTCCCCTTCCCGGTCGGTACGTCGATGAGCGAGTCCCTCCTGTCCCCGTCACCGGCCGAACCCGCACCGTCTGCTGCCGCCCTTCCGCCGCCCACCCGCCCGCGCGGGCCGATGTCGCTGGTGGTGCTGGCAACGCTGGCGGTGGCCTACACGCTGTGGGCCGCACAGGACATCATCCTGCCGGTACTGCTGGCGATGTTCTTCGCGCTGGTCGGCAACCCGATCCTGCGCCTGCTGCAGAAGCTGTGGATTCCGCGGGCGCTGGGAGCGCTGCTGGTTCTCGGTGCCGGCCTGGGCGTGACCAGCTCGCTGGCCGTGCAGCTGATCGGCCCGGCGATGGAATGGGCGCAGGAAGCGCCACAACAGCTGCGCAAGGTCGCCCGGCAGGTACAGGATCTGACCAAGCCGGTGCAGCAGGCCAATCTGGCGGCCGAGAACTTCGCCCGCGTTGCCGGCGGCGACAGCAATCGCAAGGTGCAGGTGATCCGGACCCAGCTGGACGATCCCTATCGCATGCTGACCCGCGCACCCCGGCTGGCCGCCTCGGTACTGGCCGTGGTCCTGCTGACGCTGTTCTTCATGATCTATGGGCAAAGCCTGCAGCGCGCGGCGATCGCATTGTTCCCGAACCGCCAGCAACAGCGCTTCACCAGCGACATCCTGCGCTCGATCGAGCGCGAGGTGTCGCGCTATGTGCTGACCATCAGCGTGATCAACACGCTGGTCGGCCTGGTTTTCGCGGGCGTGCTGATGCTGCTGGGTATCGGCCTGCAGGAAGCGCTGCTGTGGGGGACGGTGGCGGCACTGCTGAACTTCGCGCCCTATGTGGGCCCGTTGATCGGAGTGGCGCTGATGCTGCTGATGGGCTTCGTCGAATTCCGCGACCCGCTGCAGGCACTGCTGCCCGCTGCGGCATATCTGGGCCTGCATACCCTGGAGGGCCAGCTGGTGACCCCGATCGTGCTGGGCCGGCGCATGAAGCTCTCGCCGCTGGTCCTGATCCTGGCACTGATGGTGTTCGGCTGGGCCTGGGGCATGATCGGGCTGCTGCTGGCGGTGCCGCTGCTGGTCTGCATCAAGCTGGTGCTGGCCCGGCTGGACGGCATGCAGGGCTGGGCGCGCCTGCTGGAATGAAAGCGCGTGCGGGCAGGCGTAGAATGGCCGGGTGAATTTCCCTGTCCTTGCCATCACCCTCGACCTCGACGACACGCTGTGGCCGTTCGCACCGATCGGCGCCCGCATCGACCAGGTGCTGCACGACTGGATGCGTGAACACAGCCCGGCCACCGCCGCGATGTATCCGCTGGCGGCGATGCGCGAACTGCGCGAGCGCTCGTTCCGCGACAACCCGCATCTGCATCATGACCTGAGCGCGCTGCGCCGGCTGACGCTGCGTGAGGCGCTGCAGAACAGCGGCGCCAGCCTGGACCTGCTGGAGCCGGCCTACGAAGCGTTCTATGCCGCGCGCAATCAGGTGGAGTGCTATCCCGATGCGCTTGATGCCCTGGCGCGTATCGCCGCGCGGGTACCGGTGGCCGCGCTGAGCAATGGCAATGCGGACCTGCAGCGGATCGGGCTGGCCCATCATTTCGCCTTCCAGCTGGGTGCGCGCGAACATGGCGCGGCGAAGCCGGAGGCGAGCATTTTCCATGCCGCGTGTGCCCGGCTGGGCGTGGCCCCGGCGCAGGTGCTGCATGTCGGTGACCACATCGAGATGGACGTGGCCGGCGCCATCGCCGCCGGCCTGCGCGGCTGCTGGATCAACCGCGACGCCGCCACCTGGACCCATCCGCAGCTGCAGCCCGACCTGCAGTTCGACACCCTCACCGGCCTGGCCGACTGGTTGGACGCCAACCTCGGCGCCACTGCACCCCGGAGCAATTGACGCATGAGCGAGATCACGGGCTTCACCGCCGACACTTCTGCCGCACTGCCGCTGTACGTGCTGGATCGCGAGCAGTTCGCCCGCTGGAACGCCGGACAGCCGGCCGCCACGCAGGCCTGGCTGGCCTCGCAGGGCTTCACCGCCGGCTCGCACAGCATCGCCCTGCTGCCCGGCAGCGAGGGTCTGGCCGGTGCGGTGATGGGCGTGGGCGATCGCGGCGATGCCTACAGCTATGCGCACGCGCCGCACGCCCTGCCCGAAGGCAGCGTGTGGCAGCTCGCCAGTGAGCTGCCAGCCAGCGAGCAGGCACTGCTGCAGCTGGGCTGGGGCCTGGGCAGCTATCGCTTCGACCGCTACCGCAAGCGCAACCGGCGCCCGGCGCAGCTGGTTGCCGCACCGACCGGGGAAGTGGCGGATCTGATCGCCGCCAGCCTGCGCGTGCGCGACTGGGTCAACACGCCCACCGAAGACATGGGTCCGCAGCAGCTGGAAGAGGCCGCACGCACGCTGGCAGCGGCGCACGGCGCCGAGGTCGAAGCGATCACCGGTGATGCGCTGCTGGCGCAGAATTTCCCGGCCATCCATGCCGTCGGCCGCGCATCGCATCGCGCGCCGCGCCTGGTCGTGCTGCGCTGGGGCAAGGCGACGGATCCGGCGCTGGTGCTGGTCGGCAAGGGCGTGTGCTTCGATACCGGTGGGCTGGACATCAAGCCGGCCGATGGCATGCGCAACATGAAGAAGGACATGGGCGGCGCCGCGCACGCGCTGGCCCTGGCAGGACTGGTGATGGCCCAGCAGCTGCCGGTGCGCCTGACCTTGCTGGTGCCGGCGGTGGAGAACGCGATCGGCCCGGATGCGTTCCGTCCGGGCGAAGTCATCGCCACCCGCAAGGGCCTGAGCGTGGAGATCGACAACACCGACGCCGAAGGCCGTGTGATCCTGTGCGACGCGTTGACCTTCGCCGCTGAGCAGAAGCCGGACCTGGTGCTGGACTTCGCGACCCTGACCGGCGCTGCGCGCATCGCGCTGGGCCCGGACCTGCCGGCACTTTTCAGCAACGATGACACCGTCGCCCAGCAGTGGCTGCAGGCCGGAGATGAAACGCGCGACCCGGTCTGGCGCATGCCGCTGTGGCGTCCCTACCTGCGTTACCTGAGCAGCGGCATCGCCGACCTGGCCAATGCCGGTTCGCGCATGGCGGGCTCGGTTACCGCCGCGCTGTACCTGGAGCGCTTCCTTGAGGATGGCCAGCGCTGGGCGCACCTGGATGTGTACGCCTGGAACGATGGCGAACGGCCGGGCCGCCCGGCCGGCGGCGAAGCACTGGCCCTGCGCTCGGCCTGGGCGATGCTGAAGGCACGCTACGCCTGAGCGCAGCCGATGCGCGGGTGGAGCCGGACAGGGGTCCGCTCCACCGAGTTGTGACGAAAAATTGAATTCCGGCCACGGTCGGGTTCTGCGAGGATGTGTCGGTCGACCACCCACACATTCCGTGAAGGCAGGACTCCGACCATGTCGCTCTTCCGCTACACCCGCGCCGGCCAGGGGCCGCGCGCACCGCGCAGGCATTCGCCGCTGCCCTGGATCGCGCTGATCGCCCTGATTCTTGGCGGGATCACGCTGGGCTTTGCCTGGCTGGCCGGCTGGGTCGGCCACCGCCTCACCGCGCAACGCTTCACCGACACCATCGAGGCCACCGGCCCGGCCCATCCCGGGTTCCGCCGTGCGCACAGCAAGGGCGTGTGCGTGAGTGGCTGGTTCGCACCCAGTGCACAGGCGCCGACGCTGTCCAGCGCGCGCGTGTTCTCGCAGGCCCGGGTACCGGTGCTGGGCCGCCTGTCGATCGGTGGTGGCGATCCCCATGGGGCCGATGGCAGCGCCCGGGTGCGCAGCATCGCCCTGCAGCTGGTCAGCGACGATGGCCAGGAATGGCGGATGGCGATGAACAGTTTCCCGTTCTTCGCGGTGCCGACGGCGGAGGCCTTCTTCGAACAGACGCAGGCGCAGATCCCCGATCCGGCGACCGGCAAGCCCGACCCGCAGAAGATGGCGGCGGTGCTGGCCAAGTACCCCAGCGCGCAGGCGTTCCAGCAATGGGCACGCAGCGCGCCGTGGACCGACAGCTGGGCCAATACCCGCTTCAACAGCGTCAACAGCTTCTGGTTCACCAATGCGCAGGGCCAGCGACGCGCCGTGCGCTGGCAATGGCAGCCCCGCACGCCGGTCGCCGAGCTTGATGCCGACGCCCGCAAGCGCGCCGATGTCGATTTCCTCAGCCAGGACCTGCAGCGCCGGCTGGCGGCCGGCCCGGTGCAATGGGACCTGGTGGTCAGCATCGCCGAACCGGGGGACGCCATCGATGATCCGTCGGTGCCCTGGCCGGACGCGCGGGAAACGGTGGTGGCAGGCGTGCTGAGCCTGGAACGCATGCAGTCGCAGGAACAGGGCGCCTGCGGCGAGCTGAACTTCGACCCGCTGATCCTGCCCAGCGGCATCCGCGGCAGTGATGATCCGATCCTGGCCGCGCGGTCGGCGGTCTATTCGCAGTCGTTCAACCGGCGCGAGCGCGAGCGCGCGGCCGGAGCGGCAGCGCAACCGAAGGAGGCTGCACGATGAGTACCGGCAATGGCCACTTCAACCTGTTGGCGCGGGTACTGCACTGGTCGATGGCGGTGATGATCATCGCCATGCTGTTCATCGGCGTGACCATGGTCGCCTCGCTGCACCTGCGGCCGATGCTGCTCGACCTGCACCGCCCGCTGGGCATCGCGATCGGCGTGCTGGTGCTGCTGCGCCTGTACAACCGCCTGCGCCATCGGCTGCCGCCGCTGCCGGCCGATCTTCCGGTGTGGCAGGTGATGGCGGCAAAGGCATCGCACTGGATGCTGTACGCGCTGATGCTGGCAATGCCGCTGGTGGGCTGGGCAATGCTGTCCGCCGGGGGCTACCCCATCGTGCTGGGGGGCGGACTGCACCTGCCACCGATCGTGCCGCACACACCGGCACTGTATGCAGCGCTGCGCAGCGCGCACAGCCTGCTGGCCTACGTGCTGTTCGCCACGGTGCTGATGCATGTCGGTGCCGCCCTCTTCCACCTGTGGGTCCGCCGCGATGGCGTGTTCCAGGCGATGGCGCGCGGGAAGGACTGACGCGACTGCGGCCTGTCGATCGCTCGTGGGCCAGGGAACCCCTCGGGAGCCGCCGGGCATGGCTCGGCTCAAAAGGGTCGAGCCACTCCGCTACAGCCAGCCCTTCTGCCGTGCCAGCCGGTACGCCTCGATCCGGTTGGCCACGCCCAGCTTGCCGATGCACTCGGACAGGTAGTTGCGCACCGTGCCGTGCGACAACCCCAGCTGCTCGGCGATCTCGCTGGCAGTCCGTCCTTCGCCCGCCAGGCGCAGCACGCGCCGCTCGCGGTCGGTCAGCGGGTCCGCCTGTGACCAGGCATCGAGTGCCAGCTGTGGGTCGATCGCACGCACGCCCTGCTTCACCTTGCGCAGTGCATCGGCCAGGTTCTCCGCTGGCGCGTCCTTGAGCAGATAGCCGAGCACGCCTGCGTCCAGCGCGCGGCGCAGGAAACCGGCGCGCGCGAAGGTGGTCACGATCACCACCTTGATGGGCAGTTCGTGGCGTGCGATGCGCTGGGCCAGTTCCAGCCCTGACAGACCGGGCATCTCGATATCGGTCACCAGGATGTCCGGCTTCAGCTGCTGCAGCATGCGCCAGGCGGCCTCGCCATCGGCGGCGCTGCCCAGCACCTCGATGTCCGCCTCCAGGCTGAGCAATGCGGACAGTGCGCCGCGCACCATGGCCTGGTCTTCCGCCAGCAGGATGCGGATCATGCCGCGCCGTCCTGCGCCACCGGCGCGGGTGCAGCGGGCGGCAACGGGACAGTGGCCGCCGACAGCGGCACGCGCACGCTCAGCACCGTGCCCTCGCCGCGCGGAGACTGCACGGTGACATACCCGCCCAGCGCCGCAGTGCGCTCACGCATCCCGCTCAGCCCATTGCCCTCGGCCTGCATGCCACCCCGGCCATCATCGCGGATCTGCATCACCAGTACTTTTCCTTCCTTCATGAAGTCCACCCGCGCCTGTGTCGCCTGTGCATGGCGGGCAATATTCGTCGCGGCCTCCCGCAGGACCAGCGCCAGGCCACGCTCCACCTCCACCGGCATCGGCGGCGGCGGCGCGTACTGCAGATGCACCTGCTGGCACTCCAGCAGCAGCCGCGCCGAGGCCAGCTCCCCGGCCAGGTCGCTGGCCCGGATGCCGGTGACCGCACTGCGCACCTGCGCCAGCGCGTCGCGGGCGATGGCCTCGGCCTCGCCAATCTCCTGCCGCGCGCGCGCGTCGCCGCGATCGTGCAGTTTGCGTGCCAGCTCCAGTTTCAGCGTGATCAGCGACAGAGTGTGGCCCAGCAGGTCGTGCAGGTCGCGACCGATCCGCTCACGCTCGGCAGTCGCCGCCAGGCGACGTACTTCCTCCTGCGACAGCTGCAGGGCCGCCTCCTTCTCCTGGTTGAGCGCCTCGACATTGACGACCAGGCCGACGATGTACGACACCGCCGGAATCCACACCAGGCTCTGCCAGGGATACTCGAACGCGAGCGCGACCACGCAGAACACGATGTTCAGGCCAGTCAGCTGCAGCAGGTACCGCCACCAGCCACCGCGCCCGCTGACCCGCATCAGTACGCAGCCGAACACGAAGTAGGTCAGCCCGGACGGATACCAGGGCAGCAGGACCAGGGCCATTGCAATCAGACCCAGGGCATAACGGGTTGCGTGGTGGCGGGGCGATACCAGCACCTTGGCGTACAGCAGCAGGAACAGCGGGTAGCTGGCCAAGGTCAGCAGCAGCCAGCGCAGGGTGAACCCATGGCCGAGCAGCGGGGTCAGGAAGATCCACACCGACCACAGCAGATGGATCGCCTCGCTCCAGGGCGACTTGCCACGCCGCAGCGTGTCGGCAACCGCCGAGTCCGGCGCAGGGCGCAGCAGGGAGGCCAGCCAGCTCGATGACACGGGAGGGTCCAGGCGGGAACGATCGCTGCCGATCATGCCAGTTCAGCCGATCCTGCGCAGGCGCGGGCGCGCCAGCACGGCCCTGCCGGACGCGTGCGCTGCCCTCCGCCAGGCCTGCGCAGGCGCAACAGCCCGCTGATCGCGGTACTCTTGCCGGCGCCGTTACGACGCACCTGCATCTGCTGCAGGCCAGCCAGCGACGGGGCGATCGGAGCCATGGGCGGTACCGGTAGCGGGGACGTTGCCATCCTGCGCCCCCTTGGTCACGTTTCGCAGTTGCCACCGTCAAGGTCATCGGATGACAGCTGTCACTGCCGCCATCCCCGTGCCTGCCGTCATGCTGTGCCGCACGCTCCACTGCCGGAACCGCCGCTGTCCGCCCTTCCGGTCACACCCGCCCGAACGCCTGTGATGGAACGAATGAACGCTTCTGCCGAGCTGTTGAAGGAACTCCGTATCGAACGCAAGTCACCCCCGCCTGCCTCTGGTGGGGGCGGCGGCGGTCGCCGCTGGCTGTGGATCGCCGTGATCGCGGTGGTGCTGCTCCTGGCCGCAGGCGCCTTCGCGCTGTTCGGCCGCACTCCGGCCGTGCAGGTGGAAACCGCACCGGCGGTCGCCATCCAGCAGGGCAGCGCCAGCAGCTCGGTCCTCGATGCCAGTGGTTATGTCGTCGCCCGGCGCATGGCTACGGTGTCGGCCAAGATCACCGGCAAGGTGCGCGAGGTGATGATCGAAGAAGGCATGCGCGTGGAGGCGGGACAGATCATGGCCACCCTCGACCCGATCGATGCCGACGCACAGCGCAGTCTGTATGCCTCGCAGCTGCAGGCCGCACGCAGCCAGGTGGCCGGACTGGAGGCACAGCAGAGGCAGGCGGCGGCAGAGGCCAGCCGGCTGCAGGCGCTGGTCGGACAGCAGCTGGTCTCGCGCTCGCAGTACGACCAGGCCGTGGCCCAGCGCGACAGCCTGCGCGCGCAGCTGGAAACCGCACAGCGCAACGTGAAGGTGGCCAACGACCAGCTGGCGATCGCCGACCTTGGGGTGGACAACAACATCGTGCGTGCGCCGTTCTCCGGCGTGGTCACGGCCAAGGCGGCACAGCCGGGCGAGATCGTCTCGCCGCTGTCGGCCGGTGGTGGCTTCACCCGCACAGGCATCGGCACCATCGTCGACATGGATTCGCTGGAGATCGAGGTCGAGGTTGGCGAAGCCTTCATCGGCCGCGTGCAACCGAAGATGCCGGTGGAAGCCATCCTCAATGCCTATCCGGAATGGAAGATTCCGGCCGAGGTGATCGCCATCATCCCCACCGCCGACCGGGGCAAGGCGACGGTGAAGGTGCGCGTCGCCCTGAAGCTGAAGGACCCGCGCATCGTGCCGGAGATGGGCGTGCGGGTCAGCTTCCTGGAACAGGCAGCGCCGCAGGCTGAAGCCAAGCCGCAGGGCGTGCGTGTGCCGGCAGGCGCGGTGGTCGAGCGCGAGGGTGCATCGGTGGCCTTCGTGCTCGGCGACGAGAACCGCGTGCAGCAGCGCACGGTCCAGGCTGGCCAGGCCATGGGCAAGGATCGCCAGCTGCTCAAGGGTGTGAATGCCGGCGAGCTGGTGGTGGTCAACCCGCCGGACACCCTGCGCGATGGCACCCGGGTGCAGCAGAAACAAGCGCAGTAGCGGCAGGGCGCCTTCCGGGGCGCCGCCAGCGGCACCGTTCGACGACAACACCGTTCCACGCATGCCCGGCCGGCGGCCGGGGTGCGCCCCTGTTTCCCGCCTACGTGGAGAACCACCCATGTCGACCCTGGTTTCACTGCGCAACATCACCAAGACCTACCAGCGCGGCCCCGAGAAGGTGCAGGTGCTGCACGGCATCGACCTGGACATCGCCCGCGGCGACTTCGTCGCGTTGATGGGGCCGTCCGGTTCAGGCAAGACCACCCTGCTCAATCTGATCGGTGGCCTGGACAATCCCAGCGGCGGCGAGATCAGCATCGAAGGCGAGCGCATCGATCAGATGAGCGGTGGCCAGCTGTCGACCTGGCGCAGCCACCACGTTGGCTTCGTGTTCCAGTTCTACAACCTGATGCCGATGCTGACCGCGCAGAAGAACGTGGAACTGCCGCTGCTGCTGACCCATCTCAATGCCGCGCAGCGCCGCCGCAACGCCGAGATCGCGCTGACCCTGGTCGGCCTGGCCGACCGCCGCAACCATCGTCCCAACGAGCTGTCCGGCGGCCAGCAGCAGCGCGTGGCGATCGCCCGGGCGATCGTCTCCGACCCGACCTTCCTGATCTGCGACGAACCCACCGGCGATCTCGACCGCCAGTCCGCCGAGGAGATCCTGGGCCTGCTGCAGCAGCTCAACCGCGAACACGGCAAGACCATCATCATGGTCACCCATGACCCGAAGGCCGCCGAGTACGCCACGCACACGGTGCACCTGGACAAGGGCGAGCTGGCGGACGCGCCGCTGGCCCACTGACGGAGGCCACAGCGATGAAATACTTCTCTCTGGTCTGGGCGCAGCTGTTCCGCAGCCGCACCCGGACCCTGCTGACCCTGCTGTCGGTGGTGGCCGCGTTCCTGCTGTTCGGCATGCTCGACTCGGTGCGCGTGGCATTCACCTCCGGTGGCAGTGTGGAAGGGGCCAACCGCCTGGTGGTGGCCTCGCGCCTGTCGATCACCCAGTCGCTGCCGATCCGCCTGGAAACGCAGATCCGCCAGGTGGCGGGCGTGCGCGACGTGGCCTATGGCATGTGGTTCGGCGGCATCTACCAGGATCCGAAGAACTTCTTCCCGAACTTCTCGGTATCGCCCAACTACTTCGACGTCTACCGCGAGCTGCAGATCGACCCGGCGCAGCTGGAAGACTGGAAGAACACCCGCACCGGTGCGATCGTCGGCGAGACCCTGGCCAAGCAGTTCGGCTGGAAAGTCGGCGACACCATCCCGCTGCAGGCGACGATCTTCCCGCGCGGCGGCAGCAACGACTGGCCGCTGGAACTGAAGGGCATCTTCCGTTCCAAGGATCCGGCGCAGGCCTCCAACGAAGAGCGCCAGCTGATGATGAACTGGAAATACTTCGATGAGTCCAACGACTACATCAAGAACCAGGTCAGCTGGTACACGGTGACGCTCGACAACCCCGACCATTCTTCGCGGGTGGCACAGGCCATCGATGCGATTTCCGCCAACTCCGACCACGAGACCAAGACCCAGACCGAATCGGCGTTCCAGCAGGCCTTCGTCAAGCAGTTCGCCGACATCGGCATGATCGTCACCTCGATCATGGGTGCGGTGTTCTTCACCCTGCTGCTGCTGACCGGCAACACCATGGCGCAGGCCGTACGCGAGCGCGTGCCGGAGCTGGCCACGCTGAAGACGCTGGGCTTCAAGGACAGCACGGTGCTGATACTGGTGATGATCGAATCGGTGCTGCTGATCGGTCTCGGTGGCCTGATCGGCATGGGCCTGGCGGCACTGATCCTGCCCGCCATCGGCCCGAAGAGCATGGGCCTGCTGCCGCCGCACATCCCCACCCCGACCTGGCTGATGGGCTTGGGCCTGATCGTGGTGATCGGCGCGGTCGTCGGCCTGCTGCCGGCGCTGCGCGCCAAGCGCCTGAAGATCGTCGACGCACTGGCCGGCCGCTGAGGAGGACACCGACATGTTCAAGAACAAGCTCAAGAAGTGGTTCGGCAACACGGTGACCGTGCTGGCGCTGGCAATCGGCCTGGCGGTATGGATCGGCCTGCCGTGGGTGGGCGTGCTTGCCGTGGCGGTGCTGGTCGGGCTGTGGCTGGCGCTGACCCGCAGCGGGCGGCTGGCCCTGGCCGCCACCCGCATCGGCATCGCCAGCCTGCCGCAGCGCTGGGGAGCATCCTCGGTGATCGTAGTGGGTATCGCCGGCGTGGTCGGCGTGCTGGTGGCGATGCTGGCGATGGGCGAAGGCTTCCAGGCCACGCTCAGCAACACCGGCGATGACACCACCGCCATCGTGCTGCGCGGTGGCTCGCAGGCGGAAACCAATTCGGTCATCACCCGCGAGCAGGTACCGACGCTGTCCACTCTGCCCGGCATCAGCCGCGATGCGCAGGGACGGCCGCTGCTGTCGCCTGAACTCTCGCAGGTGGTCAACCTGGTCTCCAAATCGGACGGTACCGACGTCAACGCGCAGTTCCGGGGCGTCGGGCCGCAGGCGTGGGCGGTGCATGACAAGGTCAAGATCATCGAAGGCCGCAAGTTCGCCACCGGCCTGCGCGAGATCGTGGTCGGCCAGGGCGCCAAGGGCCAGTTCCGCGACATGGAGGTCGGCAAGACGCTCACCCTGGGCAACCAGACCTGGACGGTGGTTGGTGTGTTCGCCACCGGTGATGCGCATGACTCGGAGCTGTGGACCGATGCCGATACCCTGGCCACCACGTACCAGCGCAGTGCCTGGCAGTCGATCAGCGTGCGTACCGAGGGCAAGCCCGGCTTCGATCAGTTCAAGGCCGCCGTCGCCGCCGATCCGCGCCTGAAGCTGGACGTGGAAACCACCCGCGCGTACTACAGCAAGCAGGGCGGCGGCCTGACCAAGCTGATCGACATCCTCGGCAAGGTGATCGGTACCATCATGGCGGTGGGCGCGGTGTTCGGCGCGCTCAACACCATGTATGCCGCCGTGGCCACGCGTGCGCGCGAAATCGCCACCATGCGCGCGATTGGTTTCCGCGGCCTGCCGGTGGTGACTGCGGTGATGCTGGAAACGATGCTGCTGGCCCTGCTCGGCGGCCTGCTGGGCTGCACGGTGGCATGGCTGCTGTTCAATGGCTACAGCGTGTCCACCATCGGCAGCAACTTCAGCGCGGTGGTGTTCAAGTTCCACGTATCGCCGGAACTGCTGTGGACGGGGCTGAAGTGGGCGCTGGGCATCGGCCTGGTCGGTGGCCTGTTCCCGGCGCTGCGCGCCGCCCGCCTGCCGATCACCACGGCACTGCGCGAAACCTGATGTGTACGCCGCCATCCGAGGCGGCGCGGACGCGGGACGGGGCCGGTGCTCCGTCCCGCGTTGCTTTCCGGCTCAGCGCTTTGCCGCCCGCATCGTGCGCAGGTTGTCACCGATGAACAGCAGCAGCCCGGCCCAGATCGCTGCGAAACCGACGGCCTTGGCCATGTCGAACGATTCGTGGAAGAAGAACACGCCGAGCAGCAGCTGCAGGCTCGGTGCGATGTACTGCAGGATACCCACCAGCGACAGCGCGATGCGCTTCACACCGTAGGCGAAACCGATCAGCGGCACGGCGGTGACCACGCCGCCGAAGATCAGCAGCAGATCGTTGCGCAGGCCCCAGCCGCTGAAGAATCCGCCACCGTGGCCATTCTCGGCCCAGACCGCGAACGCCAGCGCAGGCAGGAACAGATACAGGCTTTCCACGCCCAGCCCGGCTACGGGATCGACCGAGACCAGCTTGCGCAGCAGGCCGTACAGGCCGAACGAACAGGCCAGGCCCAGCGCGATCCACGGCGGCGCGCCAGCGTCGAGAGTCAGCCAGGCCACGCCCACCGCCGCCATGCCCACCGCCACCCACTGCAGCCGGCGCAGGCGTTCCTTCAGCACCAGCACCCCCAGCAGCACGTTCACCAGCGGGTTGATGAAGTAGCCCAGGCTGGTCTCGATCACGTGGCCGGCATTGACGGCCCAGATGTACAGGCCCCAATTGAACGCGATGGTCAGGCTCGACACCGCCAGGATCGGCAGCGCGCGCGGCTGCGCGGCGATCTTCCGCCACCAGCCCAGTTTCGCACTGAGCAGCAGCCAGGCCACCACCAGCACCGTGCTCCAGATGATGCGATGGGCGATGATCTGGAACGACGGCACTTCATTGAGCAGGTGCCAGTACACCGGCACCAGTCCCCACAGCACGAAGGTGGATGCGGTGACCAGCAGGCCCCGGCGTTGTTCTGTCTCGTCGATGCTCATCGCTTGCGCGTCCTTGCCATTGTCAGTACCACCACGCCCAGCAGAATCACCACCATCGCCAGCACGTCGCGCCAGCCGAAGCGTTCGCTGTTGAGGGCTGCGCCCAGCAGCACCGCGATCACCGGGTTGACGTAGGCGTAGCTGCCGGCCAGCGCCGGGCGTACGTTCTGCAGCAGCCACACGTAGGCCGTGAACGCGACGATCGAACCGAACACGCACAGATAGGCCATGGCCAGCAGGCCACCGGTATCGGGCAGTGTGGTGGGCCGCTCACCCACCGCCAGCCCGATCAGCACCAGCAGCACGCCGCCGCAGATCATCTGCCCGGCGGCCGTCATGAACGGGCCAGGCAGGTCCAGGCCGCGCGCCCACACCGAGCCGAAGGCCCAGCCGATCGGTGCGATCAGCAGCAGCACCAGCCCGGTGGGCGTCGCCGTCAGGCTGCTGCCCGCATTCAGCCAGACAACGCCGAGGAAGCCGATGGCGATGCCCAGCCATTCGCCACGGCTGGCGTGCTGGCCGCGCAGCGCCGAGAACAGCGCCATCCACAGGGGCACCGATGCCACCGCCGTGGCCGCCAGGCCGGACGACACATCGCGTTCGGCCAGCACCACCATGCCGTTGCCCAGCACCAGCATGGTCACCCCCATGAGCACCAGGTTGCGCCACTGCCGCAACGTCGGCTTCGGCATTTTCCAGAACAGGCGCAGCGCCAGGTACATCAGGCCCCCGGCGATGATGAAGCGGCTGCCAGAAACCATCGTCAGCGGCAGCGCACCGCCGTGCAGGGCCTTGGCGATACCGAGATAGGTCGAGCCCCAGACCACGTAGACCAGCAGCAGCGCCAACACGACAAGGCCGCCCCGGGGGGCAGCCGCAGACGGAACAGGGGGAGCCGACATGACGCACCAAGGGACCGGGGGAAGGCGGATTCTAGGACGTTCCCCTGACGGAAATCACCCCGGATTTCGACAAGCTGATTTTCACCTACAGAGCGGGCGGGTATCCCCTCACCGTGTCGTTGGCGGAATCTGAGCAACAGCCGCTCTATGGCAGCCCTGATTCGACGTTCTCTGACGTCTGCGGACAGAGCTGATCAATGTGAGACGCACGTCGGTAAATGTCACGCCTCGGTGGCGCACAAACTGCCCTGCCCGCAACGTTGCGGGCAGACCGAACCCAATTCTGGAGAAGCTGGATGTTGAAACCACCGCCCCTGACGCAACCCGTCGCCTTGGCTGGAGTACCCCACCTCTGTTCCCCGTTGGAGCCCATCACGATTGCGGTTGCGGTTGTGATTGCTGTTCTTCCTGTGTGAGACCTAGCTGATGAAACTCAAATCTCTGCCGAATCAGACCAGAACCGTCGGGATGTATGGTTCTTGCGCCCTCATCGAAACGACAGGCCCTGCATGCGCCGGGGTTGGCATTGTCGTTGGAATTCTCGTCAACCGAGGAATTCACCCGAGGTGAATAACCACGTGGGCCAGGGACCACTGGCCCACAACAAGGAAGAATGGATGGAACGCGCCGACCTGATGCTGGAACTTGCCGACAGTCCCATAGAACTACAGCGGCTGATCTCTCTGCATGCCAGCCGTACTCCTCTCACCACCGTGCTGGAGGAGTCCGGCACCCTGGACAGTGTTCGAATTTATTCGTCTCGACTCCGAGACCACGGTGATGCAGCCGTGATTGAGCGGAACATGCTTTCCATCTGTGAGCAGTTCAGTCCGGACATATTACAGACCTACCTTCTGGACGAATGTAGACGCCACGCAGAATGTGCTCTCTACGTGAGCCCTGGAAAATTCTTCACCAAGACCCCGCTGCATGGGATGGTCCTTTACAAAGACGACGCAGTCCAGATTCATTACATGCAGGTCCTCCCTTCAGAGCCAAGGCCCGCAACTGGGCTGGAAACAGGCATCACAGTAAACGGCGCGGATTCACTGATCCTGTTTGTTAAAGCCACAGAATGCCAGTATCGGGTATTCGATGTTGAAACCGACAGCTGCACATCTCCCACTCTGAGCGAGCCCATCTTCCGATCGGCAAGTTCCAGCGAGCATATTTTTCTCAAGGGTGGAAGACAAGGCATGCACTTGCTACCGCAGCCGCACGCGCTGACGATGATCGTGTGCCTTTCGAACCTTCCGAGAACCGACGCAACGCAGCACTTTTCGCTGAAATCGGGCTCGCTTGTCTGCCTCAGCGCTGCCAATGTCGAAGACTCCCGCCTCCAGGTCCTGACCACAGCCCTTGCCAGCATTCCTGGAACAGGGAATGTCGAAGCGCTGATCAACATCTCACACCATTCCGCCAGCTTTGTTCGCTGGTCTGCTCTCCGTGCGCTTTCCTCCGTGGATGCGGACGCTGCCCTTAAACGCCTGACAGAAATGAAAGAGCAGGACGAAGACGCTGAGATCCGCTGTCTCGCCGCGGAATGCCTTGCCGAAGGATGAATCCAAACATGCCGATTCGCGTAAATGACACGAATTCAACCGCCATCAATCTCAGCGATCTGGTCGAGCATCTGCAACAGGAGCCCTTCGATCCGCGCGACCATGCGTCTATGCTCGACGTCGCGCCGATGCTCAAGCGTCTGAGCAACAATCGCACCTTCCTGTCCGACTTGATCTGCGAAGAACTAAAGGACAATCGCAACATCCAGGCCGGAAATGACTATACGCCACAGGTCTTCATGCTGCATCCGCCACAGCGGGCAGGCCAGAATTACTTCATTCGCGCCTGCTTCTGGCCTGGGTCGCAGGACGACATTCTTGCAGCCAGCGGCGACGGGGCGTTCTTCTATGGCGTGCCACATGACCACAATTTCAATTTTCTGACTGTTGGCTATCAGGGCCCAGGTTACGGAAGTGATTACTTCGAGTACGACTACTCAAGTGTCACAGGCATCCCGGGAGAGAAGGTCGATCTTGTCCACACTGAATCCAGCAGCCTCGCCGAAGGAGAGATTCTCCTGTACCGGGCGTTTACCGATGTCCACAGACAGATTCCTCCGGAGCGCTTCTCCATAAGCGTCAACATCATGGAGCACTCGCTACGCAGCGTAACAATGAATCAGTATGAGTTCTCACCTGAAGCGACAACGATCTCCAGCGTCATCAATAGGTCCAGTGCCTCGACCATGTTCATGATTGCCGCTGGATCTTCAGATGGACAAGCTCCAGAAATTCTCATGGACATTTTCAGAAGTCATCCGATGGAGCGAGTGCGAATGGCGGCCCTGGAGGCTCTGATTGCCCACAGCCAATCGGCGCAAGACGCCTTGAATCTGACTGGCCTCGTAAGAAGGTGCTCGAGCAGCTTCATGCGGAGAAGAGCACGGCAGATTGCTTCAAGAATTGAAGAAGGAGCCCTCCATGTTGACGGCTAACCGGATATGTATGAGCTACGGCCAAAGGACGATACTGAGCAATGTGGACTTGCAGGTCTCCCCTGGCGATGTTGTTGGCATCATCGGTGTGAACGGCGCGGGAAAGACGACACTGTTCCGGATACTCTGCAACTTGATACCTCCCGACTCCGGAGAGGTCCTGTTCACTGCGAACTCGGCATCCCGTCCACTCTCACACTCCGACATCGGTTATCTCCCAGAGTCCAGAAGCCTCTTCAGCGAAGTAACCGTGGACAGAACCATCAGATTCTGGGCTCGACTCAGGGGATTGGACAGTGCCGGTGCAACGCATGCGTGCCGACTGTGGTTGGACAGAATCGGACTGCTTGATCGGGCCCCGCATCGGGTCTCCAGCCTTTCCAAGGGAAATCTGCAGAAGCTTCAGTTAGCAGCCTGCATGTTGCACGAGCCGCGAATTCTGATTCTGGATGAGCCTTTCTCAGGTCTGGATCCTGCCAACCAGATTGCCGTTGCGAATCTGATAGTACAGGCTGCGTCAGAGGGCACGGGCGTCGTGCTGTCCGCTCATCACCTCGATCTCCTCGAACGCATCGCGACGCGTGTGTTCATTCTTGAGAATCAGCATTTGAAAGCGGTGCAGAGTGGCCCGTCAGGTGGTCAGCTTCATCGCCAGTTCTTCGCAGCCTCAGCTTTGCCTCAATGCGCGAAGGCGGGCAAATGAGTATGCGGCGCTTCGCAGCGGTCACTCTGTTTGAGTTCCGACGACACCTTGACGTGCGCGGCGAGCTCGTAGGGCTTCTTCTCCTCGTGGTGATTGCGCTATTGAAGCTGGTGAGTGATTCAATAGTCACGAGAGAAGCATCATCCACGGTAACGCTGCTTGCAGAGGGTACCTCGTTGGCTGGCCTGCGCGAGGGGCGCTTCGCATTTGCTGATCAGATGCCGCAGGGTATCGCCCATCGTCACCCGGTTCTGAACAAGGATGAGAGCGGATATACGTTGCACGTCGCGCGGCCTCCCAGCTGGCTCGACGAGCTCAGCATCACGCTTGGCGTGCTTCAGCGCCGGCATGAACTGGCGTCACTCGGGGTCACGGCGATTGAGCTGCAGGCCATCGATAGCAGGCCGCCTATTCGGGTAGTGGGTTTCGACGGCCACCCTCTTCGACAGCAGGGGCCCTTGGCTGCGCTTTCGATTGCGCTCGTGGTGCTGACAACACTCTCCATTCTGGGATGCCTGGGCATGCTCTTCAACGGACTCCTCGGCGAGCGCTTCGGCCATGCTACAGAGATGATTCTAAGTGCAGTCCCTGCATGCTTCTGGCTTGACTGCAAGGTGACGTCCTCAATTCTTCATGGCCTGAAAACCATTGCTGTATATGGCACTTACTCACTCGTCGGCTGGATTCTGTTTCAGGGATCGCTTGGGGATCAGATCCTGCCGACAGCCGGTTTTGCTGCGTTCCTGGCTAGCCTGTTCGCGTTCTGCCTGCTGGGCCTGACGCTATGGAACTGGTTCTTCGCGGCCTGTGCTGCAGTCATCCGAAGTCCTCATTCAGCTTTTCGGAACAGTCTGGCGGCCTTTCCCCTGACGATGATCATCATCGGCCTTGGCGGAATGCGCGCCCCGGAAGGCGGCTTCATGCAGCTGCTATCGCACATCCCTTTCACGTCAATGGCAGCCATGCCGGTGCGCATGCTCTACGTCGACGTACCCACGTGGGAGCTCCTGCTGTCTCTGGGTTGGCTGGCGGTCAGCGCGCTGACTCTACGCTTCTGCGCTGAAAGATCATTTCAGAAGGCGATTGTTGCGCCTGCTGAAACAATTTCTTCTCCGGCTGCCCCGGTTCGGTAAGAATGGGACCTGGGGTCAAGGCCGTGGTCATAGGACGTTTGGGTTATGGTCGATCGGCCCTACCTCTTGGCATCCTATTGGGTCCCGTCTGCTCCGCTATCCGGCGTTGACGTGGCAGGCATTTCCCAGGAGTCTGGTCGGCACGCCTCGCGCCCTGACACCGGTCTTTCCGCGCACGGACGCTATCGCATCGAGGATCCCCGCCCAGATGAGCACCACGCCCCACCCTGCTGTTCCCGCGAACGACGGCGCCGCATTGCGCCGCTCGATCTCCAATACCCTCAAAGGCTCCGCCGGCAACCTGGTGGAGTGGTATGACGTCTACGTGTACTCGGTGTTCGCCGTGTACTTCGAGTCGCAGTTCTTCTCGCCGGAAGACAAGAACTCCACGATGTACGTCTGGGCGATCTTCGCCGCGACCTTCCTGATGCGCCCGATCGGTGCCTGGTTCTTCGGCCGCTTCGCCGACCGCCATGGCCGTCGCCTGGCCCTGACCGTATCGGTCACGCTGATGGCGTTCTGCTCCTTCATCATCGCCATCACCCCCACTGCCGCCAGCATCGGCATCTGGGCGGCGATCATCCTGCTGTTCGCGCGCCTGCTGCAGGGCTTCGCCACCGGTGGCGAGTACGGCGCGAGCGCCACCTACATGTCCGAGGCCGCCATTCCGGGCCGTCGTGGCTTCCTGTCCTCCTTCCACTACGTCACCCTGGTCGGCGGCCATGTGCTGGCCCAGCTGACCCTGTTCCTGATGCTGAACGTCTGGGGCAAGCCGGAGATCTCCGAGTTCGGCTGGCGCATCGCCTTCGGCATCGGTGGCATCGCCGCGGTCGTGGTGTTCTGGCTGCGCCGTGGCATGGATGAGTCGCTGGAAGAATCCTCGATCGAGGCCGCGCGCGAAGGCAAGGCCAAGAAATCCGGTTCGATGTACGAACTGTTCGTGCACCAGTGGCGCCCGCTGCTGCTGTGCTTCCTGATCACCGCCGGCGGCACCATTGCCTTCTACACCTACTCGGTGAACGGCCCGAAGATGATCCAGAGCGCCTTCGCAGGCGACGACCCGATGACCGGCACCCTGATCAACCTGGGCGTGCTGGCCTTCCTGATGGTGCTGCAGCCGGTCGGCGGCTGGCTGTCGGACATCATCGGGCGCAAGAGCCTGCTGGTGTTCTTCGGCGTGGGCGGCGTGCTGTACAGCTGGTACCTGATCACGCAGCTGCCGCACCAGCACGATGCCACCCTCGCCTTCCTCACCCTGGCGCTGGGCTTCGTCATCCTCACCGGCTACACCTCGATCAACGCCGTGGTGAAGGCCGAGCTGTTCCCGACCCACGTTCGGGCACTGGGCGTGGGCCTGGGCTACGCGCTGGCCAACTCGCTGTTCGGCGGTACGGCCCCGCTGCTGTACCAGGGCGCGCTGAAGACCGGCCACGTGGACTGGTTCGCCATCTATGTCACTGCCACCATCGCGGTATCGTTGGTGGTCTATGTGTTCTTCCTCACCAACAAGGGCCCGAACTGGCTCGACGGCACCCGCAAGTAAGGATGCCGTGCTGATGGCAGCCACCGGTGCAATGCCGGTGGCTGCCGCATCTCCCGCCACGCCCCTGATGTGGGCCGCCCTGCTGCTGGCGGTGGCAACCACGCTGGGCTGGCTGCTGCGACGCCCGGGCGCGAAGGCGCGCTGGCCACGCACCGGCTTCGGCATCGCCCTTCTGGTCTTCGCCAGCGCGCTGGCAGTGCAGCTGGCAGTGGACCTGGGCAGCGGTCACAGCTCGCTGCGGATGAACCTGCTCGGCCGCTTCAGCGGCCTGCGCACGGTCAGCCTCGGCACCATGATCACCTGCTACCTGGCGGCATTGGCCGCCAGTGCATGGGGTGCCTGGACGCTGCTGCGCAGGCGCTAGCCGTCAGCGGCGTGCCGCCTCGCTCTTGTCGCGGGCAGCGCGGAACTCGGAGTCCTTCTCCCAGGTCGGCCAGCGCCGGCTGTTGGCCAGCTCCGCGCCCAGGTCGTAGACCAGCAGCGTATCGGCGGCATGACCGCTGGGATCCCAGCCCGGCGTCCACGCGTCGCAGGCCTGGTGATAGCAGTCGGCGAAGTACTTCTCGCGCAGCGCGCGTCCGGCGTCCACGCCTCCGTCCAGCTTGTCCAGGCCCGGGCCGATGGTGATCGCCGGTACACCCAGCCGGGCGAAGGCGAAATGGTCGGCGCGGTAGAAGAAACCGGCCTCCAGGTTGGGGTCCGGGCTGTAGCTGCGGCCGCGTGCCTTGGCCACCCGCTCCAGGTCGCCTTCCAGCGATACCCGGCCCTTGCCCCACGAAGCGATGTCACGGGTCGGCCCATCCGGGCTGAACATCTCGATGTTCAGTACGGCAGCGGTCTTGTCCAGCGGCGCCAGCGGATGCGCGGCGTAGTAGCTGGCCCCCAGCAATCCCTTTTCTTCAGCCGTCAGCGCCACGAAGTACAGCGTGCGCTGCGGCTGCGGGCCGGCCGCGAACACCCGGCCCAGTTCCAGCACGGTGGCCACGCCGGTGGCGTTGTCGATGGCGCCACGGCGCACGCGGTCGCCCTTCGCATCGGGCTGGCCGATGCCGAAAGCGTCCCAGTGCGCCGAGAAGATCACCGCTTCATCGCCGTGCTCGCCGCCCGGCAGCTTGGCCACGACGTTGCGGGTCACCACCTGTTCGCGCTTGAGGGCGAAATCGACGCTCAGCCGCGCGTTGTCCAGGGCCACCGGACGGAAGTCGGCACGCATCGCCTTGCGCTTCTCCGCCTCGAAATCGAGGCCGGCGTCGGCGAAGATCGCCTCGGCCAGCTCGCGCTGCATCCAGCCGCGCAGCGGTGTGTGCTGGGCCATCGCCTCGGCCTGGCTGCGCTCGATATCGAACAACGGCGAAGTGCCCGAGCTCTTCACCGTCGCCCAGCCATAGGCCGCAGGTGCGGTCTCGTGCACGATCAGCACACCTTCGGCGCCGCGGCGCGCAGCCTCTTCGAACTTGTAGGTCCAGCGGCCGTAGTAGGTCACTGCCTTGCCATCGAACGCGCCGGGAGCGTCGGCCTCGAAATCGGCATCATTGATCAGCACCACGGCAATCTTGCCGTGCAGATCAATGTCCTTGTAGTCGTTCCAATGGCGTTCCGGTGCGTCGATGCCATAGCCCACGAACACCAGCGGTGCATCCTTGATCTGCACCCGGGCGCGCGGCTGCAGGCTCTGCAGGGTCACATCCACGCCATTGACCAGGGCGCGGCGGCCCTGCTTCAACGCCAGGCTGGCCGTGGCCGCCCCCTCCAGCTGCGCACGCACCAGCGGCACCGGCTGCACCCAGCTGCCGTCCACGCCGCCGGGTTGCAGGCCATAGCTGCGGAACTGCTCGATCAGGTACTGCACGGTGCGCTCTTCGCCTTCGCTGGCCGGAGCACGGCCCTCGAATTCGTCCGACGCCAGTACACGCACGTGGCGCGACAGCGCCTGCGGGTCGATACCGCCGCCGGGAAGGTCATTGGCCGCCTGGGCCAGGCCACCCACGAACAGGCAGGACGACAGCAGCAACACGCGCATCGGGTTCACGGCAATACCACGGCAGGATGGGAAGTCACCAGAGTGTAACGTGACAGCAGTGCCGGCCGCAGTCCCGCTCCGTCAGCGGCGCTCGCGATCCAGCCAGCAGGCCAGGCCCTGCGCGTTGAGCTCGATGTCCATGGCCAGCACAGCCACCACCGCTGCGTCATCCAGCACACAGCCATGCTGCTGCGCGCGCTCCAGGTACAGGGCCTGCAGCGCCGCCAGCAGGCAGCGATGGCGGTCGGGCCGCTCGTCGCACTGGCGGCCGATCGCCGCCATCGCATCGATCTGCTCGAACAGGTCGCCGGCCAGCCGCTGCACCTGCTCCACGCGGCCATAGTGGGTGAGGTACATCGACTGCGGATCGTAGTCGAGCATGCGCTGGATCGACGCCTTCATCGCTTCGGGATCGAACTGCACGGGCGAAGAGGTCGGAAAAATGAAGGCGCCCTGCGCGCTGTCCAGTTCGCGGTAGGAGATACCGAAGGTATCGCCGGTGAACCAGCTGCGGCTGCGCGCATCCCATACGCAGTAGTGATGCAGTGCGTGGCCGGGCGTATGCAGCAGGAGCAGTTCGCGTCCGGCAAGATCGAGGCGATGGCCATCCTCGGCCACCACGACGCGGTGCTCGGGAATCGCCTCGATGCGGCCATAGCTGCGTGCGATCTCTTCCGCGCCGTAGACTGCGGTGGCGCCGGCGATCAGCCGGGTCGGATCGATCATGTGCGGCGCACCGCGCGGATGCAGCACGGCCCGGGCATTGGGCAGCTGCTGCATCAACAGACCCGCACCGCCGGCATGGTCCAGATGCACATGGGTGAGCAGAAGCCAGTCCACCGCGTCGGGCTGCAGGCCGGCATCGGACAGCGCCCGCAGCATCGCCGGCACGGACAGGCCGGTGCCACAGTCCACGAAGGCGCCCCGCCCGTTCTCGACGATCAGGTAGGCCGCATCGAAGTCGGGACGTTGGAAGCCGGTATCGATGGTGTGGATGCTGGGGTCGGCGATCATCGGCACGCACCTGGCGGAATCGGAATCAGGCGTCCATGGTAGGCGTGCAGGCAGGACCGGTTCGATGCGGCTTTGGTCGGAGGCACGCGCTCTGCCCCGGGACTACAACCATCGCGGTCGCAGCAGCAGTGCCAGCACCAGCACCGCCAGGAAAGCGCCGTAGGCATAGAGCACCGCCAGCACCTGCGGCCAGATCGGCCCCGCGTCGGTCTGCACCAGGCCCAGGTGGTGGCCCCACAGCATCGCCACGATGCTCAGAACAAAGGCCAGCAGCAGCACCAGGCCATCGAACAGGCGCCGCCGCGTTGTGCGCGGCTGGCGCGGGAACAGCCAGTACAGGCTGCCCAGCACGACGAACCAGGGCAGGAAAAGCAGCAGCGACAACCACGCCATCGCAGACTCCTTCCATAGCGCCGGGCCCGATGCCCGGCTCCACATCCATCGGTAGCGCCGGGCCATGCCCGGCTCCAGATCCACCGGTAGCGCCGGGCCATGCCCGGCGGGGTGCATCAGTTAGCGCCGCCGGGCATGGGCCCGGCGTTACAGCACCCTCCGCTCAGGCATCTTCGCGCAGCGCGGCCAGTGCCGCCAGGACCGCGTCAACCTCCGCCTCCAGCTTGAACAGCTCGCTCTGCAGCGCATCACCCTGCTCGGCCTGCTTGATCACGGCGATCAGCTGGCCGGCATCGCGCGGCGAATCAAAACCAATGCTCTGCATCAGCAGCGTGCCGTCGCCGGCGGTCAGCTTGAAGTAGAAACGACCATCCTTCTCGCGGTACTGCTTGAACTGCGGCGGCGCCACGCGGGCAGCGCCGGCATCCTCGCTGGCGATGTCGCCGGCGGTGGACAGGTCGCGCAACCCCACGGCGTGCCGCAGCTCATCCAGCAGCGGCATCGCGAACGTCTCGCGCAGCTGCTGGCCACGGCGCTTCAGCAGCGCCTCGATCTTTTCCGGCTCGGCCATCAGCGCGTTGTAACGCTCGCGCAACGGTGACAGCTCACCGTCGATGCGCTCGAACAACTGCTGCTTGGCATCGCCCCAGCTGATGCCCTCGGCGAATGCCCGGGCGAAAGCAGCGGTCTGCTCCGGCGTGGCGAAGGCCTGGTACATCTGGAACAGCGCCGAGCCCTCGGTGTCCTTGGGCTCACCCGGTGCGCGCGAATCGGTCAGGATCGAGAACACCAGCTTCTTCAGCTCCTCGCGCGGCGCGAACAGCGGAATGGTGTTGTGGTAGCTCTTGCTCATCTTGCGGCCGTCGAGGCCGGCCAGCGTGGCCACCTGCTCATCGATCACCACCTCCGGCAGCGGGAAGTATTCCCTGCCGTAGACGTGATTGAAGCGCTGGGCGAAGTCGCGGGCCATCTCGATGTGCTGGATCTGGTCACGACCGACCGGCACCTGGTTGGCCTTGAAGATCAGGATGTCGGCAGCCATCAGCACCGGGTACATGAACAGCCCGGCGCTGACGCCGGCATCCTCGTCCAGGCCTTCCTCGCGGTTCTTGTCCACCGCTGCCTTGTAGGCATGGGCACGATTGAGGATGCCCTTGCTGGCGATCGCGGTCAGGAACCACATCAGTTCGGTGGTTTCGCGGATGTCGCTCTGGCGGTAGAACCAGACGTGTTCCGGATCCAGGCCGCAGGCCAGCCAGCTGGCTGCGATCTCCAGGGTCGCGCGCTGAGTGCGCTGCGGATCCTGCGCCTTGATCAGGCTGTGCAGGTCGGCCAGGAAGAAGAAGCTCTCGATCCCCGGGGTGCGGCTGGCCGCGATGGCCGGACGGATGGCGCCAACGTAGTTGCCCAGATGGGGGGTGCCGGAGGGGGTGATGCCGGTAAGGACTCGGGTCGTCATGACTGCGTGGGGAAACCTTCGATGAACGGAACCAGTTTACCGTGCCCACGGCCAACCCCGTCAGGGCCTGCGGGTCGTTCATTCACGCGAGCCCACCGGAGTTCCCACATGAAACGCCTGCTGCCCCTGCTGCTGATCCTGCCCCTGGCCGGCTTCCGCCCGGTTCCGCCGCCACCGCCGATGCCGCAGGACGGCCCTGTGCGGATGACCCTGATCGACCGCGACCGCGGCACCGAACTGCGCAGCCATGCAGCCGATGGACAGCGCTGGGTGGCGGGCGAGCGCGGCCATCGCTATGCGGTACGCCTGTACAACGACAGCCCGCGGCGGGTGCTGGTGGTGCTCTCGGTGGATGGCATCAATGCCATCTCCGGCGAAGATGCCGACCCGTCGCAGACCGGCTATGTGCTCAACCCCGGCCAGCGCGCCGACATCACCGGCTGGCGCAAGAGCCAGGATGAAGTGGCGCAGTTCGTCTTCAGCAGCCCCAGTGGCAGCTATGCCAGCCGTACCGGCCGTGCGGACAACATCGGGGTGATCGGCGCGGCGGTGTTCGAGGAGGCCCGTCGCTGGCCGCTCCGACCGGAGCCGCTGCTGCGCCGTGGCGCCCCGGCGCCGGCCGCTGCGGAATCCGCTGCGGACGCCAGCGCCAGCCGCATGGACGGCTACTCAGCGCGGTCGCAGGCACCGTCGCTGGGCACCGGTCACGGCGCGCGCGAACGCTCCTCGGTGCGTGATACCGCATTCGAACGGGCCAGCCGCACGCCGGCGCAGGTCGTGCAGCTGCGTTACGACAGCGCACGCGCGCTGCGCGCACGCGGCATCGTGCTCGACCCGCCTTCGCGCCTGCCGCGCGAGCCGCAGGCGTTTCCGAACCGCTACGTGCCGGATCCGCCGACACGTTGAGTCCCTGACAGCACGACGCCCGCACCAGAGGGTGCGGGCGTCGACGTGGGGGAACCGCTTACCGCCGGCTGCTTACTTGTAGTCCGGGTAGTCCTTGCGCACGCTGTCTTCGAAGTCACGGACTTCCTTCTCGGCGCGGTCCTTGGCCCAGCCATACCGTTCCTGCAGGCGGCCGGCCAGATATTCGGCATTGCCCTCGGCCACATCGAAATCGTCGTTGGTCAGATCGCCCCACTTGGCCTGGGCCTTGCCCTTCAGCTGCGACCACTTGCCGGAAATGATGTCTTTGTTCATTGCTGGGAATCCTTGGTTGCAACGGCGTTCTTACCGTGACTGCAGCTTCCCGCATCCGCTGTTGAAAGGCGGTCAACCGCTCATGAAACACATGCTCACGTGCTTGAATGGTTCACTCCATCGCCACACGCGATGGCAACAACACGGCAGCACACACGCACAAAAAAGGCCGGGAAGATCCCGGCCTTTTTCTGTTCCACACCGCGTCGGGCTTAGTTGCCCTTGGCGGCATCCTCGACCTTTTCACCGGCCTTCTGCACGTCCTTGCCGGCACCGGCAACGGTGTTGCAGCCGGCCAGCATGGCCACCGAGAACATCGACAACAGCATCAGGGCAACTACGCGCTTCATGGGCTTCTCCTTGGGTTCGCCGCTTCACCGCTACAACGCGGATGGGGTTCTGTCGCTCGGCAGGCAGGGGCCGAAGCCACCGCCGCCGCGTGAGGTGCAATCTGGCGGCTGCGGCGTGCAGCGGGTGTGAACGGATCGGCGATCCGTTCAGGGATGCCCTCAATCGCGCATCAGCGTGGATTTGCC
The DNA here is from genome assembly GCF_056756445.1 of Stenotrophomonas sp. STEN225. NCBI lineage: Bacteria > Pseudomonadati > Pseudomonadota > Gammaproteobacteria > Lysobacterales > Lysobacteraceae > Stenotrophomonas > Stenotrophomonas sp. STEN225. The sequence goes on along the minus strand of NZ_JBRRBV010000017.1, from coordinate 40,521 downwards.
GAACAGGCTTTCCACCAGGTCCACGGCCAGTTCGGCGGTGGCGTTCTGCTTGTCCAGCAGCGGATTGAGCTCGACGATATCCAGCGACCCCATGCGCCCGCTGTCGGCGATCATTTCCATCACCAGCTGCGCTTCGCGGTAGTTCACCCCGCCCGGCACCGTGGTGCCGACGCCGGGTGCGATGCTCGGGTCGAGGAAGTCGACATCGAAGCTGACATGCAGATGGGTGCTGTCATCGATTCCGGCCAGCGCGGCCTCCACGGTGCGCTTCATACCGTTCTCGTCGATGTAGCGCATGTCGTAGACATCGACCTTGTGGGTCTTGATCAGGCGCTTCTCTTCCGGGTCCACCGAGCGGATGCCGATCTGGTGCACCTGGGCGGGCGTGATTGCCGGCGCACTGCCGCCCAGACGGGTCAGTGCCTCCGGCCCCAGCCCGCACAGGCAGGCCACCGGCATGCCGTGGATGTTGCCCGACGGCGTGACATCACTGGTGTTGAAGTCCGAGTGTGCATCCAGCCACAGCACGCGCAGGGTCTTGCCCTGCTCGCGGCACCAGCGGGCCACTGCGGTGATCGAGCCGATGCCCAGGCAATGGTCGCCGCCGAGCATGATCGGCATGCGCCCGGCCTGCAGCTCGGCATAGCTGGCCTCCATCAGTGCATGGTTCCAGGCCACCACCTCGTCCAGATGGCGGTAGCCTTCGACCGGCTCGGTCCACGGGTTGCGCGGGCCGTCCAGGTTGCCCAGATCGCGCACGTCCACACCGCGCGCCGCCAGCGCCTCCGGCAGGCCCGCCACGCGCAGCGCTTCCGGCCCCAGCCGCGCGCCCCGATGGCCGGCACCGACATCGGTGGGGACGCCGATCAACGAGACGGAAATGGGATGGGCCATGGGTGCCTCCTGCAACGGAAAAAGAAGCACAGTCTAGCCAGAGCTGTGTGACACGACTCGCGGCGGTGCAGCAGGGCAGACGCGGTCAGCGGTTGCGGAACACCGCACGGCAACGCAGTGTCGGAATCGGCACGGCCGGGCGCCCGTGGGCGATGTAGCCAGCCCGCACGTGAGCGATGGGCCATGACGACGCATGCGCGGATGCAGGGCCACCCGGGCTGGGCGGATGGCAGCACTGAGGCGTCTACGCCAGTGCAGATCCTTCAGCACCATCAGGATCGGCGCTGCGCTTGCCGACGATTGCCGTTAGCATCGTGATTGCCGTGGTCTGCCGCATCGGTTAAGCCAGCTTTACTTCGCGTATGTCGCGTCCGTTGCTGCAGGTGGGATCACTGGAATTCCGCCCTTGCAAAGGCCTCGCGCAGGATGTCGCTTTTGCCTTTACATCGCGCGAAACAGGTCAAAAGCGATAATTCATTTTTTCTTTCGAATCGCACGAAGTCATTGGAAAGAATGACTGGCGGGCGGTGTTTGCGCGTGCGCATGATGAATCGCCACCGACAACGGGTGGCCCGGGCTCCAATCCCGGAAGTCGATGTTGTTTACGCTTGTCAGTCGGCGCCACCTGTCTCGGGGTGGCGCCGGCTGGCAATCCGTCTGCCGATCTACGGCGGGCGGTGCGTGGGGGCCTTGTGCCCGCCGGTTCATCGACTCCGGTATTGGAACCACGCATCGTCCGCCACCCTTTGCGGGTGGCGCCTCTGTTCCGCATGAGGATGTCCCATGACCGCACCCCGCTACCCCTATCTGCTTGCCACCCTGGGCGATGCCGCCGAGCACCTGCCCCGCGAACTGGCAGAGCCGTTGGAAGCTGCGCTTTCCGCTGCCGTGGATCTGCCTGAGCCGATCACGCTGGTGGGCTGCCTGCAGCGTATCCGCAGCGGCGATGCCGCCGATGGTCAGCCGTGGAAAGGCCCCGTACCCAGCCCAGGCCAGGGCGTGACCCGTGCGCGTACCGACCGCGCCGCCGCCGGCCTGGTCACGCTGCTGGAGGTATTCCACGCCGCCGAGCGCGTGCGTGTGGATGGCGCCGAAAAGGACGACATCGGCGACGGCGCGCGCGAAGGCCTGCTGCTGGCCTGCCGGGGGCTGGCGGAGTATGTGGAGCTGCAGTTGCACGCGGCATGAGCCGCGCCGCCACGCCCGCCGATTGTTTTGATTTGGCAAATAGTGATGGCGCTTTATAGGCGTTTATCCGGCCAATGCCGAGGACTACCTTGAGGCTCATCGATCCCCTTCTGGAGAATCCCATGAGCAAGCGCAATGCCGTTTTCCCGGCCGGCCGGCAGGACCTGTACACCTCGCAGACCTATTCGGCCGCGATCCAGTCGGGTGACCTGCTGTTCGTGTCCGGCCAGGTGGGCAGCCGCAGCGACGGGACGCCCGAGCCCGACTTCGAGGCGCAGGTCCGCCTGGCCTTCGCGAACCTGGAGGCAACCCTGAAGGCCGGTGGTTGCGGGCTTGACGACATCGTCGACGTGACCACCTTCCATACGGACCCGCAGAACCAGTTCGGAACCGTCATGACCGTAAAGAGCGAGGTCTTCCCCGAGAAGCCCTATCCCAACTGGACGGCGGTGGGCGTCAACTGGCTTGCCGGATTCGACTTCGAGATCAAGGTGATCGCCCGCATTCCGGACTGAGCATGCCGCCTCCGGGAGATCGTGTGCGCGAGCGCGTGCCGCTCAGGTAGCGGTCGCGAAATCAGGACTCCGCTCGCCGGACAGCGCCCGATAGAGGCTCACGCGCGACAACCCCGTCGCTCGTGCAATCTTGCTCATCCCCTGGGCACGCGCGATATCGCCCAGTGTCTTGGCAGTGAAGGCCGAATCGCCATTGCTTTCAATGATGCAGGCATCGAGATAGGCGGCCATTTCTTCAGGCGTACGGAGATGCGTGGCCACCTCAGATGCTTCGAGTTCACTCTTCTTTTTGACAGCCCTGCGTATGCGACTCTGGCGCCTGGCAAACGCGCTGCAATTCGCGGCAGGAGAAAGAACGCTGCGGAAGCGAGCGACTGCGGGATGGTGCCGCTTATCCGAATCGAACGGATGACCTACTGTTTACAAGACAGTTGCTCTACCAACTGAGCTAAAGCGGCATGGGTGACGCACTGGCGGCAGCGCCGCAGTGGGGGGATTCTAGCGCAGTCGCGCGCATTCCAGCGACTGTTGCCGGGCGGCGCCGCTGCGCTGCTTCACCTGCGCAGGCTGTGCGGTGCCGGCCAGCTGCCCGTCCAGCCACCACTGGCCGGCATCACCGCTGGCCACCAGGCGCGGCTGGAAGCCGGCGGCCTGCACCGCAGCGATACGCCGCTCGGCGCCTTCGCGGTTGCGGTACTGGCCCAGCGCCACGGCGTTGGCGTCCTCACCCTGGCTGATGATGTAGTAGTCGCCCAGGCCCGCAGCGACGATGCGCTTGACCGTGGCCTGCGCCTCTTCGCGGCTGGCGGCGGCCGGCAGCAGCACGCGGTAGCGGGCACTGCCGCTGGCGGCCGGCTGCTCGCGCAGGCGCGCCTGGCTGAGCAGTGCGCCGGCCCGGCCCTGCGCCGCGCTGGCGGCGGCACGATCGGCGAACGGACCCAGCGCGATGCAGCGCGGCGGCTCGCTGGCGGCAGGCGCCTGCGCGACCGGCGGTGCGACCGGCGCCGGCGCTGGCGTCGGGCTGGAGGTTGCCTCCGCACCCGGCGCTTTGGCCGGTTCGGCTTGCGGCTTGGCCGGCGCGGCAGGGGCAGGAGTGGACGCCACGGCGGTCGCCGCTGCGGGGTCGCGCTCCACCAGTGCTGGCGCCGGTGCCTCCGACGATGCCTGCGCGGCCACCGCCGCATCGGTGCCGCCGGGCACCCAGCGCAGTTCGGCCACGCCGGCGGGCCGCGGTGGCGGCGCAGGCTTCTGCGGCGCATCGCGCAGCAGCCACCAGCAGGCAACGCCAAGATTGAGGATGGCCAGGACGACGATCAGGGCACGGGTGAGCATGCGCGGATACTAGCCTGCAGGCTGGTGCACCGCCCAGCGGGCGAGGCCGTCCAGCACCAGCGAGGGGTGGTAGTCGGCGCCGTCCAGCAATGGCATCAGCGCGGGCGCGCCGCCACCGTGCACCAGCAGCGACGGCATCACACCCAGCAGTGCCTGCGCCTGCTGCGCACTGCGCTCGACCAGCGCCACCGCAGCACCATCGCAACCGGAGGCGAGTGCGTCGGCGGTGTCATTGGCAAACTCGCTGTAATCGCCGCCACTGGCGGGCAGCTGCACGGCGCGCGCATGCAGTGCTTCGCGCATGGTGGTGGGTGATGCGGCGATGCGGCCGCCGTGATGCTGGCCACGGGCATCGAGCAGGTCGATGGTCAGCGCCGTGCCCACGCCCACCACCAGCACCGGGCGCTGCGCCTTGGCGGCGGCCAGCAGGGCAAGGAAGCGATCCACGCCGAACTTCTCCGGGCGCGCGTAGGCGATGCGCACGCCTGCGCATTCGGCGCTGGTGCGCACCACATGCACGTGGTCGAACCGCCGCTGCAGCTGGTCCAGCATGGCGCTGGTCAGCGAAGGTGCGGCCACGCTGGCGACGAACGCCGTCGCGCCGCTGGGCAGGCTGTGCGGCGGCTGCCCGGCCATGCCTTCAGCGCCATGCGCCCAGGCCTGTACGTCGCCCGCGCGATCCCCCTGCAACGGCGCGAACTTGAAGCGCGAATTGCCAAGATCGAACAACCAGTCGCTCATGCCGCCCTCACCGTGACTTCGCCGGCATGCAGGCGGCGCTCGCAGCCGTCGATGCTCACGCGCAGCGCGCCGTCATCGGCCAGGCCCAGTGCGGTGCCGTGCTGCCACTGCCCCTCCAGCTCGACGCGCACCTCGCGGCCGGCCAGCATGTCGAAGGCGGCGTAGCGCGGCAGGAACGGGGCCAGCCCTTCGCGGTCGAATTCCTCCAGCGCCGGCAGCAGCCGTGCAAGCACGGCGGCGACGACGATGTTGCGGTCGACCGGCGCGCCGGCCAGTGTGTCCAGATCCACCCAGGGCTGGGTGATCTGCTCGGCGAACGAGGGCGGCATGTGCGTGTTGATGCCGATGCCGATCACCGCGCGAGCCGGACCGGCGTATTCGCCGCCGCCCTCGGCGAGCAGGCCGACCAGCTTGCGACGGCCATCGACGATCAGATCATTCGGCCACTTCAGCTGCGCCTGGGTGAAACCCAGATCGTGCAGCGCTTCGGCCACGGCGATGCCGGCAACCAGGCTCAGCCCCGCCAGCCGGCCAAGGCCCCCGGAGAACAGGCGCAGTACCGACAGATAGACATGGGCCGCCAGCGGCGAGGCCCAGGTGCGGCCGCGCCGCCCCCGTCCGCCGGTCTGGCGTTCGGCCAGCAGGACGCTGACCCCGCGCTGGGGCGCGCTGCACCGCAGCAATTCGGCATTGGTGGAATCCACCGTCCAGGCCACCTGCAGGTCATGCAGCAGGGACAGGGCATCGGCCGGCAGGGCGGCACGGATGGTCGCCGGGTCCAGCAGCTCGACCGGGCGGGTCAGGCCATAGCCTTCGCCGGCACGGCCCTCGATATCGACACCTGCGGCCCTAAGCCCTTGAATGCGCTTCCAAATTGCCGCCCGGGTCTGGCCCAGCTCACGGGCCAGGGCGTCGCCGGACAGGCGACCGGCAGCGAGTTTGGCCAGCAATTGGCGATCGTCCACGGCAGCTTCCACGAAGTCAGGACGGAATTATGCGGGAAAGCCGCCAGCGACGCCCGCCACGGGGCCGGCAGCGGGCTTCCAATCCGGTGCCGGGTTCGGGCTAGAATCGGGAACTCACCTTCCCTTAACGTGGATGTCGTCAATGCGCCGTTATGCCCATTGCCTGATCCTGCTGACGATGCCCTTCGCGGCGTCGGCCACAGCAGCACTGGATGACAGCCGCGGCGCCTGTGTGTCCTCCAACGGCGATGCCGCCTCGCAGCGCGCACCGACGGCATCGACCACCACGGCCAAGCCTGCTCCGGCACGCCCGGCGGCCAGCAGCGCGACCAGCACCGGCGGTGGCGGCAGCGATGAGGACATGCTGCAGCGGCTGCGCGCGCCGAAGTGGCACAGCTACCTGCCAGGAATGTTCCGCTGATCAAGTCGTTGCTGCAGTGGCTGCGGCCCGCACCGCGGCCGATCGAAGACGCGTACTGGGATGAGGCCTGCCGCCGTGCGGCATGGCTGCAGGGGCTTTCCGACGAACGACGCGCCCGGCTGCGCACGCTGGCGGCGCGCTTCCTGCATGAGAAGACCATCACCCCGATCGGCAACCTGCAGCTGCAGGCCGCCGACGGCGTGCTGCTGGCGGCCCTGTGCTGCCTGCCACTGCTCGAGTTCGGCGAGGTGGGACTGCAGGGCTGGTCGCAGCTGATCGTGTACCCCGACGCATTCCGCGTGCATCGCAGCCACATGGATGCGGCGGGCGTGCTGCACGAATGGGACGACGAGCTGATCGGCGAATCGTGGGACAGCGGGCCGTTGATCCTGTCCTGGGCCGACGTGCAGGCCGATCTGGCCGCACCGCACGAGGGCTACTGCGTGGCCGTGCACGAGATGGTGCACAAGCTCGATGCGCTCGATGGCGCGATGGACGGCACGCCGCCGCTGCCGCGTGCGTGGCAGCGTGAGTGGGCTGCTGTCTTCCAGCAGTCCTACGATGCGTTCTGCGCGCAGGTGGATGCCGGCCAGGAGACGCTGATCGACCCGTATGCCGCCGAAGCACCGGAGGAGTTCTTCGCGGTCGCCAGCGAGTACCACTTCTCCGCCCCGGACGTGCTGGCCGAAGCGCTGCCCGATGTTGCCGCACATCTGCGGCGCTTCTATGGTGAACCGCCGGCGCGGGGTGGCTGAGCCATGTCATAGGTTCGCCGGGCGTGGCCCGGCGCTGCCCGCATTCGCGTTGACCGGTGGATCGAAGCAGGCCCGCCCTACGGGCCCGGCGGCAGACGCACTTCGAAGCGGGCGCCTTCCAGTTCGCTGGAACGGCCGACCGCCAGTTCGCCGCGGTAATCCTTGATCAGGTCCTGCACGATCGACAGGCCGATGCCGTGGCCCTGCACGCGTTCGTCGCCACGTACGCCACGCTGCAGCACCTTGCCGATATCGTCCGGCGCGATGCCCGGGCCGTCGTCGTCCACGGCCAGCAGCAGGCCGGCGCGGCGTGCATTCGGTGCCGGCAGGGGCTGCGCGGTCAGCAGGACACGGCGCTTGGCCCACTTGAAGGCGTTTTCCAGCAGATTGCCCAGCAGTTCCTGCAGGTCACCCGGCTCGCCATGGAAGCGCGCGGCCGGATCGATGTCGAACTCGCACAGCACGCCCTTGGCCGCATAGACCTTTTCCAGGCCCCGCACGATCTCTTCGGCGTTGGACTCGATCGGCAACGGTGCGGAGAACAGCTTGTGGCCCGACGACGCAGCGCGCGCCAGCTGATAGGACACCAGGTTGTTCATGCGTTGCAGCTGCACGTCCAGCTCTTCGCGCAGCGCGCCATCACCGGCACCGCTGTCCATCTGCGTGCGCAGCACCGCGATCGGCGTTTTCAGGCTGTGCGCAAGATCCGCCAGGGTGTTGCGCTGGCGTTCGAGGTTCTCGCGCTCACTCTCGATGAAGGCATTGATGCTGTCGGTCAGCGGTTCCAGCTCGCGCGGGTGGCGCTCGCTCATGCGCTCGGTCTCGCCGCGCTGCACCTTGGTCAGCTCGGTGATCACGCGACGCAGCGGACGCAGGCTCCACTGCAGGATGACGGTCTGCAGCAGCAGCAGGATCAGGCCGATGCCACCCAGGTAGAACCAGACACGGCTGCGGAACACCCGCAGCTGCGCACCGAGCGCGCGCGAGTCTTCCATCACGTAGATGGTGTACGGGAACTCGGTGGCGGGATCGGCATCGGCGTCCCACACCAGGCCCAAGCCGTAGCGGTACACCGAGCCCTGGCTGCCGTCGATCTGGATCATCGGCAGCGGGCCTTCGAACACCTCCTGGCGTGGCGCAAGCAGGCCGCCGCCGACGGTGGGCAGCATCGGGCCTTCGGCCGACATCGAATTGCCCTTGCCGTCCGGCATCACCACCTGCAGGTAGAGACCGCTGCCGGGCACGTCGAAGCGCGGGTCCGGTGGCTGCTCGCGGATGTACAGCGAACGATCGCGGGTGAAGTCGATGCCGGCCGCATAGGCGGTGGCGTAGTTCTTCAGGCGCTCACGCAGGTTGGCCTTCGCCGTATCGGCGAAGGCGGCGTCGAGCGCGTAACCGGCCAGGGCCAGGAACGCGACCAGGCCCACGGACGCGGCGAACAGCTGGCGCGCCTGCAGGGAGCGCGGCCGCCAGCGTCGGAAGAACCACAGACGGCCGGACATCGTGCAATCGCCAGGGTGAGCCGGCTCAGCCCTCGTTGCGCGGGATCGCGAAACGGTAGCCGCGGCCGCGCACGGTCTCGATCGGCTTCAGCTCGCCGTCCGGGTCCAGCTTCTTGCGCAGGCGGCCGATGAACACTTCCAGCACGTTCGAGTCGCGGTCGAAGTCCTGCTGGTAGATGTGCTCGGTGAGGTCGGCCTTGGAGACCAGTTCACCGGCATGCATCATCAGGTACTCCAGCACCTTGTACTCGTAGCTGGTCAGGTCGACATTGCTGCCGGAAACGCTGACCGTCTGCGCGGCGAGATCCAGGGCGACCGGGCCGCATTCCAGGGTCGGCTTGCTCCAGCCGGCGGCGCGGCGCAGCAGCGCGTTGACGCGGGCCAGCAGCTCTTCGACGTGGAACGGCTTGACCAGGTAATCGTCGGCGCCCTGCTTCAGGCCCTCGACCTTGTCCTGCCAGCTCGACCGCGCGGTCAGGATCAGCACCGGGAACTTCTTGCCCTCGTCACGCAGCGCCTTGATCAGCTCCATGCCCGACATCTTGGGCAGGCCGAGGTCGATGATGCCGACGTCGAACGGGACTTCGCGCCCCATGTAGAGGCCTTCCTCGCCGTCCTGCGCAGCATCGACGGCAAAGCCTTCGCGCTTGAGCCGGGCTGCCAGGGTCTCACGCAGCGGGGCTTCGTCTTCGACCAGAAGGATACGCATGAACTCTCCCTAGTGTCCTGGGTGTGGCCCGGAGGCCAGTGGGGTACGGGTTGATAGCGACAACTATCCCTGTTCAGGGGTTATCGCCGCGTAGTGAAGACATATCCGACCGCGGCGTGCGCGGCTGTGAACGCGACGGGGCGGGGTCGTCCATGTAGCGGACCCGGCCCCGGTCATCCATGTACTTGACCCGGTTGATGTCACGACCATCGAACGGCACCCGTTCGGCGCCCAGGATGTGGCCACCGGTGGTGCGCTGCACGCGGCGCACGGCATCGGACAGCGAGCGCTCGTCGCCACGGCCACCCCGCTCGCTCCGCTCCATCATCTCCGCCCGGCCGTGTTCCGCACGCGGGGGCTGCTGTGCCATTGCCGACGACAGCGGTGCCGCCGCCAGCACCACGCAGGTGGCCAGGGCAATGCGGCAATGGAGGGGAGCGGAAGACATCGATGCGATCCTAGCCGAGCACGGCGATTCGTTCAAAAGTCGTAAATCCGGGAACCGGGTGCGGGACCCGGTCTTTACAATTCCTTTGCAAATTCTTGGTTTGGGGCAGTGAATCCGATCTGAACTTTTCCGGGCGAACCGCAGGTTTGTTCATCTAAGTGAACATTCGGGACGAATCGGCCGGCGTTGTCAAGTCAGGAATGTGACGGACGTCACGCAGCGGCACGGTCAGCGTCGCGCTCGGTCACGGCAAGGGCCTGTTCGACCAATGTCCAGTCGGCGCCTGGACGGTGCGCACCCTCGCTCAATACCTGGCGGAACGCGCGCCCACCGGGCTGCCCATGGAACAGGCCGAGCAGGTGACGGGTGATGTGCTTCAGGGCCATGCCCTCGCCCAGACGGGCCTCGACATACGGGCGCAGCGCGCGCAGCAGGTCCGCGCGCGACCGCAGCGGCGTACCGGTGTGCAGCGCTTCCAGCTGATGCAGCAGATAGGGATCGTGGTACGCGGCCCGGCCCAGCATCACGCCATCGACATGGCCGGCCTGGGCCTGCACGGCTTCGAGGCTGGCCAGGCCACCGTTGAGCACCACCGGCAGTGCGGGCCGCTCCTGCTTCAGGCGGTAGGCCCAGTCGTACTTCAGCGGCGGAACCTCACGGTTCTCCTTGGGCGACAGGCCCTTCAGCCAGGCATTGCGCGCGTGCACCACCACCATCGCTGCACCGGCAGCGACCTGGCGATCGACGAAGCTGGCGAACGCCTCGTACTCGTTGTCCTCATCCACGCCCAGACGGCACTTCACGGTCACCGGGATGTCGACCGCATGGACCATCGCGGCCACGCATTCGGCCACCAGCGCCGGCTCGCGCATCAGGCAGGCGCCGAAGCGGCCCGCCTGCACGCGATCGGACGGGCAGCCGCAGTTGAGGTTGACCTCGTCGTAGCCCCAGTCCGCGGCGATGCGCGCGGCCTGCGCCAGCAGGGCCGGATCGCTGCCACCCAGCTGCAGGGCCAGCGGCTGTTCGCTGCGGTCGAAGCCGAGCAGGCGCTCGCGGTCACCATGGATGACCGCGTTGGCGTGCACCATCTCCGTGTACAGCCGCGCCCCGGGAGCCAGCACGCGATGGAACACGCGGCAATGGCGGTCCGTCCAGTCCATCATCGGGGCGACGGACAGGCGCAGGGATTCGGCGTAACGGGCGGTGGCGGACGTCATCGGGGCGTTGATCGTGGAGACCGGCATTGCCAGTGAGATCAATAGTTTACACCGGGTGGCTGAATGGCGCCGGGGCGTCAGGCGATGTGCGAAGCGCCGGTGCCCCATTGCTGGTGTGGCACGCGCCCGCCACGCCACCAAATACGAATGAGAAGTGATATCGTTTGAGCGCCGCATGACGATGTGCGGCATGGATGTCCCAAGCAAACGGAACATGTAATGCAGCAACGCACCTATATCGAACTGGTCCTGGAGCTGTTCGCCTTCATCAGCCTGTGCATGGCGATGACGACCTCCGGCACCCCGGTTCTGGTTTTTGGTCTCACAACCATCCTGCTCACGGTATGGATACCCTTCCAACGGCGCGAGATTCATCGCTTCACCCGCGCCGTGTCGATTGCGCTGGTCATCGCGGCAGTAGCCAGGATCGTCATTCATTTCCTACCCAATCCATCCATCTAGGAATCGAATTCGAGGAGGCTGTTCCGATACGCCACTGCGGTGGCGTTGTTGCTCTGTGCGCAGGGAGCGCACGCGCAGGTGAAGCAGATACAAGATATCCCGTGCGAAGGGTGTTCATACGCTCAGATGCAGGCGGCCGCGCTCCCGCCGCAGACCGGCCGGTTCCGGCAACCGTATACGATGCATTGCAGAGCCCGGCCAGGATGAACAACGCGATCGAACAGTTGAATGCCTCCTGGCTCGCCCGCGGGTATGCGGCGCACATGACGTTCGTCAATTTGGTCAGCGGAAAGAACATCTCGCTGACTGCGGGCCGCCCGGTGACCACCCTGAACTTCGCCGATGGCTCCAGCATCAAGGCCTCGTACGACATCGAGATGAAAAGCTGGGCGCCTATTCCCGGCACCGGCCGCGACGTTCACGGCAACCCGGTTCCAGAGACGAAAGCAGACGTTGCCAAGGACGGCAAGCCGGTGGTGTACGAGTTCCCCGGTGGCATCACCAGTGACGCCTACATGGACTTCAGTCGCTACCTCTTCGATCTGGGCGTGCGCCCCAACATCGGGCCGGGCGACAACCAGATGATCTGCACCAGCGAAGTGATGGACGCCGACATGCGGGTGGAAGTCAGGTGCATGGGCCGCAGGAACTGATGCAACAACGCGGGTGACCGCCGCTGCGGTCACCCGGGTGCCCCCTGCCGAAGCGCTTATGGACCCATGTCCCAGCACAGGTGGCGGCGATTGATGAGTGCGAACTCAGTGCCCGCCGCCGCGCCCACCCACCTGCTCGATCAACGTCCGGCTGGCGGCATTGAGCCCCACCACCGTTACATCGGCGCCATGCGCGGCCAGTTTTTCCTGCGCGCGCTCCAGCGCGGCCACGGCGGTCAGATCCCACAGATGGGCATCGCGCAGGTCAATCTGCACCTTCGGTGCTACGTGCTGGTAGTCAAACGCCGCGCCCAGCTCGCTGCCGTACACCACCATCGCCAGCAGCACGACGCCGGCCACCAGGCATGACAGGCGACCGCGGCCGCCGGAGCTCACGTTGATGATCGACTGGCCGATCATCGCGCAGCCGGCCATGCCGCCGAGGAAGCCGGTGACCGTGTTGGCCACGCCCTGGCCGACGCATTCGCGGTTGCGCTCGCTGGGCGTTTCGGTGATGTCCTCGACAGCGCGGAGGCAGCGGAGCATGGCTCCGCTCTACAATCGGGTCATGGCTACCGATCGCCCCCACTTCTTCGACCCCACCACCGAACAGGGGGTGCTGCGCCTGTCGATTGCCGGTGCGTTGCTGCTGGCGCTGACTGCTGTGGTGTTCGGCCTGCTGGCCAATTCCTCGCTCATCATCTTCGATGGCATCTACGGGCTGATCGATGTGGTGATGACCTGGCTGTCGCTGCTGGTCGCGCGCCTGATCGCGCTGTCGACCAACACCGATGCGCTGCAGTCGCGCCTCAACCAGCGCTTTACCATGGGCTTCTGGCACCTGGAACCGATCGTGCTGGGCGTGAGCGGCACGCTGATGATCGGTGCGGCGCTGTATGCACTGGTCAATGCCGTGGACGCGCTGATGTCCGGCGGCCGCCACATCGCGCTGGGGCCGGCGATGATCTTCGCCGCGCTGTCCCTGCTGGCCGAGGCAGCGCTGGGCGTGTTCGTGCTGCGCGCCAACCGCCGCATCGGTTCGGAGTTCATCGCGCTGGACGCGAAGAACTGGATGATCGCGGCCAGCATGTCGGCCTGCTATCTGGTCGCCTTCCTGGGCGGCGCGCTGGTGCGTGGCACCGCGTGGGACTGGATCGGGCCGTACATCGACCCGGCCATCCTCGCCTTCGTCTGCGTACTGGTGATGATCGCGCCGCTGGGCACGGTGCGGCGGGCATTGGCCGGCATCCTGCTGGTGACTCCGCCGGAGCTGCAGGCCCACGTGGACGCAGTGGCGCGCACGATCGTCGCCAGGCATGGCTTCGTCGAACACCGCAGCTATGTGGCGCAGGTGGGACGTGGCGAGCAGATCGAGCTGTTCTTCGTGGTCCCGGCCGATGATCCGCCGCGGCCTCTGCGGGAGTGGGACCAACTGCGTGACGAGATCGGCGATGCACTGGGCGAAGCCTCGCCGGACCGGTGGCTGACGATCATGTTCACCACCGATCGGGAATGGACGATCTAGGCAGGCAGGACGATCGGTCAAATTTCTCAGACGGTCTGTCACCCATCGTCCTTGGAAAGCGGGCAAAGTAGGCTCCAACGCACTACCACCCACTGACCAGGAGCATCCCGATGTCCATCGAAAAGGTTCTGTACACCGCCCAGGCGACCTCCACCGGCGGCCGCGAAGGCCGTTCCGTCTCCTCCGACAACGTGCTCGACATCCAGCTGTCGACCCCGCGCGAGCTGGGCGGCGCGGGCGGCCCGGGCACCAACCCGGAGCAGCTGTTCGCCGCCGGCTACTCGGCCTGCTTCCTGGGCGCGCTGAAGTTCGTGGCCGGCCAGGCCAAGGTCGCGCTGCCGGCCGACACCACCGTGACCGGCAAGGTGGGCATCGGCCAGATCCCGACCGGCTTCGGCATCGAGGCCGAGCTGACCATCAACGTGCCGGGCGTGCCGCGCGAGCAGGTTGAAGCGCTTGTGCAGAAGGCGCACATCGTGTGCCCGTACTCGAATGCCACCCGCGGCAACATCGACGTGACGCTGATCGTCGCCTGATGGAGGCGGGGTCGGATCCCTTTGCAACGGCAAAGGGATCTGACCCCGGGGCTCCAAGCGCAAAAAAAATGGGCGGATGCCGGTCGAAACCAGGCATCCGCCCATCCCACCCCGGGTGGGCCCCGGCACGCGGCCAGGGACGCATTCGCTTACTTCTCGCTGGTGATGAGCTGTACGACGCTGGAGAAATCCAGCTTGCCGCGCCCGGCCTGATGATTCATCGAATACAGGTTGCGGGCCACTTCACCCAGCGGGATCGAGGCGCCGACACTCATCGCCGCTTCCACTGCCAGGCCCATGTCCTTGAGCATCAGGTCGCTGCCGAAGCCGCCGCTGTAGCCACGCGAGGCCGGCGCATTCTCCAGCACGCCCGGCCACGGATTGCACACTTCGGTGGCCCAGCTGCGGCCGGTGCTCACCGCCATCATCTGCGACAGCACCTTCGGGTCCAGACCGTGCGCCACGCCCAGTGCGATGGCCTCGCCGGTGACGGCCATGATCACGCCCAGCGCCATGTTGTTGCACAGCTTGGCCACCTGGCCGGCACCACTGGCGCCAACGTGGAAGATGTTCCTGCCCATCGCCTGCAGCACCGGGCGCGCACGCTCCAGTGCATCCTCTTCACCACCGACGATGAAGGTGAGGGTGCCGGCCTGGGCACCGGCCGTGCCGCCGGAAACCGGCGCATCGATCATCTGCAGGCCGCGTGCAGCCGCCGCTTCGGACACCTTGCGGGCGCTGGCCGGAGCGATCGTGCTGCAGTCGATGACCAGCGCGCCGGCCGGAATCGCGGCGAGAATGCCGTCATCGCCGAGGTACAGGCCTTCGACGTGGCGACTGGCCGGCAGCATCGAGATCACCACCTCGGCGTCGGCCAGGGTGTCACGTGCTGACGACGCGGCACCGGCACCGGCGTCGACGGCGGCCTGCACGGCGGCCGGCACCAGATCGAACACGCGCACGGTGTGGCCGTTCTTGACCAGATTGGCGGCCATCGGGCCACCCATGTTGCCCAACCCAATGAATGCAATGCGGCTCATGCCAGGCTCCTTTCAGCGGCAGGGGTACCCAGGTCGGCCAGCGGATGCGCGGCATCGGCCCAGGGCGAAGCGAAGAACGTATCGGCCCACAGGGCGCTGGCTTCGGCCAGCGTGGCCGGGTTCCACGACGGCGTGCGGTCCTTGTCGATCAGCAGCGCACGGATGCCTTCGGCGAAATCGCCGTGGGCAGCGCAGTGCAGGGCGACGATGTACTCCAGGCGGTAGACCGCAGCCAGATCCTGGCCCGCACTGCGGCGCTGCAGCTCGAACGCCAGCCGCGCCGAACCGGGCGCGCCGGCCGCGAGGGTCTTCTGGGCGGCCTGCAGCCAGGCATCCTCGGTCTGCAGGTGGGCGATGCCTTCGACGATGGCATCGAGGTCATCGCCGTCGCACAGTGCGTCGACCTTCGCCGCGTTGGCCAGCAGCGGACCGGTCGCGGCATCGCTGGCATACGATTGCAGCAGGTGACCCAGGCGCTCGTGGTTGCTCGCGGCGTCGCGCGACCAGGCCACCTGCAGCAGTGCATCGAACACATCGCTGCGGCGCGCTTCGGCCACGTGCACGTCGGCCAGGCCGGCATAGATCGCATCGCCCGGGTTGAGCAGTGCACCGGTCAAGGCCAGGAACAGGCCACCCTTGCCCGGCACGCGCGGCAGCAGCCAGCTGCCACCCACGTCCGGGAACAGACCGACGGTGATCTCCGGGAACGCGAGCTTGGAGCGCTCGCTGACCACGCGGTGGCTGGCACCGGACATCAGGCCGATGCCCCCTCCCATGACGATGCCATGGCCCCAGCACAGGATCGGCTTGGCATAGGTGTGGATGAGGTAATCCACGCGGTACTCGACGTCGAAGAACTCGGCCGCGTAGTCGTTGTCGCGGATATCGCTGCGGCCGGCCTCGCGGAATGCACGCATGCTCTGGTACAGGCTGTGCAGGTCACCGCCGGCGCAGAACGCCTTTTCACCGGCGCCCTGCAGCACCACCATCGCGATGCCGTCGTCGTCGGCCCAGGCATTGAGCTGCTTCAGCAGCAGGTGCGCCATCGGCAGCGAGAAGCCATTGAGCGTGCGCGGCGCGTTCAGCGTGGCGATGCCGATGCGCGCGCCATTGCCGGCCACGCGCTCTTCGAACAGGACCGGCGCTTCGTCGGCGACCGTGGTCATGCGTTCTTCCACTGCGCGGCGCGCTTTTCCAGGAAGGCGTTCACGCCCTCGACCTGGTCGGCGGTATCGAACAGATCGACGAAGGCCTCGCGTTCGGCCACCAGCGCCGAGGCGTGGGTGCCGGTGCGGGTGGACTGCACCAGCGTCTTGCAGGCCGCGATGCTGGTCGGGCTCTGCTTGCCGGCCTTCTTCGCCCATTCCAGCGCCAGCGCCTTGGACTCGCCCTTGCCGACCTTCTCCTCGGCCAGGCCGATGCGCAGCGCGGTCTCGGCATTGATGCGCTCGCCCAGCAGGATCATGCGCTTGGCCCAGCCCTCGCCCACCAGCCGTGGCAGGTTCTGGGTACCACCGGCGCACGGCAGCAGGCCGACGGTGGCCTCCGGCAGCGCGACCTGGGCGTGGTCTTCGATGATGCGCAGGTCGCAGGCCAGCGCGCATTCCAGCCCGCCGCCCATCGCATAGCCGTTGATTGCGGCGATCGACACGCCGCGGAAGCCGGACAGCGCCTCGAAGGCTTCGCCGAAGCGGCGTGCGGCCTCGCGCGCGGCGGCCTTGTCGCCGGAGGCGAACTGGTTCAGATCTGCGCCGGCGGAGAAGAACTTTTCGCCGTCACCGGTAATCACCAGCGCGTAGATGTCGCGGTCCGCATTGAGCGCAGCCACCAGGTCGCGCAGCGCGGACAGGCTGTGCACGGTCCAGGTATGCGCCGGCGGGTTGTGCAGGGTGACCACGGCGGTGTGGCCATCGGCCTCGACCTTCAGGCCCACGTGCTCCTGGGTACGCCAATCCTTCATCGCAGTTCCTCTTCGGTGTTGAGCAGGTGACGGGCAACGATCACCCGCATGATCTCGTTGGTGCCTTCCAGGATCTGGTGCACGCGGCAGTCACGCAGCAGGCGTTCGATCGGGTATTCGCGGATGTAGCCGTAGCCGCCGTGGATCTGCAGCGCTTCGTTGCAGACAGTGAAACCGGCATCGGTGGCGAAGCGCTTGGCCATTGCGCACCACACGTTGGCGTCGCTGGCGCCGGCATCGAGCTTGCGCGCGGCGGTATGCACCATCTGCCGGGCGGCCACCAGCTGGGTGACCATGTCGGCCAGCTTGAACTGCAGTGCCTGGAACTCGGCCAGCGCCTTGCCGAACTGGCGACGCTCGCCCATGTAGCGGCGTGCGGCATCCAGCGCGCCCTGCGCGGCACCCAGCGAACAGGCGGCGATGTTGATGCGGCCGCCATCGAGTCCCTTCATCGCCAGCTTGAAGCCACCGCCTTCCTCTCCCAGAAGGTGGCTGACCGGCACGCGGACGTTCTCGAAGGTGATGCCCCGGGTGGGCTGGCTGTTCCAGCCCATCTTCTCTTCCTTGCGGCCGAAGCTGATGCCCGGCAGATCCGACGGCACCGCGATGGCGCTGACGCCGCCGGCACCGGCACCGCCGGTGCGCGCCATCACCACCAGCAGTTCGGTGGCGCCGGCGCCGGAGATGAAGGCCTTGGCGCCGTTCAGCACGAAGTGGTCGCCATCGCGCACGGCGGTGGTTTTCAGCGAGGCGGCATCGGAACCGGCGCCCGGTTCGGTCAGGCAGTACGAGGCCAGCTTGATGCCCGCCGCCAGATCGTTGCCCCACGCGTCGCGCAGTGCCGGCTGACCCCACTTGGACACCATCCACGAGGCCATGTTGTGGATGCTGATGTAGGCCGCCGTCGAGGGGTCGACACTGGCGAGCTCCTCGATGACGACGGCGGCGTCCAGCCGGCTCAGGCCGCTGCCGCCCACTTCCGGGTCCATGTACAGACCGCAGAAGCCCAGTTCACCGGCCTTGGCGATCGCCTCGCGCGGAAAGATGCCCTCCGCATCCCATCGCGCGGCGTGCGGCGCCAGTTCGGCCAGTGCGAAGTCGCGGGCGGCCTCGCGGTAGGCCTGCTGCGCTTCTTCCAGTTCCGTCGTCATCGAGTGGCTCATGGCTGCTCCTGCCGTTACTTCAGGCTGATCGTGGTGTTGACGCCGTGGCTCAGCGTCTCGTCATCGAACCAGCGCGCGGTGACGGTCTTGGTCTGGGTGTAGAACAGCACCACCTGCTTGCCGTACGGGCCCAGGTCACCCAGCTTGGAGGCGCGCGAACCAGTGAAGGAGAACAGCGGCACCGGCACCGGGATCGGCACGTTGATGCCGACCTGGCCGACGTCGATGTCTTCCTGGAACCTGCGCGCGGCGGCGCCGGACTGGGTGAACAGTGCGGTGCCGTTGCCGTTCGGGTTGCTGTTGACCATCGCGATGGCGTCTTCCAGCGTTTCCGCTTCCAGGATCACCAGCACCGGCCCGAAGATTTCTTCCTGGTAGATGCGCATGTCGGTGGTGACACCGGCAAAGATGGTCGGGCCGACGAAGTTGCCCTTCTCGAAGCCATCGACCTGCGGATTGCGGCCATCGAGCACCAGCTGCGCGCCCTGCTCCACGCCCGAGGCGATCAGGCCTTCCACGCGCTCGCGCGCGCTGCAGGAAATCACCGGGCCGACATCGGTACCGGACACGGTGCCACCGCTGACCTTCAGGGTCTTGGCCTTGGCCACCAGATCCTGCACCCAGCCGCGCGCTTCACCCACCAGCACCAGCGTAGAGGCCGCCATGCAGCGCTGGCCGGCGGCACCGAAGGCGGCACCGACCATCGCATTGAGGGTCTGCTCCTTGTTGGCATCCGGCAGCACCACGGCGTGGTTCTTGGCGCCCATCATGCACTGCACGCGCTTGCCGGCCAGCGACGCACGGTTGTACACGTGGGTACCCACGCGGGTGGAACCCACGAAGGAGACCGCCTTGATGTCCGGGTGGTCGCAGATCGCGTTGACCACTTCCTCGCCACCGTGGACCACATTCAGCACGCCCTTCGGAATGCCGGCTTCCAGCGCCAGTTCAACCAGGCGCATGGTGACCATCGGGTCCTGCTCGGACGGCTTGAGAATGAAGGTGTTGCCGGTGGCGATGGCCATCGGGAACATCCACAGCGGAATCATCGCCGGGAAGTTGAACGGGGTGATGCCGGCGCACACGCCCAGCGGCTGCATGATCGTGTAGGTATCCACGCCGTTGGCCACGTTGTTGGCCAGCTCGCCCAGCTGCAGGTTGCCGATGGCGGCGGCGTGCTCGACCACTTCCAGGCCGCGGAACACATCGCCTTCGGCATCCGGCAGGGTCTTGCCCTGTTCGGCAGTGAGGATGTGCGCCAGCTCGCTCATGTTCTCGCGGATCAGCTGCTGGTACTTCAGGAAGATGCGCGCACGGGTGCCGATCGGGGTCTTGCGCCAGGTCTTGAACGCTTCCTTGGCGGCGGCCACGGCAGCGTCCACTTCAGCGGTGGTGGCGAACGGGACCTGGGCCAGCACGTCCTGGGTGGCCGGGTTGATCACGTCCTGCCAGTGGGAGGTCGCCGATTCGACGAACTGGCCATCGATCAGCATGCGGATACGGGGCGCTGCAACAGTCATGACGACATCCAGGGGTGCGAAAGATGCTTGGCATTATTCACAGCCGCCGCCTCGATTTCCGGCCTGAATCCGCTTAATCTGGCCAACACCCCTCACGATTCCTGTTAATTCTGTGAATCTGCCATCCTCACAGCGCCAGCTGGGCCTGCGCCTGCTGCGCCTGCGCGAGCAGCGCGGCTACAGCCAGATCGACCTGGCCCGCGCCCTGGGCCTGTCTGCCAGCTACCTGAACCAGATCGAGCGCAACAAGCGCCCGTTGACGCCCGCCGTGCAGAAGAAGCTGGGGGAGGTGTTGGGCGACGTTTCCGCCCTGTTCGACGAGGATGAACCCGCGGCATTGCAGGAATCATTGGCCGAAACCCTGCGGGACCTGGGGCTGGCCGACGTCAGTGCCACCGAGCTGCGGGCACTGGCCGGCAACCTGCCGCAGGTGAGCCGGGCGCTGCTGGACCTGCATCGCCGCCACCTGGCGTTGCGGGAACATGCCGCCGCACTGGAGTTCCAGCTGGGCGAACCCGGTGCCGGCAGCACCCTGCCGGCGGGCGACCAGGTGCGCGAGTTCTTCAACCGCATGCACAACCACATCCCGGAGCTGGATGAGCTGGCCGAGCGGTTATTCGCCGAATGGGGACTGTCGCCGGGACACGTCGCCCCGCGCCTGCGCCAGTTGCTGGCCGATCGCCACGGCGTGCTGGTGGAAGTGACTGCCTTGCAGGCCGGGCGCGAGAAGCGCCACTACGATGCCGGTGCCCGCCGGCTGTGGCTGCCGGACTACCTGGAGCCGGGCCAGCAGGCCTTCCAGATGGCCGCCGAACTTGCACTGCACGGCTACCTGCCGCAGATCGATGCGGTGATTGCCCGCGCCGGATTCAGCGACGAGGCGCGCATCGCGCAGGCGCGCATCGGCCTGTCGAACTATTTCGCCGGGGCCCTGGTAATGCCCTACCTGCGCTTCCTGCGTGCGGCCGAAGCCAGCAGCTACGACATCGAGCTGCTGGCGCACCAGTTCGGTGTCGGCTTCGAAGCAGTCTGCCACCGGCTGAGCACGCTGGCCCGCCGCAGCGCGCCCGGCCTGCCGTTCTTCTTCATCCGTGTGGACCGCGCCGGCAACGTCTCCAAGCGTCACTCGGCCACCGACTTCCACTTCTCGCAGGTGGGTGGCTCATGCCCGTTGTGGATCGTCTACGAGGCGTTCAACCAGCCCGGCCGCATCCTGACCCAGACCGCGCGCATGCCCGATGGGCGGCGCCATTTCTGGCTGGCCCGGCAGGTCAGCAGCGGCCCGGTTGGTCACGGCCAACCACGCAAGACCTTCGCAGTAGCGCTGGGCTGCGACCTGCAGCATGCCGAGCGGCTGGTGTATTCGCTGGGGCTGGATGTGCAGAGCCCGGGCAATTCGGTGTCGATCGGCCCGGGTTGCCGGGTGTGCCCGCGCGAGGACTGCATGCAGCGCGCGTTCGCGCAGCTGCCGGGGCGATAGGGTTGGTTCGGCAGGGCTGCGCCCTGCACCTGCACAGGCCGAAGCAACGGCAACGGCAAAAGCTGGCATTCCGTGGGATGGCGGGGCGGGTCCGGTTGCGGGGGACGGCGCAAGTACGTCCATGTAGCCTCGGTCGCGCCATCCATGGCGCTCACGCCCCCGCAACCGGACCCACCCCGCCTTCGACAGATCTCCGCAAGCTGTCAGAACGACGCATTGCCCTGGTGGGTGTCGACCTTGGTCGACACGGTTGAATCCTGGCGATGAGCCACCGCAGGGATCAGATCGTGCCGACCAAGGTCGGCACCCACCAGACAAGGTCGGCACCCGCCGGAACAGTTCAATCGGCTGCGGCAGCGGTCAGTAGATCGGCGTCACCTTCATCTGCGGCAGCGGCCGTGGTGCGCCGTCGGTGAGGTCCGGGCCGAGATCCTCCCAGCTGCGGCCCTGCTCCACCATCAGCCCCCACAACTGCTGTGACGCCAGCCGCTTGTCCTCCGAGCCCAGCTTGTACGACGGTGGCGACGGCACGCCGGCAGCCACCATCGTGTACGCCGCCCGATAGGCCAGCACCTGCTGCGCGGGATCGTCGGTACGCGCCACTTCCAGCGTGTAACGCTGGTAGGCCGAGGCCAGGTTGCGCCAGCGGATCCAGTAGTGATTCTCGAAGGAGAACGCGCAGAAGCGCGCACCGGCCAGGCTGCCCTTGTCGGCGATGCGGGTCAGCACCTCCTGCGGCATGTCCAGGTTCATGCCGCCCTCATCACCCTGCAGGGTCACGTGCACGATGCGGTCGCGATAGCCCGGAGCACGCGCCTGCAGCAGGTCGCGCCAGTTCTGCATGGTTGCCACCACCGCGAACAGGAAACGGCCAAGCTCGCCGGCGGCCACCGGCGCGGCGATGGACTGGTAGGTGCGTTGCCAGCCATGACGGTTTTCGCTGGGCAGGAACACCGATCGCTCCAGCGCCTGCCGTGCATTGCCGCCGGAGCTGACCTCCTCCGCATGCTGTGGATAGACCAGGTTGATGGCGAAGGTCGGCCAGCGCGGAAGCGCCGCGTCGAACAGATGGATCGGGAAGTTGCTGCTGATGCCCCCATCGGAGAACCAGCAGATCCGGAAGGCGGTGATCACCGGGCCGCAGGCCTGGCCGGCACTGGTCAGCCCCTCCATGCTGTCGGCCACGTTGTGTTCCGGATCGGAGGCGGTCGCTCCAGGCTCGCAGCGGCGCTCGCGGCGCGAGGGCTCATGCAGCGGCACTGCGCTGATCAGCAACGGGAAACTCAGGCTCATCCGCGTTGCCACCAGTACCGGCAGCTGCGGCCCCTGCGGCAGGCGGTAATAGAGTCGTCCATCCACGCCCAGCGGCGGACCCGCATGGTTGACCAGCCACTGCACCACGCTGGCCGGGAACAGCTGGTCGAACTCTTCGCGCAGGAACCAGAACTGCGCGCCGCCCAGCGGCAGCGTGCGGGGTTCGTTGTGCGATACGCAGGTGGTGATCATCTGCAGGGTGATGGCATGCGGGCTGTCCGGCTCGTCGGCATAGCGCGGCGCATCGTGCAGGTCGGCAAAGGTAAGCGGCACATCGGCCGGCTTGCCTGACAGCTGCTGCAGGCAGCCGTGCAGCCATTCCGTCAGCGCCGGCCGGCGCGCGTCGCTGCCGAGGCCGCTGCACAGGCCCAGCAGATTGCGTCGTGCCACCCGCGCGACCCGCAGCGCGGCCCCGGCCACGCCAGCGCCGTAGGCGCACAGCAGGGACGGCAGCAATGTTGCCGCCACTCCACTCCAGCCGCCGCCCCACGCGCCCAGCGCGAGCAGCAATGCCAGCGACACCAGCACTTCCAGCGGCGCGATCTGGAACACGGCGATGGCCAGGCACAGCAGCTTGCGGGGCCAGCCTGCATTGCCGGTCAGCACCACCAGAAGCCGATAGGCTGCACGCGCGCCGCGCGCCGGCTGGAACAGACCGTAGATGAACCCGCGCCGCGACAGCTGCGCCGACACCGCCGACAATCCACCGTACCCGGCATCGCCGGGCAGCGGCTCGCCCGCCTGCTGGCGGCGATCACCATAGGCCGCCGCCGCAGCCACCGCGGCGGCGATGGCGCCTGCCGAGGTGCCACCGATGCTCTTGAAGCGATACTCGCGCGCCAGCGCCAGTACCGCATTGGGGTACACGATGCCGCTGGTGATGCCACCTTTCATGACCAGATCGCAGTACTTCGCCGCCACACGTCACCTCCCGTCCGTCGGTTGCCAGTATCGCAAGCCGGCCTCTCACGGCCTGAGAAAGGCGCCACATCCCGGTGGTGTGATCCCGGGCCTTGACCATTGCTGCCAACCGGCCTACCTTGTGCACGCCGAAGGTATTCATCTCTTCATGCGAATGAAGGGATGAATTTAAACGGGAATCCGGTGAAGGCGCTTCGCGCGCCCATTCCGGAGCTGCCCCGCAGCGGTGAATGGAAACGAATCCTGCCAACAGCACTGGGCTCGCGCCTGGGAAGCGGCAGGTAGTAGGTGGGCTGCGGCCCGCGTCCAACAGCCCGAATACCGGCCCCGGCCGGGGGACACGACCGTCCCCTGACTCGACCTGGAATCTCCGCGGGGAGGTTGCCGGGGCCGTCGTCGTCCTGCGCCTGCAGGGTGCGCGGCCACGTGCGTCCTTTTCACGGCATCCGGTTCGCCCGCGGGGGCGAAGGTCGCTGGCAAGACGCCCGTGGGCCGGCAACGGCACGCGTCGTCCTGCGGTTCCTTCGTTCCTCAATGCCGACATGCAATGAGGACACGCTGCAATGACCACTGTTACCAACCTGGGCTTTCCCCGCATCGGCGCCAAGCGCGAACTGAAGCGGGCGCTCGAACGCCACTGGGCCGGCGAGGACGACGCCGCCACCCTGCAGGCCACCGCCGCGGCACTGCGTGCCCGGCACTGGCAGCTGCAGATCGAGGCCGGCGTCGATGTACCGCCGAGCAACGACTTCAGCCTGTACGACCAGGTGCTCGACACCGCATGGCTGTTCGATGCCATTCCCGAACGCTACCGCGAACTGGCCGCGCACGATCCACTGGCCGCCTACTTCGCCACGGCCCGTGGCCTGCAGCGCGATGGCATCGACCTGCGCGCGCTGGAGATGACCAAGTGGTTCGACACCAACTATCACTATCTGGTGCCGGAACTGCACGCGGGCCAGGCCTTCGCCCTGCGCGGTGACAAGCCGCTGACCGAGTTCAACGAGGCCAGGGCGCTGGGCATCCACACCCGTCCGGTGCTGCTGGGGCCGGTGAGCTTCCTGCTGCTGTCCAAGACCACCGACGGCAGCGCCGCGCTGGACCTGCTGGATGCGCTGCTGCCGGCCTATGTGCAGCTGCTCGGCCAGCTGGCCGACGCCGGTGCCGACTGGGTGCAGCTGGATGAGCCGCTGCTGGTGCAGGATCTCGACGCCGATGCGCAGGCAGCCTATGAGCGCGCCTATGCCCGGTTGGCCACGGCACGGCGTCCGAAACTGCTGGTCGCGACCTATTTCGGTGCGCTCGAGGACAACCTGGCGTTGGCCACCGGCCTGCCGGTGGACGGACTGCACGTGGACCTGGTGCGCGCGCCGGAGCAGCTGGACGCCGTGTTGAAGGCGCTGCCGGCCGAGCGCGTGCTGTCGGCCGGCCTGGTCAACGGCCGCAACATCTGGCGCACCCATCTGGACAACGCACTGATCCTGGCCCGGTTTGCCCAGGTGGACCGCGGCGCCGACCGGCTCTGGCTGGCACCGTCCTGTTCCCTGCTGCACACGCCCGTGGATCTTGCGTTGGAAAAGAAGCTGGATGACGAACTGAAGGGCTGGCTGGCGTTCTCCCGGCAGAAGCTGCAGGAACTGCGCCTGCTGGCCGACGCGCTCGATGGCAGGGTGGATGCGGAAGCGGGCCTGGCTGCCAACCGCGCTGCACTGGAGGGGCGTCGTCGCTCGCCACGCGTGCACAACCCGGCCGTGGCCGCACGCCTGGCCGCGCTGACCGTGGCCGATGCGCAGCGGCACACCGCCTACCCGCAGCGCCGCATCGCACAGCATGCGGCGCTGCAGCTGCCGCTGCTGCCCACCACCACGATCGGTTCCTTCCCGCAGACGCTGGAGGTGCGCGAGGCACGCGCCCGGCACAAGTCCGGCAAGCTGGGCCTGGCCGAGTACGAGGCCTTCCTGGAACAGCAGACCGCGCATGCGGTACGCGTGCAGGAAGCGCTGGGCCTGGACGTGCTGGTCCACGGCGAGTTCGAGCGCAACGACATGGTCGAGTACTTCGGCGAGCAACTGGAAGGCTTCGCCTTTACCGGCAACGGCTGGGTGCAGAGCTATGGCTCGCGCTGCGTCAAACCGCCGGTGATCTTCGGCGACGTCAGCCGCCCGCAGCCGATGACGGTGCGCTGGTCCAGTTACGCGCAATCGCTTACCGACAAGCCGATGAAGGGCATGCTGACCGGTCCGGTGACGGTACTGCAGTGGTCGTTCGTGCGCGACGACCAGGAACGCGATGTGACCTGCCGGCAGATCGCGCTGGCCCTGCGGGACGAAGTGCAGGACCTGGAAGCAGCCGGCATCGGCGTGATCCAGGTGGACGAGCCGGCCATCCGCGAGGGATTGCCGTTGCGCCGTGCCCACTGGCGCGCCTACCTGGACTGGGCGGTGGAATCGTTCCGCATCAGTACCAGCGGCGTGCGCGATGCCACCCAGATCCACACCCACATGTGCTATTCGGAGTTCAACGACATCATCCACTCGGTCGCAGCGATGGACGCGGACGTGATCTCGATCGAGACCTCACGCTCGCGCATGGAACTGCTGGATGCCTTCGTGAAGTTCAACTATCCCAATGAGATCGGCCCGGGCGTGTATGACATCCACTCCCCGCGCGTGCCGGACAAGGCGGAGATGGTGGACCTGCTGCGCAAGGCGCTGGCCGTGCTGAAGCCGGAGCAGCTGTGGGTCAACCCGGACTGCGGGCTGAAGACCCGTGGCTGGCCGGAAACCCGCGCTGCACTGCAGGCACTGGTTGCCGCCGCAGTGGAACTGCGTGCCGAGCACACCGACGCCCGCGTCGCCTGACCTGTCTCTCCACCCCGATGCACGGGCCGCCGCCGTTGCCGGCGGTCCGTGCGGTACCTGATGATGACCGAGCTCCAACGCCCCACCCTGTCCCTGCCCGCCGACGGCAAGCGCCTGCTGCTGCATTCGTGCTGTGCGCCCTGCTCCGGCGAAGTGATGGAGGCGATCACCGCCTCCGGGATCGACTACGCGATCTTCTTCTACAACCCCAACATCCATCCGGTGAAGGAATACGAGCTTCGCAAGCAGGAGAACATCCGCTTCGCCGAGCAGCATGGCATCCCCTTCATCGACTGCGACTACGACACCGACAACTGGTTCAGCCGCGCGCGCGGCATGGAGAACGAACCCGAGCGCGGCATCCGCTGCACGATGTGCTTCGACATGCGCTTCGAGCGCACGGCGCTGTACGCGCATGAGCACGGCTACGACACCATCAGCTCGTCGCTGGGCATCTCGCGCTGGAAGAACATGGCGCAGATCAATGACTGCGGCATCCGCGCCGCGGCGCGCTACGAGGGCCTGCAGTACTGGGATTACAACTGGCGCAAGGGCGGTGGTGCCAGCCGCATGATCGAGATCAGCAAGCGCGAGCGGTTCTACCAGCAGGAGTACTGTGGCTGCGTGTACTCGCTGCGCGATGCCAACCGGCACCGCCGGGAGACCGGCCGCGAGCGGATCCGGATCGGGCTGCTGTATTACGGCCAGGACAACGAAACGCCGCAGGGCGATTGACGTGTGGCGAGGGGGCGGCCACGCTGGTCGCCTCTTCCGCCGCGCTGGAACGTCCATGCCCACCCTGCCCGCCACTGTCGCCCTGCTGGTGATCGATCTGCAGCCGGACTTCATGCCCGGGGGCGCGCTGGCCTGCGACCGTGGCGATGCGCTGGTCGCGCCGATCGCGCAGCTGCTGGCGCAGCGCCGCTACCGCACCGTAGTGGCCACCCAGGACTGGCATCCCGCGGACCATGCTTCGTTCGCCAGCCAGCACCCCGGCCATCGTCCGTTCGAAACGATCCTGCTGCATGCGCAACCGCAGACCCTGTGGCCGGACCACTGCGTGCAGGGCAGCGCCGGTGCCGCCCTGCATCCGCAGGTGGACTGGAACATGGCCGACCTGATCCTGCGCAAGGGCACCCGCCAGCAGGTGGATTCCTACAGCGCCTTCCGCGAGAACCACGGCCCCGATGGCGGACGCCCCGCCACTGGCCTGGCCGGCTGGCTGCATGAGCGCGGCATCGACGAGGTGCACGTCTGTGGCCTGGCCCGCGACTACTGCGTGCTGTGGAGCGCGCAGGACGCAGCCACGTCCGGCTTCAGGGTGAAATTCCTCTGGGACCTGACCCGGCCGGTGACCGAGGCCAACGACGGGATGGTGCGCGAAGCACTGGGCACTGCGGGGATCGGGATCCTCTGACGCACGTCCGGCCGGGCAGGTATCAGCGGAACACCACCGTGCGGTGCCCGTTGAGCAGGATGCGGTGCTCCACATGGCGGCGCACGGCACGCGCCAGCACCTGCGATTCGGTATCGCTGCCCAGGCGTACCAGGTCGCGCGGCGTCATCGCATGATCGACCCGGGCCACGTCCTGTTCGATGATCGGACCTTCGTCCAGATCCTCGGTGACATAGTGCGCGGTGGCGCCGATGATCTTGACCCCGCGCGCGTGCGCCTGGTGATAGGGCTGCGCGCCCTTGAAGCTGGGCAGGAAGCTGTGATGGATGTTGATCGCCCGGCCGGCCAGCGCGCGGCACAGGGTGGGTGAAAGAATCTGCATGTAGCGCGCCAGCACCACCAGGTCGATACGCTCGTGTTCGACCAGATCGATGATCTGCTGCTCCTGCACCGCACGCGTATCCGCGTTCACCGGCAGATGGTGGAACGGCACGCCGTAGGACGCAGCCAGCGGTGCGAAATCGGCATGGTTGGACACCACTGCCGCGATATCCACTTTCAGTTGCCCGCTGTGCGCGCGGAACAGCAGGTCATTCAGGCAGTGGCCCTGCTTGCTGACCAGCACCAGCAGGCGCGCACGACGCCGACCGTCCTGCAGCTGCCAGTCCATGCCGAACTCGCGGGCCAGTGCCGCCATGGACGCATGTACCGTGTCCAGGGGCAGGCTGGCGTCGCGGTCGAAATGCACGCGCAGGAAGAAGCGGCCGCTTTCCTCGTCGCCGAACTGCTGGGCGTCGAGGATGTTGCAGCCATGATCGAACAACAGGCCCGACACGCGGTAGACGATGCCGGTACGGTCGGGGCAGGACAGGGTGAGGATGGAATCGGGTCGCATTCTGCAAGTGTAGGGCAGCACCCCGCCCGCGTGATCCATTGTCACCGATGCAACGAACCGCTTCGGACAGTTCCAGGTGATCGTGGCCGTCTTTCGTGGCACGCTGGCGGGTCATGAACCTGTTGCAGCTGATCCGCAGCTTCACCCGCACCGCAGACACCGGCAGCATTGCCGCTGCGGCCCGCAGCCTTGGCATCAGCGCCACCGCCGTGGGCCAGAACATCCATCGCCTGGAGGCACACCTGGGCGTGCGCCTGCTGAACCGCAGCACGCGCCAGCTGGCGCTGAGCGAGGCCGGTGCGCTGTACCTGGCGCAGGTGCGCCACATCGAAACCGATCTGGCGCGGGCGCAGGCCCTGGTCACCAGCGGTGACATCGAGCCGGCCGGGCCATTGCGCATCGCCAGCAGCTGCGCGTTCGGCCGCCACGTGCTGGCGCCCCTGCTGCCTTCACTGCAGCAACGCTATCCGCAGCTGCAGCTGGAACTGCGGCTGTCCGACCGGGCCGTGCAGCATGGTCCGGAGGCGGTCGATGCCAGCATCCGCATCGATGCGCAGCTGGAGGACGGCGTCGTGGCGCGGCCGCTGGCACGCATTCCCTTCGTCTTCTGCGCCTCGCCTGCCTACCTGCAGGCGCATGGCTGGCCACAGGAGCCGTCCGATCTGCGCGGCCATCGGGGTGTGCTGCATCGTTTCCCCACCGATGGGCGGCCTCTGCGCTGGGGCCTGCGCAAGGGCGACCAGCGCGCGGATGCGCCGCTGCCGCCCGGCATGGTGTGCGATGACATCGACGCGCTGGCCGAACTGGCCGCGGCCGGTGCCGGCATCACCCGGCTGGCGGCCTTCGTGGCCGATCCCTTTCTGCGCGATGGCCGGTTGCAGGCGGTGTTCGGCGCGGACAGCGCATGGCGCCCGGAACCGATGGAGGTCTATTTCTGCGTCAGCGACCGCCGCGACTTCACCGCCAGGATCCGTGCGCTGTTCGATCACCTGCAGGCCGGCCTGCCGCCGGCCTGGCGGGCATGACCTTCAGCGCGGGGTGAACACGCCGCGTGCCTCACGCGGCTCGCAGCGCAGGTACTGCGCAGCCGGCACCACGCTGTCGCCCAGCGCGGCTGCCGCGTGCCAGGGCCAGCGCGGGTCGTAGAGGATGCCGCGGGCCAGGGCGATGGCATCGGCGTGGCGATGACGCAGGATCGATTCGGCCTGCTCCGGTTCGGTGATCATCCCCACCGCGATGACCGGCATGCGCACCTTGGCCTTGATCGCGGCCGCGAACGGCACCTGGTAGCCCGGCCCGACGCTGATCTTCTGGCGCTCATCCAGGCCGCCGCTGGAGACGTGCAGGAAGTCGCAGCCACGCGCGTCCAGCACCTGGGACAGCGCTTCGCTCTGCAGCAGATCCCAGCCACCGTCGACCCAGTCGCTGGCGGAGATGCGCACGCCGACGGCCACCTTGTCGGACACTGCCGCGCGCACGGCATCGAATACCTCTACCAGCAGGCGCAGGCGATTGGGCAGCGAACCCCCGTAGCCATCGGTGCGCCGGTTGCTCAGCGGTGACAGGAACTGGTGCAGCAGATAGCCGTGCGCGGCATGCACTTCGATCAGTTCGAAGCCCAGGCGTTCGGCGCGCACCGCGCTGGCGGCGAAGGCAGCAACGATTCCCGCGATGCCCGCCTCATCCAGTTCCTGCGGCGCGGGATCGGCAGCATGGAACGGCAGCGCTGACGGCGCCACCGTGGTCCAGCCACGTGCATCATCGGCCGGCAGCTGGCCACCGCCGTCCCAGGGACGCTGTACCGAGGCCTTGCGGCCGGCATGGCCCAGCTGGATGCCCAGCGGCATCGGCGACCAGCGCCGCACGCTGGCCAGCACGTGTGCCAGCGCAGCTTCGGTACCGTCATCCCACAGGCCGAGGTCGGCCCAGCTGATGCGTCCACGCGGCTCAACCGCCGTCGCTTCCAGGATCAGCAGGCCGGCACCGGATTGCGCCAGGTTGCCCAGATGCATGGCATGCCAATCGCTGGCGCGCCCGTCTTCGGCGGAATACTGGCACATCGGCGCGATGACGATGCGGTTGGACAGGGTCAGGCGGCCGAAGGTGATCGGCGAGAACAGCTGGCTCACGAGGGGTGCAGGGACGGGCAGAGGGGGGTGCGTATTGCACCGCTGCAAGGGCGGCGAATCAACCATGTGGATGGATCGCTGTTTCGCGGTGGCGCTGCATGCTCGCCGGGCATGGCCTGGCGCTACCCGATGACGAACCCGGCCAGCGCTTCAGCGCAATCGCGCTCGTCCTTGAACTGCAGCAGGTCGTCGGCACGGGTGCGGCCACGGTTCACGGCAGCCACCGGCAATCCGGCCTTTGCTGCGGCCTGCACGAAACGGAAGCCGGAATAGACCATCAGCGAGGACCCCACCACCAGCACGGCATCGGCCTGCTGCAGGTGCTCATGCACTGCCGCCACGCGTTCACGCGGCACGTTCTCGCCGAAGAACACCACGTCCGGCTTCAGCAGGCCGCCACAGGACGGACAGTCGGGCACCACGAAGGAGGAAAAATCGGTCTCCAGATCAGCGTCGCCGTCGGGGGCGATGCCGGCCTCGAGCGTGTCCCAGCCGGGATTGGCGTCCAGCAGGCGCTGCTGGAACGCCTGGCGACCGCTGCGGCGCTCGCAGCCCATGCAGCGCACCAGGTCCAGCCGCCCATGCAGGTCGATCACGTTCCGGCTGCCGGCGCGCTGGTGCAGGCCATCCACGTTCTGGGTCAGCAGCAACTGCACCTTGCCTTGCTTCTCCAGCGCGGCCAGCGCCTGGTGGGTGCCGTTGGGCTGGGCCAGGCCGAAGCGCGGCCAGCCCAGCAGGCTGCGTGCCCAGTAGCGCTGGCGGGTGGCGGCCTCGCCCATGAATGCCTGGTAGGTGACCGGCGGCGTGCGTTTCCATTGGCCATCGGTATCCCGGTAATCGGGGATTCCCGAGGCCGTGCTGCAGCCAGCGCCGGTCAGCACGAACAGGCGCTGGGCGCGGTCGATGAAGTCGGTCAGCGGCGGGGTCATGCCACCCAGATGGGGGCAGCACGGCGCCCCCACAAGCGCCGGCTCAGGGCGCCGGCAGCGGCGGTACCGCGATCGGCTGGCCCGCCTCGTCCAGCGCGATCATCACGAAGTGGCCGCGCGTGCAGAGCCTGCGCTCGCCGCTGTGCAGGTCTTCGGCAATCAGTTCCACCTCGACCTTCATCGAGCTGCGGCCGACCTCGACGATGCGGCCGATCGTTTCCACCATCTGGCCGATGCGGATCGGCAGCTTGAAGTCTACCTGGTCGCTGCGCGCGGTGACCACGGTGCGGCGCGAGTAGCGGGCGGCGGCGAGGAAGGCGGCCTTGTCCATCCACGCCAGCGCCTGGCCACCAAACAGCGTGCCCATATGGTTGGTATGGTTGGGAAAGACGATTTCGGCCATGCGCACTTCGATCGGTGGCACGGTTTCAGGGATCGGGGTCATGGGTAGGGCTTCGGTGTGGGGTGCGGCAATGTTAAGCCAGGCCCCGTACAGGCAGCGCTACACTGCGCCACGCCCACTGCCAGGACTGCCCATGCCCGCGACCTCCGATCTGCTGGCGTTCGCCCTCATCTCGCTGGGCATGGTGCTCACGCCCGGGCCGAACATGATCTACCTGGTCTCGCGCTCGATCTGCCAGGGCCGCCGCGCCGGCCTGGTCTCGCTGGGTGGGGTGGTGCTGGGTTTCGTGTTCTACATGCTGTGCGCGGCGCTGGGCATCACCGCCCTGCTGATGACGGTGCCGTTCGCCTACGACGCGCTGCGCATCGGGGGGGCGTTGTACCTGCTGTACCTGGCCTGGCAGGCGCTCAAACCCGGTGGCCGCTCGCCGTTCGCGGTGCGCGACCTGCCGCAGGACACCCCACGCAGATTGTTTGCGATGGGCTTTCTGACCAATCTGCTGAACCCGAAGATCGCGGTGATGTACCTGTCCCTGCTGCCGCAGTTCCTGCATCCGGACGGACACGGCAGCGTGCTGATGCAGTCGCTGGTCCTGGGTGCTACCCAGATCGTGGTGAGCCTGAGCGTGAACGCGGTGATCGTGGTGCTGGCCGGCAGCATCGCGGCATTTCTCGCCGCGCGCCCGAGCTGGCAGGCGGCACAGCGCTGGCTGATGGGCACGGTCCTGGCCGGGCTGGCGGTGCGCATGGCGGTGGAAGGGCGGCGGTAGCGCCGGGCCATGCCCGGCGAAGGCGCAGCGCGGTCGACGCTGCGCGCAGCCCCGGACGGTACCCGCCGGGCATGGCCCGGCGCTACCCACAAAAAACCCCGGCATCGGCCGGGGTTTTCGCTGCGACAGGCCTGACCGGACGGGTCAGAAGTTCATGTCGAAGGCAACTTCGCCCTGCACGCCGACCTGGTAGGCCGAAACGCGGCGTTCGAAGAAGTTGGTCAGCTCCTGCACGTCCTGCAGTTCCATGAACGGCAGCGGGTTGCGCACGTTGTACTTCTTTTCCATGCCCAGCTTGGCGAAGTGCTGGTCGGCGCAGTGCTGCAGGTACTGGCGCATGTCGCGCGTGGAGATGCCCGCCACGCCGCCGGACAGCACGTCCTCGGCGAACTGCACTTCGCATTCGATCGCTTCGGCCAGCATGTCGTACACCTGCTGCTTCATCTCGTCATCGAACAGGTCCGGCTCTTCCTCGCGGACCACGCGCACCGACTCGAACGCGAACTCCATGTGGGCGCTTTCGTCGCGGAACACCCAGTTGGTGCCCGAGGCCAGGCCCGGCAGCAGGCCGCGCGAACGGAAGTAGTACACGTAGGCGAACGCAGCAAAGAAGAACAGGCCTTCGATGCAGGCGGCGAAGCAGATCTGGTTGAGCAGGAACTGGCGGCGCTGTTCGCGGGTCTCGATGCGGGTCAGGTCCTGGATCGAGTCGATCCACTTGAAGCAGAAATCGGCCTTCTTCTTGATCGAGTCGATGTTCTCCACCGCCGAGAACGCCTTGGCGCGCTCTTCCGGGTCCGGCAGGTAGTTGTCGAGCAGGGTCAGGTAGAACTGCACGTGCAGCGCTTCTTCATACAGCTGGCGCGACAGGTACATGCGCGCTTCCGGCGCATTGAGGTGCTGGTACAGGTTCAGCACCAGGTTGTTGGACACGATCGAATCGCCGGTGGCGAAGAACGCGACCAGGCGATGGATCAGGTGGCGCTCACCCGGCGACATCTTGCTGTGCAGGTCGGTGATGTCGATCTGGAAATTGATCTCTTCCACCGTCCAGGTGTTCTTGATCGCATTCCGGTACATGTCATAGAACTGCGGGTAGCGCATCGGGCGCAACGTCAGTTCAAAACCGGGATCGAGCAGCATCTGCTTGGGCTTGTCGGCCATGGGTGTTTCCTTGTCTTCTCGGGTCAAAACGCCGGGCATGGCCCGGCGCTACCTTGTCATTGCGCAGCCGGGCCGAGCCCGGCTCCATCTACGGCACAGCGCGCGATTACTGGCAGGCCTCGCAGGCTTCCGGGTTCTCCAGCGAGCAGGCGATGGCTTCGTCCGGGCTGAACACCTTGGCCGGGGCCGCGTTGCTGACCGTGGTCTTGGCGATCTTGGTGGCCGGACGCGAGCGCAGGTAGTAGGTGGTCTTGATGCCCTGCTTCCACGCGTACATGTACATGGACGACATCGCGCCGATGTTCGGGCTTTCCATGAACAGGTTGAGCGAGGCCGACTGGTCGATGAAGGCGCCACGCTCGGCGGCCATGTCGATCAGCGAACGCATCGGCAGTTCCCACGCGGTGCGGTAGACCTCACGCAGGGTTTCCGGAATCTGCGTCAGGCCGGCGATGGAACCTTCGGCCAGCTTGATGGCATCGCGCATGTCGGCGGTCCACAGGCCCAGCTTCTTCAGCTCGTTCACCAGGTAGCGGTTGACCTGCAGGAAGTCACCGGACAGGGTTTCGCGCTTGAACAGGTTGGACACCTGCGGCTCGACGCACTCGTAGCAGCCGGCGATGGAGGCGATGGTCGCGGTCGGGGCGATCGCGATCATCAGCGAGTTGCGCAGGCCGTGCTCCTTGATGCGGGCACGCAGGGCATCCCAGCGCGCGGTGTCTTCCGGCACCACGTTCCAGGCGTCGAACTGCAGTTCGCCACTGGCGGCACGGGTGTCGTTGAACGACGGGTGCTTGCCGCGTTCCTGGGCCAGCTCGGTCGAGGTTTCCAGCGCGTGGAAGTAGATCGTCTCGGCGATCTTCTTCGACAGGGCACGGGCTTCGGCGCTGTCGAACGGCAGGCGCTTGCGGAAGAACACGTCCTGCAGGCCCATGCAGCCCAGGCCGACCGGGCGCCAGCGCAGGTTGGCGCGGCGGGCGGTTTCGATCGGGTAGAAGTTCAGGTCGATGACACGGTCGAGCTGGCGCACGGCCAGGCGCACGGTCTCGGCCAGCTTCTCGAAGTCGAACTCGTTGTGCTCGTCGAAGTGGTTGCCCAGGTTGATCGAACCCAGGTTGCACACCGCGGTTTCATCGTTGGAGGTGACCTCCAGGATTTCCGTGCACAGGTTGGACAGGTGGATCACGTTGCCCGGACGCAGGGTCTGGTTGCTGGCGCGGTTGCACTTGTCCTTGAAGGTCATCCAGCCGTTGCCGGTCTCGGCCAGCGTACGCATCATGCGGGCGTACAGCTTGCGGGCGGAGATGGTGCGGTTGGCCTTGCCCTGGGCTTCGGCCTGCAGGTAGGCCTGCTCGAAGGCTTCGCCGAACAGATCGGTGAACTCCGGCACGACGCGCGGATCGAACAGCGACCATTCCTGGTCGGCCTCGACGCGCTTCATGAACAGGTCCGGCACCCAGTTGGCCAGGTTCAGGTTGTGGGTACGGCGGGCTTCGTCACCGGTGTTGTCACGCAGCTCGAGGAAATCCTCGATGTCGGCGTGCCAGGTTTCCAGATATACGCAGGCCGCGCCCTTGCGCTTGCCGCCCTGGTTCACCGCCGCCACGGACGAGTCCATGGTCTTCAGCCACGGCACGATGCCGTTGGAATGGCCGTTGGTGGACTTGATGAGCGAACCACGCGAACGCACGCGGGTGTAGCTGACGCCGATGCCGCCGGAGAACTTCGACAGCTGGGCGATATCGCCGTACTTGGCGTAGATCGACTCCAGCGAGTCCTGCGGCGAATCGAGCAGGAAGCACGAGGACAGCTGCTCGTGGGTGGTGCCGGAATTGAACAGGGTCGGGCTGGACGGCAGGTAGTCCAGGTTGCCCATGCGCTTGTACAGCGCCAGGGTCTCGGACACGTCCTCGCTCAGCGCGCTGGCGATGCGCAGGAAGAACTGCTGCGGGGTCTCGATCACCTTGCGGGTGTGCGGATGGCGCAGCAGGTAGCGGTCGTACAGGGTACGCAGGCCGAAGTAATCGAAGTTCAGGTCCAGCGAGATGTCGATCGCATCGTTGAGCTTGCGCGCGTTGGTCTGCACGAAGTTCAGCAGGCGGTCGTTGATCAGGCCGACTTCATGGCCACGGCTGACCGACTGCGAGAAGGCATAGATTTCCTGGCCCGACACTTCCTTGGCGATGTAGTTGGCCAGCAGGCGCGCGGCCAGACGGCCGTACTCGGGTTCTTCACCGATCAGCAGGGCGGCGGTGCGGATGGACAGCTCGTCCAGCTCGCGGGTGGTGGCGCCGTTGTACAGGCCGGAAATGGTGCGGGTGGCCACGCGCATCGGATCGACGGCGTGCAGGCCTTCGGAGGAACGCTGCACCGCACGCACGATCTTGTTCAGGTCCACCAGTTCGGTCGTGCCATTGCGCTTGGTCACACTCATCGCGTTGGCCGTCGGCGGCGACGTCAACAGGAACTCGCTTTCCTTTTCGATGGTGGCGCTGGTTTCGGTGGTCACGGCGTGTGTCCTCTTGGCGTGATGGGGTGGTTGCAGGTGCATCGGTGGCGCGGCCCAGGACATGACGGTCCAGGATGGCAGCTGGGCGTCGCAGGAGGTGAGACCTGCGCCTGCCGCTGCCGTGACGGTCGCCGACGGGTATCGCTGTGGACGGGGGTGCCGCGTGGCTCCCGCCTCTGCGCCTTCCCCGTTGTCCTTGCGACGTGGGGTCGCTGCGACCGATGGCCACAAGATAGTGGGGGTGGTGGGGTCCGTCAACGCCAAATGTAGTGAAATTCGGCAATCCCTTGCGCCGCAAGGATCGTGCCATCGGCGCCCGGATCAGACGCTTTGGACCTGCCGGAACGGGCCGCGCAGTCAAGACCGGAACGCGTCATTCCGGCGGTACAACGGCGTGCGGAAACAGAACAATGACAGCTTCACATGACAGTAACGGAATGACCAAGGGACAACCCTGTGGATAGAAGGTGGGCAGCCGGTGGGATTCCGGTGGACGGCGTGACTTCCGGCCGATGACGGACACGCCGGAGAGGCGGACGCTGGGCTCTGGCGACTGGAAAAGGAATGTCCAATGGACCTGCGACTGCCTGCCCTGGCAGTGCTGTCGGCGCTGTGCATCATGCCGGCGCAGGCGGCCGACGCGCCGAAGCTGCACGCGGACCAGTGTGGCATCCGCACGGACTATGACGTGCTGGTGGACAGCGGCGGCATCTGGCTGCGACACGGCCCACAGGCGCCGCACGAGGTGGTGTTCCACGATGGTGTGCTGAGCCTGGATGACACGA
Source organism: Stenotrophomonas sp. STEN225 (assembly GCF_056756445.1). NCBI lineage: Bacteria > Pseudomonadati > Pseudomonadota > Gammaproteobacteria > Lysobacterales > Lysobacteraceae > Stenotrophomonas > Stenotrophomonas sp. STEN225. Next base: position 3,420 of record NZ_JBRRBV010000017.1, on the reverse strand, counting down.
TCGTGCCGGTCAGCGACGCCGATGCCGCCCGCCTGCGCCAGCTGGAGGCCGGCGCGCGCCGGTTGATGCCCGCCGCCACGGCATTGGCGCGCGATGTCAGCCAGCTGAGCTTCGACGCGCTCGATGGCGTCTACGAGAGCCTGACCGGCACCGCCAACAGCCGCAAGGTCAGGCGCCTGCGGCGGCAGGCGGATGACTGGATCGAGGGGACGCTCGGAAAGGGCTACTGGGAACAGGCGACCTTCGGTCCCGGATTCGAGGCGAAGGTGCAGGACATGGCCGAGACGCTGTCCGGCTCGATCGCCCGCAGCGTGCTCTGGCAGGTCTTCACCGGCCGCAGCGACGCCATGGAGGAACGTGCCGAGCGCCTGGATGCCGAGCTGGACCGGCGCCTGGAAGCCGGTGCCCAGCGTGTGGAGGCCAGCGCCATGGCGTTGTGCCCGCTGGTGCGTGCGCTGGCCGATACCCACGATGCGCTGGAAGTGCGTTACCAGGGCCAGCCGCTGCGGCTGCTGGAGCGCAGCGACAACGGCCTGCAGGTGTCGACCGGGCCGGAGGAGCGGCCGCAGGGGAACGCACTGGCGCCCAGCCGGTAACGTCGAGCTGCCGCTGCAGCGCCTGCGCGCGGCTGCCCTTCCGGCAGATCGTGCAGCTCCCGGGCCCTCACGCCCGGTGCGGGGTACCCAGGTATTCAGCGCTCTGCATCTCGATCAGGCGCGAGGCGGTGCGCTCGAACGCGCCCTGCAGGCGCTGGCCGGTGTACAGCTCGACCGGCGAGGTGCTGGCGGTGCAGACCAGGTTGACGTGGCGGTCGTACAGTTCGTCGATCAGGTTGACGAAGCGGCGCGCGGCGTCCTCGTTCAGGCGATCGAAGGCGGGAATGCCGCCCAGCAGCACCGTATTGAACTCGTGCGCGATCTCGATGTAGTCCGATGGGCCGCGCGGGCCTTCGCACAGGGCGGCGAAGTCGAACCAGGCGATGCTCTTGCCCCGGCCGCGGACCGGAATCTTGCGGCCTTCGATCTCGATGTTGCCGGCCTTGGCGGGCTGACCACCACTCAGTTCGTTCCAGCGCGTGGCGAGCCAGTCGTCGCTATCGGCGGCCAGCGGCGCGCGGTACACCGGCGAACGGGTCAGCGCGCGCATCCGGTAATCCTCCGTGCCTTCGGCGTACAGCTCGACGCAGAAGCGCTGCAGCAGGCTGATGGCGGGAAGGAAGCTCTCGCGCTGCAGGCCATTGAGATACAGGTTCTCCACCGCCGTATTGGAGGTGGTGACCAGGGTCACGCCCTCGGCGAACAGGCGTTCGAGCAGGCGCGCCAGCAGCATGGCGTCGCCGATGTCGGTGACGAAGAATTCGTCCAGCACCAGCACGCGCAGGTTGCTGCGCCATTCCTGGGCGATCTTCGCCAACGGGTCGCTCTGGCCCTGGTGCTCGCGCAGGCGCTCGTGGACGCTGCGCATGAAACGATGGAAGTGGGTGCGGTACTTCTGCTTGATTGGCAGCCCGTCGTAGAACAGATCCACCAGGAAGGTCTTGCCGCGGCCGACACCCCCCCAGAAATACAGCCCCTTGACCGGCTCGGGCTTCTTCCAGAACGAGGACAACCGGTCCAGCCAGCCGTCGTCGGCGTTGTCCAGCAGGCCCACGTGGATGCGGTCCAGCTCGGCCAGCGCCGCGTGCTGGGCGGGGTCGTCCTGCCAGTCACCCCGGGCAACCCCGGCCGCATACCGCTGCGACGGGGTCAACTCGATTGCACTCATGCCGCTGCGCCCAGCCAGTGCTTGACGCCGTGGGTCAACGCACCACGCAGGTCGATCAGCTTGCGATGGAAGAAGTGGCTGGTGTCGGGCATCCGCACCAGCTCATGCGGAGCCTGCAGCGCGTCCAGCCACTGATAGACCGCCTGCGGGTCGACGATCTCGTCCTGCTCGCCCTGGATCACCAGCCAGCGGGCCGGTGGCTGCACGCCGTCGAAATCCCAGCGGCCGGCAGGCGGCGCGATCGAGATCAGCGCCTCCGGCTGCAGCGTGGCGGCGGCCTTCAGCGAAACGAACGCACCAAAGCTGAAGCCGGCCAGCCACAGGTGGTCGTCGGGGCGCTGGCTGCGCACCCAGGCGGTCACGGCCTTCAGGTCATCCTGCTCGCCCACGCCGCCATCGAAGGTGCCCGCCGAACCACCGACGCTGCGGAAGTTGAAGCGCACCGTGGCGATGCCCAGCTCGCGCAGGGTGCTGGCGGTCATGGTGACCACCTTGTTGTGCAGGGTGCCGCCCTCGGTGGACAGCGGGTGGCAGACGATGGCCACGATCGGCTGCACCGGCACATCGGCCTTGGGCAGGTCGACGACCACTTCCAGCGGGCCGGCCGGGCCGTCCAGTTCGAGGCAGGCGGTTTCGCCAGGGGCGACGGGGAACGAAGGCTTGTGCATGGCACCATGATACCGTCCCCCGCCCCTGCCCTGTGCCCGCCCCATGCTCTACCTGTCTTTGGCCGTGATCTGCAGCGTGCTGGTTTCGGTGTTGTTGAAGGTGGCCGGACGCCGCCAACTGGATGTCGCGCAGATGGTCACCTGGAACTACCTGGTGGCTGCGACCCTGACGGCCGTGGTGCTGCAGCCACCGCTGGATGCGCTGCGCGCGCCGCATGCCCCGTGGCCGTCGTTGCTGGCGCTGGCGGTGGTGCTGCCCTCGATCTTCCTGGTGCTGGGCCGCGCGGTGGCGGTGGCCGGCATCGTCCGCAGCGACGTGGCGCAGCGGCTGTCGCTGCTGCTGTCACTGGCGGCGGCGTTCCTGTTCTTCGGCCAGACCGCCACGCCGTGGAAGCTGGCCGGGCTCGGCCTGGGCCTGCTGGCGATGGTGGCCATCAGCCTGCGCCCGCGCGGCCCGGCGGTGGCGTCCTCGCCCGGTGGCTGGGGCTGGCTGCTGGGCGTATGGGGCGGCTTCGCGGTGGTGGACGTGCTGCTCAAGCAGGTGGCGCTGTCCGGCACGCCGTCGATGGCGGCGGTGCTGGCCAGCTTCAGCGTGGCCTTCGTGCTGATGCTGGCATTGCAGCTGTGGCGGCACTTCAGCGGCCGCAGCCGGCTGGCCTGGCACAACCTCGGCGCGGGTGCGCTGCTGGGCCTGCTCAACGGCGGCAACATCCTGTTCTATGTGCACGCGCACCAGGCGATGCCGGACAGCCCGGCCACGGTGTTCGCCGGCACGAACATCGGCGTGGTGGTACTGGGCGCGCTGGTGGGCGTGTTTGCCTTTGGCGAACCGACCACGAAGTGGAACCGGGCCGGCCTGGCGCTGGCAGTGCTGGCGATCGGATTGATCGCCTGGGGGTGAGTACGGCCCGGGGGTCGGAGGGCCCAAGGGGGGGGGGGGGGTGGCCCCCCCCCGGGGGGGGGGGAGTGGGGGGGCCCCCCCCCCCCC
>NZ_JBRRBV010000016.1:0-109949 GCF_056756445.1 Stenotrophomonas sp. STEN225 | reverse complement strand
GCGCTACCGGGGGCGCGGAACTGGGTAGCGCCGGGCCATGCCCGGCGAGCGTAGCGGCGCTCGGTTATGCTCTCCCTCACGCCTTCCCCCCGGATCCACCGATGAGCGACACCCCCCGCATCGCTTTCCTGGCAAGCACCACCGAAGCTGCGCAGATGGCCCGCGCGGCCATGGTCGCGCGCTTTGGCGACCATGCCCCCGAGCAGGCCGACGTGCTCTGCCCGCTGGGCGGTGATGGCTTCATGCTGCAGACGCTGCATCGTCATGGCCACCTGGGAAAACCGGTGTTCGGCATGAAGCTGGGCACCGTAGGTTTCCTGATGAACCAGTACCGGGGCGACGACGACGTCAATGCACGCATCGCCCGCGCGGAACCGGCCAACCTGCGTCCGCTGGAGATGGTGGCGCTGACCGAATCGGGCACCAGCACCGGTTCGCTGGCGTACAACGACGTGTCCCTGCTGCGGCAGACCCGCCAGGCTGCGCACATCGGCATCGACCTCAATGGACAGGAGCGGGTGGCCGAACTGATCGGCGACGGCGTGCTGGTTGCCACGCCCGCAGGCAGCACCGCCTACAACTATTCGGCCCACGGACCCGTGCTGCCCTTGGGCTCGCACACCATCGCGCTGACGCCATTGGCACCGTATCGCCCGCGACGCTGGCGTGGTGCCATTCTCAAGGCGGATACGGAGGTGCGCTTCCGCGTGCTGGACCCCTACAAGCGACCGGTCAGCGTGACCGCCGATTCGCACGAGACGCGCGACGTGGTCGAGGTGACCATCCGCGAGTCGCGCGACCGCCGGGTGACATTGCTGTTCGACCCGGAACACAATCTGGAAGACCGGATCCTGAGCGAACAGTTCGTTTTTTGAGGACAATAGGTTGCCGGTCGCGTCGACCGCCAGAAGGACCCCACCGATGGGTGACAACTCCCCCCGTTTGCTGACCGTCGCGGTGACCTCGCGTGCCCTGTTCGATCTCGAGGAAAGCCACGCGCTGTTCGAGACCGATGGCGTGGCGGCCTATGCGGAGTACCAGCGCCAGCACGAGGACGACATCCTCGGTCCCGGCGTGGCCTTCCCGGTGGTGCGCAAACTGTTGGCGCTGAACCAGGGCGCCAGCCCGGAGAACCCGCGCGTCGAGGTGATCCTGCTGTCGCGCAATTCGGCCGATACCGGCCTGCGCATCTTCAATTCGATCCAGCACTACGGCCTGGGCATCATCCGTGCCACCTTCACCGCCGGTGAGCCGACCTGGCCCTACGTGAAACCGTTCGGCACCGATCTGTTCCTGTCGGCCAATCCGGAGTCGGTCCGCAGTGCGCTGCGCCACGGAATCGCCGCTGCGACGATCCTGCCCAAGCCACCCGGCGAGACCGCTGCGGCCGCCGCGGACCAGATCGACACCGGCCGACCGTCCGGCCAGCTGCGCATTGCCTTTGACGGTGATGCGGTGATCTTCGGTGATGAAAGCGAGCGCATCTCGCGTGAACAGGGGGTCGAGGCATTCGGCCGCCACGAGCGCGAACGTGCGCGCGAACCGCTCAGCGGTGGCCCGTTCCGCGGCTTCCTGTCCGCGCTGCACACGCTGCAGGAGGTGTTCCCGGCCGGTGACAGTGCGCCGATCCGCACGGCGCTGGTCACCGCCCGTTCTGCGCCCGCGCACGAGCGGGTGATCCGCACGCTGCGCGAATGGGGCGTGCGCCTGGACGAGGCGCTGTTCCTGGGCGGCCGCCACAAGGGGCCGTTCCTGCAGGCCTTCGGTGCCGACATCTTCTTCGATGATTCGCAGCACAACATCGACAGTGCCCGCGAACACGTTGCCGCGGGCCATGTGCCGCACGGTGTCGCCAACGAGGGATGACGCGGTAGCGCCGGGCCACGCCCGGCGTTCTGCATCATGGGATGCCGGCCATTCCCAACTGCAGGTCAACCACTTTCCAGCGCAGCCCCTGCGGTTCCAGCACGACCTTCAACGGTGGTTGGCCCGGGCCGCGATCAACGTCGACGACGAAGCGGTCGAACGCTTCGAAACGGTGGCGGGCGTTCTTCAAAGGCCGTGCCGGTTCGGTCGCCGCGAAGGCATCTCCGCCCTGCAGCTCGTTGCGCCCACGCTTCCACAGCACATGGCCCTGCAGCATCGCACCGATGCCGGTCGGGGTCATCAGGGTGTCCACCGCTGCGCCCCCAAGCTGGTCGCCCAGGCCGTAGAGCAGGGCGCCGAACGGACTGCTGGCCACATCGGGGCCGGCCTGGCGCACGAGGTAATCATTGAGTTGCGCACGCAGGCTGACGCGCACGCGCGGAAAGTCGACGTAGCGTTCCAGTGCGGCGGTATCGCGCTGTTCGATGGCCTTGGACAGACCGTGTATGGCCAGGTAGGGGCCGCCGAACCACACGCCGGCCAGGGCAATCACCAACAGGACCACGATCGCAGTGAGCTTCTTCATGCCGCCAGACTGCCGCAAGTGCGGCCGGGCGGGGTGAAGACTCAATGACTGGGCGAACCGCTGCCGTCGCCATAGGCCGCGACCAGGCGTTGCCGGTCGGCGGGGCGCAGTGCTTCGGGTCGCGTGGCTAGCACCTCCTCCAGACTGCCGACGCGGGTAGTGCCCAGGATGCCGGCGGCCACGCCGGGGTGGCCCAGAACGTAGGCAAACGCAGTCTGGGCCGGACGCTGGCTGTCGATCGCCGCAATGGCCCGGCGCATCGCACGTGCGCTGCGCATCAGACGGCGGCTGCTGGGCTTGAGCCACGCGCGCGCCAGGTACCAGGCATCGGCCAATCTCGGCCGGCGAGGCTGGCTGGGCAGCAGGTGGCCCTGTGCGAGCACGGTGCCTGCCAGTACGCCGATTCCGGCCGCATGCAGCTGGTCGATCAGCGGCGCACGATCCTGCTGCAGCGCGTTGTAGTCCAGCAGGACCACGTCGAATGCCTGTGGATGCGCAAGCATCCAGTGCAGCGTCGAGGCTGAGTGGGTGTTGATGCCGGTGGCGCGGATCAGGCCACGTTCGCGCAGGCGCTGCAGCGCATCGAGCAGATCGTCGTTGATGTCGTGCGCGGTGGCGCCATGCAGCTGGTAGATGTCCAGGTAATCCAGGCCAAGGTTGCGCAGCGAGGCTTCGCAGCTGGCGGTGATGGCCGCAGGCGAGAAATCGCGCTGTTCTGCGCCACTGATGCCGGCCTGTCCGGTCAGTGTGCCGCCCTTGCTGGAGATGACCAGTGACTCACGCGGGTAGCGGGCCAGCAGCGGCCGCAGGATGCGGCCCAGGCGCGGTTCGGCATGGAAGCCGGAGTAGTTGTGGCCGGTGTCGAACAGGTTCACGCCCTGGGCCAGCGCGTGCTCGACGATCGCTGCGGCGGCATGCTCGGCAAAGCGGCGATGGCCCCAGAAGCCCGAGCAGCCCAGCCCGACCGGCGATACGGACAGGCCGGTGCGGCCGAGCGGGCGGCGTTGCCGGGCCAGTGGCATCAGAACTCCAGATCCAGTGCTGCGCACAGATAGTCGACGAAGGGGCCGAGCGCGGCCAGGTCCTTGCCGAGCGTGGACAGCAGGCGCGGCCCGGTCATCGTCTCATCGTCCAGCGAGCGCCACATCACCCAGTTGCGATGCTTGAGATCGTCGATGAACTCGAAATCGGCGGGGAAGCCACGCGGCGGCCTGACCAGCTTCTCGCTCTGCTCGAAATCGAAACGCCGGCGCAGGGCGGGTGCATGCGCTGCGGCCTTCCAGCTGCCGGGGTTGTCCAGGATGAAATGGCGCACGCGGCGCTGGGTGTCCGGTTCGGGGTGCCACAGGCCGGCACCGACGAAGCTCTCGCCCGGCTGCAGATGCACGTAGAACGACGGAGCGGCCACTTCGCGGCGGCGTTCATGGAACAGGCGTGCGCCCTGCCAGGTCTTGTACGGCGATTTGTCGTTTGAAAAGCGCGCATCGCGATGGATGCGGAACAGCGAACCACCGACGCCACGGGTATCGGCACGGAAATGCGCGCTGACCTCGGCCAGCGCGGGCTGCAGGTCGCCCAGCAGGCGCAGGAACGGCTGCCGTACATGGTCTTCGTACTGCTGGCGATGGTCGTTGAACCAGGCCTTTTCATTGTGCCGCGCAAGGCTGCGCAGGAACCTGAAACTGGCGTCGCTGAAATAGGTGCTCACAAGCTCTCCTGCAGATGCTGGCCCCAGTCGCGCAGCGATTGCAGCAGGGCCAGGCGGCGATCGTCGTCCGGCGCCTCGGCGGCCAGTGCATCGAGCTGCTGCTGGTACTGGGGCAGGTTGAGTTCGCCCAGGCGGCCGTCACCGAGCAGGCGTTGGCGGCGGTAGTCCTGCCAGCGCTGGCGCTCGGCCGGTGCCAGGGTGTCGGGATGGTTGCGGGCGCGATAGCGGAACAGCAGTTCGGGCAGGCGCGGATCGCGGAAGCGGCCTTCCAGCGCAGCCAGCTCTGCGGGCGGCGTGGTCCGCGCCAGGGCCAGCAGTGGCTTGTCGCCATTGCCGAGGAAGCCGTCGTACAGCGAAGCATCGACGTCGGCCACGACGGCGTCCCGTGGTTGGTTGTACACCTGCCGTGCCTTCTCGGCCAGTTGCGGCGCGAATGCACGCAGCCGCTCGACCTTGGCTTCGATGGCGGCGACATCCAGGCCCAGGCGGGCGTGATCGTCGGGCCGCAGGTGGTTCCAGGCGACCAGCGCCGGGACCTTGTTCAGATGTACTTCCTTCAGCGGCACCCGGGCGACGCCTTCGGGCAGTTCGCTGGCGCGCAGGTAGAGCCGCTCGGCGATCGTTTCGGCTGGCAGCTGCAGCAGGTCGTCGATGTCACCTTCCAGATCGAACACGATCACCCGGTTGTTGATCGTCGGGTGCACCGCCAGCGGTAGCACCGGAGCCGCGCACAGCCGGCTGGCCGGGTATCGCATGGAAATGTGCAGCACCGGCTTCAGCGCGCCCACGTCCAGCAGGCTGCCGACGAAACGCTTGTCGCGCAGTTTCAATGCGTACTCCCACAACCGCGGCTGCGACTGCTTGAACAGGCGGGCCATGCCGATCGTGGCGCGCACGTCCGACAGCGCCTCGTGCGCATCGCCATCGCGCACATTGTTGGCTTCGGCCAGGTGCTCGAGCTTGAACGACGTGGCGCCGTCCTCCCGCAGCGGCCAGTGAATGCCTTCGGGACGCAGGGCGCGCATCAGCCGCAGCATGTCCAGCAGGTCCCAGCGCGAGTTGCCGTTGCGCCACTCGCGCTCGTAGGGGTCATGGAAGTTGCGGAACAGACCGTAGCGGATGAATTCGTCGTCGAAGCGCAGGGTGTTGTAGCCCAGGGCACAGGTACCCGGGCGCGACAGCTGTTCGTTGATGCGGTCGAACGCTTCGGCTTCGCTGATGCCTTCAGCCAGTGCCCGCTGCGGCGTGATGCCGGTGACCAGGGTGGCCATCGGCGAGGGCAGCAGATCGTCGGCGGGGCGCACGAAGAAACTCACCGGCGTGTCGATCTCGTTCAGATCGGCATCGGTGCGGATCGCCGCGAACTGCGAGATGCGCGTTCGCCGTGGGTCCTGGCCGAAGGTTTCCAGGTCGTAGAACAGGAAGCTGTCAGCCATCAGTGTGCGCCCTCCAGAACCGGCAGCCGGGCATGGATCTGTGCCTCCAGAGCTGCCCAGTCGATGTTCTCCAGCGACGTATGGCCGATCGTGGCGGCCACCAGCATGTCGCGCTGGATGTCGGTCCGGCGCAGTGCCTCGGCGTAGGGCGTGTGCAGGAACGTGACCATGGTGTAGTGCGGTACGAAGCGGGTCGGCCAGCGATGCTGAAGCGCCTGCTCCAGCTCGCGCTGCAGCAGGAAGGCCGGGTCGGCGACGCGATCACGCATCTCCAGGTAGTTCTCCAGGGCCATCTGCTGGATCGCATGCGCGTTCGGCTTGCGTTCTTTCTCGAAGGCGGCGAACGCGCTCTGCAGGTCGTCGGCTTCCATCAGGTGGCGGGCCAGTGCCACGCAGTCCTCGAACGCGCAGTTCATGCCCTGCCCGTGGAAGGGCACCATCGCATGCGCGGCATCGCCGATCAGCACGGCCTGGCCCTGCTGGTGCCAGCGCTCCAGCGTCAGCGTGCCGAGCAGGCCGGGCGGATGCTGCTCCCAGTCCGTGCGCAGGTCGGGGATCAGCGGCAACGCATCGGCGAACTCGCGCGCGAACAGGGCTTCGGCCTGGGCGCCGGTATTGACGGTGGCGAAGCTGGGCTCGCCCTGGTTGGGCAGGAACAGGGTGACCGTGAACGTGCCTTCGTGATTGGGCAGGGCGATGCACATGAAGTGGCCCCGTGGCCAGATGTGCAATGCGTTGCGTTCGATGCGGAAGCCGCCATCACGGTCCGGTGGAATCTCCAGTTCCTTGTAGGAGTGATCGAGGAAGGCGATGTCCTCGCCCAGCGGCGCTCGCCGGTTCATCGCCGCGCGCAGCGCCGAGCCGGCGCCGTCAGCGCCGATCAGGCTGTCGAAGTGGATATCGTGCGGGCTGTCGTCGCGATCGTCGATGAAGCGCGCATGGCCGGCATCGAAATCGACGGTATGCAGCCGGCGGTGGAAATGTACGGTGGCACCTGCCTGCTCGGCCAGTGTCAGCAGCGTGGTGTTCAGGTCCCTGCGATGGATCGACCAGATCACTTCGCTGTCGTCGCGGCCATAGCGCTGCAGCTGCGCGGCGCCTTCGCGCGGATGCACCATGCGTCCACGCATCATCACCGCGCGGGCCATCACCTCGTCCTCCACGCCGGCCTGCCGCAGCGCGTTGCGCCCGCGCTCGGCCAGCGCCAGGTTGATCGAGCGGCCGCTTTCGTAGTCGGCCACGCGTGGGTCGCCACGGCGTTCGTACAGGGTGATCCGCCAGCCCTGCCGCGACAGCAGGATGGCGAGCAGGGATCCGGCCAGGCCGGCACCAATGATGCTCAACGAGCGGGAGGCATGTGCGATCAACGAACTGTCCAGCAGGAGGGGAGGTGCCGGCTCAGAGGCCGGCCCAGGCTTCCACTTCCTCGACGAAATGGTGGACGTCCAGGTAGCGGTTGTAGAGCGGGGTGGGGGAGATGCGGATCACGTCCGGCTCGCGCCAGTCACCGAGCACGCCGACCGAGCGCAGGTGCTCGAACAGGGCGCGGCCACGCTCGCGGCCGGCGATCACCCGCAGCGAGAGCTGGCAGCCGCGCCGGTCCGGCTCGGCCGGGGTGACGATGTCGAGCACGTTGGCCAGGCGCGCGCGCACCAGGGCTTCGAGCATGCCGGTCAGTGCCAGCGACTTGCTGCGCAGGGCGTCCATGCCGGCCCGTTCGAACAGGTCCAGTGAAGCGCGCAGCGGCGCCAGGCCGAGGATCGGCGGATTGCTCAGCTGCCAGCCTTCCGCGCCGGTGGCGGGCGTGAACTGCGGGGACATCTGGAAGCGGGTGGCTTCGTCATGGCCCCACCAGCCGGCGAAGCGTGGCAGGGTGCTGTCACGGTGGTGACGCTCGTGCACGAACGCCCCGGCGACGGCCCCCGGGCCGCTGTTGAGGTACTTGTAATGGCACCACACGGCAAAGTCCGGCGCCACATCGTGCAGGCGCAGGGGCAGGTTGCCGACCGAATGCGCCAGGTCGAAGCCGATGCGCGCGCCCTGCAGGCGTGCGGCGCGGGTGATCGCATCGAGGTCGAAGGCCTGGCCGGTGCGGTACTGCACGCCTGGCCACAGCACCAGAGCCAGGCGAGGGCCATGCGTGGCGATCGCGCGTTCGATCGCGGTCATCGAGATCGTGCCGCTGGCTTCGTCCGGCTGCACCTCCACCAGGCAGTCGGCCGGGTCGAAGCCATGGAAACGGATCTGCGCTTCCACCGCGTGACGGTCCGTCGGGAAGGCGCCGGCTTCCATCAGGATCACCGGTCGTTCCCGGGTTGGCCGGTAGAAGCTGACCATCATCAGGTGCAGGTTCACGCTCAGCGTGTTCATCGCCACCACTTCGCTGGGCAGCGCACCGACCACCCGCGCCAGCTGCGTGCTGACCAGGCGGTGGTAGGACAGCCATTGGGTGGGGCCGGTGAAGTGGCCTTCCACTGCCAGTTCAGCCCATTGCTTCATCACTTCCTGCACCGCCGCCTGTGCGCCGCGCGGCTGCAGTCCCAGCGAGTTGCCCACGAAGTAGGTCTGCTCGCCGCCGCCGTGGCGCGGAATCAGGAATTCACTGCGCAGCGGCCGCAACGGATCCGCGGCGTCGAGAGCGATGGCATGGGTGCGGTTCAGCAGGTCGGACATGGTCGGGCAACAGGCTGCAACGGGGCTGCCAGTGTAGCGCCTGGGGCCTGCGTGATGCCGCGCAGTACGCTCGCCGGGCATGGCCCGGCGCTACCCGGAGATCACGCGCATCGGCCATGCCGGGCCATGCCCGGCGGGGGCATCAGCAATCGCAACACCGGTAGCGCCGGGCCATGCCCGGCGGATGCATCAGCAATCGCCATGCCCGGCGATCGATCAGTCCGCCGCCGGTGCCGGCAACGGGTCGATGTGGCCGCATTTGCCGCAGGTACGCAGTTCCAGGCTGGCGTGGTAACGCGCGAAGACCTTGGGCAGGTCGGTTTCGATGTTCTGCAGCGCGAAGAACTCCTCATGCAGCTTGTGGTTGCAGCGCTCGCAATGCCAGATCACACCGTCCATCTCGTGCGGCAGCCGCCTGCGCTCCACGACCAGCCCGACGCCGCCCGGTGGCCGGCGCGGCGAGTGCGGCACCTTCGCCGGCAGCAGGAAGATCTCGCCGGCACGGATCGGGATGTCGCGGACCGCGCCATTCTCCTGGACCTTCAGCACCATCTCGCCTTCGAGCTGGTAGAACCACTCGGGCCCTTCGTCGTAGTGATAATCGGTCCGCGAGTTCGGCCCGCCGACCACCATGACGATGAAGTCGCCGTTGTCGATCATCTTGTTGCCCACCGGCGGTTTCAGCAGGTGACGATGTTCTTCGATCCAGGCGTGCAGGTTGATCGGTGAGGCGAGCATGGTCGGGCTCCGTGGGGGATCAGTCGCGCTTGCCCTTGCGGGGGACATAGGAAAGCGCTTTCTCGTAAGCCGGCTGCAGATCTTCCGGCGAGCCGACATCGATGCCCATTTCGCGCACGCGGCCATCCTTCAAGCTGTAGACCCAGCCATGCACCATCAGCTTCTGGCCGCGTGCCCAGGCGTCCTGCACGATGGTCGAGCGGCACAGGTTGGCGACCTGCTCGATGACATTCAGCTCGCACAGGCGGGCATGACGCAGCTCGTCGGTCTCCAGCGCATCGATGATCGCCGCGTGCTTCTGCATCACGTCGCCGACGTGGCGCAGCCAGTTGTCCGCCAGGCCGACGCGGGTGTTGTGCAGGCAGGCATGCACGCCGCCGCAACCGTAGTGGCCCACGATGAGGATGTGCTTCACCTTCAGCTGGTCCACCGCGTACTGCACCACGCTCAGGCAGTTCAGGTCGGTGTGGGCGACCACGTTGGCGACGTTGCGATGCACGAACACTTCGCCCGGTGCCATGCCGATGATCTGGTTGGCCGGCACGCGCGAATCGGAGCAGCCGATCCACAGGTATTCCGGGTGCTGCTGCTTGGCCAGCTGATGGAAGAACTCGGGATCTTCCTTCTCGATGCGGTCGGCCCAGTCGCGGTTGTTCTGCAGCAGCTTGTGGATGTCTTTCATGTTCGGGTCCCTGACCTCGGTGGGGGCAAGTCGCGGCTGTCCGGCCGCGTCGTCGCGGGAGTCGGTGCGTTCAGCCGCTGCTGGCGGCCTCATCGCGGAACCAGCGCATCCACTGCGCCAGTTCGGTGGAAGGTGGGGCGTGCAGGCGATCCAACGCGTCGATCACCGCCTGCTGGTTGGCATCGGGATGGTTCTGGCTGAGCTTCAGTTTCAGCTGTACCTGTTCGACGTGGAAGTGGAACCCGACGATGGCGCGCAGCTCCGGGCCGTGCTCGGGACGATCAGCCTCGAACCGCCACTGCTGGCCGACGCTGGCTTCAAAGCGGTCGCTGATGTCGCCGACCAGCTGGGCCAGCGCATCGGTGCCGTCGAACGGCTGCAGCTGTCCGCGCAGCTCGGCAGCGGCATAGTTCCAGGTCGGAACGCGTGCCGCCGGTTCCTTGTCCGGATACCAGCTGGCCGAGACGTAGCCATGGGGGCCATCGACCAGCACCTTGGCGGTGCCTTCGCGACGCGACTGCGGGTTGGCCCGCGCCCAGTGGCCGCGCAGTTCGATGCGCTGGCCATCACGCCGGTACAGCACCGGCACGCGGGTCAGCTCGGGCAGGCCGTCGTCACCGGTGGTGAGCACGGTGACGAACGGATCGCGCGCCAGCAGGCGGTCCAGCCAGATCAGATCGGTCTCGGCGAAGGCGCGCGGAGTGAACATCGGCCTGGGCTCAGGCGCGCCCGCCCAGCGATTGCACCATGCGCCCACGCAGGCCCTCGTCGCTGTCGGCGTGCGGTGGCTGCACCTCATGCAGGCTGAAGCCGCGCACCAGCGCATCTTCTTCGTCCAGGCCGTCGAATTCGACGAAATCGGCGTCGAACAGCTGCGCGCGGGCAGTGTCCTCGCTGTCGTAGCTGAGGGTGTTGCCATCACTGTCGAGCACTTCGGCCGTGCCGGCCGGGCGCACGCGCAGGCGGGCCCAGATCAGGGTGTTGCCGAGGCTGGCCAGCCACCAGCTGTCGTGCGGGGCGGAGAGATCGTTCATGTAGGCGTTACCAGAGCGAAGCCAGCCAGAGCAGGGCGGCCATGCCCAGTCCGGCCAGCAGGGTCAGCAGCGAAACCCAGGCCGGCGTGGCCAAACCGGACAGCGAGCGATCCGGCTGCTGCCGGTAGTCGCGGCGCAGCAGCCAGGCCAGGGCATCGGGCTTGAGGAAGGCGCCGCTGCCGAAGCGCTGTGCCAGCGCCGGATGGCGGTCACGCACGTGCACCAGGGTCAGCGGCCAGAAGATCACGAAGGCACTGAACCCGGCCACTGCGACGCCGACAAAGCAGAGGGCGAAGAACAGGGTCATGCGGGCAGTACCTCCGTGGTCGGTGGTGGGGCTTAGAAGTCCGCGCTGCCGGGAGCGCGCGGGTAAGGAATCGCATCGCGGATGTTGGACAGGCCGCAGACGTACACCACCAGGCGCTCGAAGCCCAGACCGAAGCCGGCGTGCGGCACCGAGCCGTAGCGACGGAAATCGCGGTACCAGCTGTAATGCTCACGGTCCAGGCCGAACTGGGCCATGCGCGCGTCCAGCACGTCCAGGCGCTCTTCGCGCTGGCTGCCACCGATGATCTCGCCGATGCCCGGCGCCAGCACGTCCATCGCGGCGACGGTCCTGCCGTCGTCGTTCAGGCGCATGTAGAACGCCTTGATGTGCTCGGGGTAGTTGGTCACCACCACCGGGCGGCCGACGTGTTCCTCGGTCAGCCAGCGCTCGTGTTCGGTCTGCAGGTCCAGGCCCCATTCGACCGGGAAGTCGAACTTCCGGCCAGACTTCTGCAGCAGGCTGACCGCATCGGTGTAGTCGATGCGCTCGAACGGCGCGTTGATGAAGTCTTCCAGTTTGGTGATCGCGTTCTTGTCCACGCGCTCGGCGATGAAGGCCAGATCATCGCTGCGCTCGTTCAGCACCGCGCGGAACAGGTACTTGAGGAACTCCTCGGCCAGGCGCGCATCTTCGGCCAGGTCGGCGAAGGCGATCTCCGGCTCGATCATCCAGAACTCCGCCAGATGGCGGGTGGTGTGGCTGTTCTCGGCGCGGAAGGTCGGGCCGAAGGTATACACCTTGCTAAGGGCCAGGCAGTAGGCCTCGACGTTCAGCTGGCCGGACACGGTCAGGAACGTCTCCTTGCCGAAGAAGTCGCGGCTGAAATCGATCGCGCCCTTCTCATCGCGCGGCAGGTTCACCATGTCCAGCGTGGACACGCGGAACATCTGGCCGGCGCCTTCGGCGTCGGAGGTGGTGATGATCGGGGTGCTGATCCAGTTGAAACCGTTCTCGTAGAAGAAGCGGTGCACGGCCTGGGCCAGGCAGTTGCGGATGCGGGTGACCGCGCCGAACAGGTTGGTGCGCGGGCGCAGGTGCGCCACTTCACGCAGGAACTCCGGCGTCATCGGCTTGGGCTGGATCGGGTAGGTGAGCGGGTCTTCGACCCAGCCGACCACTTCGACCGCACTGGCCTGGATCTCGAACGACTGGCCCTTGCCCTGCGATTTCACCAGGATGCCGGTGGCCACCAGCGAGCAGCCGGTGGTGAGACGCTTGATCTCGTCGAAGTTGACCAGGGTGTCGTTGGCTACGACCTGGATCGGGGCGAAGCAGGAGCCGTCGGTCACATTCACGAAGGCCAGATTCGCTGAACCGCGCACCGTGCGCACCCATCCGCGTACCGTGACTTCGCCGCCTTCCGGGATCTTCCCGGCAAGCGCATGTTCAACGCTGACCACCGTCATGACTTGAATCCTCTGCTGATCGACTCGATCTGTGAACACGGGAGTTTACCGGTTGCAGCGTTCTGCTTGCGAGGCATTTCTGCGGCCCAACCTCCCTATAATGTCCCTGTTCCTCTGGAGTAGTCCCATGGCTGTCAGCCTGACCCCCATTGCCTTCGAGCGCGTGCAGCGCTTCGTCGCCCAGACCCCGGGCGCGCTGGGCCTGCGCTTCGGCGTGACCAAGACCGGCTGCTCCGGCTGGGGCCACGTGACCGACCTGGCCCGTGACGAGCGCGAGGGCGATACGGTGTTCGACCAGGACGGCGTGAAGATCTACGTCGATGCACAGAGCCTGGCCCTGGTCGACGGCACCGTGATCGACTTCGGCAAGCACGGCCTGAGCGAGACCTTCACGTTCAGCAACCCGAACGCGACCGCCGAGTGCGGCTGCGGCGAGAGCTTCACCACCGACGCCGACAAGGCCTGAGGGCCGCTTCCCCGGGGTCGTGCCGGCCGGTCCTCGGGCAGGTCCCGGTGCTGCCGGGTTCAGGTTCGGCCACGGTTGCCCGGTTGCCCCATCTGCGCCATAATGCGCGGCTTCCTGCCTTCCTGGCGGGAACCCTTGCCCCACCGCGGTCTCAACGGCGGGGGGCTGTCCGGCCGCAAGGCCACATCCGAAAGGTAGAAAAAACATGAGTCGTCATTACGAAATCGTGTTCATGGTCCACCCGGACCAGAGCGAGCAGGTCCCGGCCATGATCGAGCGCTACAAGTCGCTGGTCGAGAACGGCAACGGCACCATCCACCGTCTGGAAGACTGGGGCCGCCGCCAGCTGGCATACCCGATCCAGAACCTGGTGAAGGCGCACTACGTGCTGCTGAACATCGAAGCCGACCAGGCCGTGCTGAACGAGCTGACCGAAAGCTTCCGCTTCAACGACGCCGTGCTGCGCAACCTGGTCATCAAGCGTGACGAGGCTGACACCGAGCAGTCGCTGATCATGAAGAGCAAGGACGAGAAGGGTGACAAGCCGGAGCGCGGTGAGCGCCGTCGTCGTGACGACGAAGAAGGCGAGTCCACCACCACCGCTGACAACGAAGCCGGCGAAGACGCCGCTTCCGCCGCCTAAGGAGCCTTCCCATGTCCAAGTTCTTCCGTCGCCGCAAGTTCTGCAAGTTCACGGCTGAAGGTGTCAAGGAGATCGACTACAAGGATCTCAACACCCTGCGCCAGTACCTGACCGAGAACGGCAAGATCGTGCCGAGCCGCGTCACCGGTACCAAGTCGAAGTACCAGCGTCAGCTGGCGACCGCCGTCAAGCGCGCTCGCTTCCTGGCCCTGATTCCGTACACCGACAACCACGACGTCTGATGCCCGGCGGGGTGGCCGCGTGCCGCCCCGTTGTGCCAGCTATTCGGACAGCCTTTGTTGCGGGGCATCGCCTCGCTAACGAATAACTTATCTGGAGTAAAACCATGCAGCTGATCCTCCTGCAGAAGGTCACCAACCTCGGCAACCTGGGTGACCTGGTCACCGTCAAGCCGGGCTACGGCCGCAACTTCCTCGTGCCGCAGGGCAAGGCCGTGCCGGCCACCGAGAGCAACAAGGCAGAGTTCGAAGCCAAGCGCGCCGAGTACGAAGCCAAGGCCCAGTCCATCCACGCCGAGGCTGAAGCCCGCAAGGCGAAGCTGGAAGGCGCGAGCGTCACCATCGCCGCCAATGCTTCGACCGAAGGCAAGCTGTACGGCTCGGTCGGCCCGCGCGACATCGCCGAGGCCTTCACCGCCGCCGGCCTGCCGCTGGAAAAGAGCGAAGTCATCCTGGGCGAAGGCGCGTTCCGCAACATCGGCGAGTACGACGTGCTGATCCACCTGCACGCCGACGTCGAGACCACCGTCAAGGTCGTCGTCGAAGCCGAAGCCTGATCCCACGCCGCAAGGCCTGGCATCACCGCAGAACGGGCGCCCGCGAGGGTGCCCGTTTTGTTTTGTCGGCCCGCCCGGCAGGCGCGCGGGCCCCGATGTTCCACGCCCATTCGTAGAACACGGCCACATCGGTATACTCAGGGCGTCACACCCGTTCCACGGTCGGCGATCCCAGCAGGATCAATGACTTGGAGGGTAAACGCAGGCCGCTTGCCGGCCCCAGTCCGGAACCCCTATGCGTCTTTCCACGATCAAGCTGTCCGGCTTCAAGTCTTTCGTCGATCCGACCACCCTGCATCTGCCGACCAACATGACCGGCGTGGTGGGGCCCAATGGCTGCGGCAAGTCGAACATCATCGACGCCGTGCGCTGGGTCATGGGCGAAAGTTCGGCCAGCCGCCTGCGCGGCGACTCGCTGACCGACGTGATCTTCTCCGGTTCCAACGCCCGCAAGCCCGTCTCGCAGGCCACGGTCGAGCTGATCTTCGACAACTCCGACCACACCATCTCCGGCGAGTACGCCTCGTTCAACGAGATCTCGGTCAAGCGCACGGTCAGCCGCGACGGCACCAGCAACTACTACCTCAACGGCACCAAGTGCCGCCGCCGCGACATCACCGATCTTTTCCTGGGGACCGGCTTGGGCCCGCGCAGCTACTCGATCATCGAACAGGGCATGATCAGCCAGATCATCGAGGCGCGTCCCGAGGATCTGCGCGTCTACCTGGAAGAGGCGGCCGGAATCTCCAAGTACAAGGAGCGGCGCAAGGAAACCGAAACCCGCATCCGCCACACCCGCGAGAACCTTGATCGCCTGGGCGACCTGCGTGAGGAGATCAGCAAGCAGCTCGAGCACCTCAAGCGCCAGGCCCGGCAGGCGGAGCAGTACCAGGCGTTGCAGGAAGAGCGCCGGGTCAAGGATGCCGAGTGGAAGGCGCTGGAGTTCCGAGGCCTCGATGGGCGCCTGTCGAAGCTTCGCGAGGGCCTGTCGCAGGAAGAAACCCGGCTTCAGCAGCTGATCGCGGACCAGCGCGACGCCGAGGCCCGCATCGAGACCTCGCGCATGCGCCGCGAGGAAGCGGCCGACGCACTCAATACCGCGCAGGCCGCGGTCTACCAGGTCGGTAGTACCTTGGCCCGACTGGAGCAGCAGATCCAGCACCAGCGCGAGCTGTCGCAGCGCCTGCACAAGGCCCGCGACGAGACGCGGCAGGCATTGGCCGAGCTGGGCCAGCACATCAGTGGCGATGAGGCCAAGCTGATGGTGCTGCGCGAGGCGGTGGACGCCGCGACCCCGCAGCTGGAGGCGCTGCAGGAAGAGAACGAGATCAAGCAGGAAAGCCTGCGCGAGGCCGAAGCCCGCCTGGCCGACTGGCAGCACCGCTGGGAACAGCACACCTCACAGAGTTCTGAGGCCTCGCGCGCCGGCGATGTCGAGCGCACCCGCGTGGACTACCTGGACCGGCAGATCCTCGACGCCGACCGGCGTCGCGAGGCGCTGGCCGCCGAGCGTGCCGGGCTGGACGTGGACGCGCTGGAAGAAGCCTTCGAGCAGCTGCACCTGCAGCACGACACGCAGAAGACCGCACTGGACGAGCTGAGCGAACAGGTCGAGCAGCGCAAGCAGGGCGTGGCCACCGTGCAGGAACAGCAGCGCAACGGTCAGAACGAACTGGCCGAACTGCGCAAGCAGGTCAATGGCCTGCGCGGTCGCCTGGCATCGCTGGAAACCCTGCAGCAGGCCGCACTCGGCCAGGAGCAGGGCGCCGCGGTTGCCTGGTTGAAGGCGCGCGGGCTGGATTCGGCCGCGCGCGTGGGCGAGCGCCTGGATGTCGATGCCGGTTGGGAAAATGCGGTGGAAAGCGCCCTCGGCCAGCTGATCGAAGGCGTGCTGGTGGACGACCCGGCAGGCCTGGTCGATGCGCTGGGCGAACTGGGCGAAGGCCGCATCGCACTGGTGTCTGACGATGCCAGCGATCTGGACGTCGCCGCGACATCGCTGGCCGCGCGCGTGCGCGGACCGACGGCGATCCGACGCCTGCTGGCGCATTTGCATGGCGCGCGGGATCTGGACGAGGCCCGTGCCCTGCAGGCCCGGCTGCCCGCCGGTGATTCGATCATCACCCAGAGCGGTGAGCGTCTCGGCCAGGGCTGGGTGTGCGTGTCGCGCTCCGGTGCGGCCAAGCAGGGTGCGCTGCTGCGCGAGCGCGAGATCAATGAGCTGCGCGAGCAGATCGAACAGCTGCAGAACCGTGAGGTCGAGCTGGAAGATCAGCTGTCCGGCTTCCGCGAGCAGCTGCTGGCCGCCGAACAGCAACGCGAAGATGCGCAACGGGCGCTGTACCTCGCGCATCGTGCGGTATCCGAGCTGGCGGGTCAGCTTCAGGGCCAGCAGGGAAAGGTGGAGGCCGCACGCACGCGCATCGATCGCATCGAAGGCGAGCTGAGCCAACTGCTGGAGACCCTCGAGGTCAACCGCGAGCAGGCGCGCGAGGCACGTTCGCGGCTGGAGAGTGCCGTCAGCAGCATGGGCGATCTGGAATCGACCCGGCAGGCCCTGGAAAGCGAACGCCGGCAGCTGGCCGAAGCACGCGACCTCGCCCGCGAAGCCGCACGGGCGGTGCGCGAACGCTCGCATTCGCTGGCACTGACCCTGGAATCGCAGCGCGCACAGGTGGCATCGCTGAGCCAGGCGCTGGAGCGCATGAGCACCCAGCGCGGGCAGCTGGATTCGCGCCTGGGCGAACTGCATTCGCAGCTGGACGAGGGTGATTCGCCGGTCGAATCGCTGCAGGCCGAGCACCAGAATGCGCTGGAAGAGCGCGTGCGTGCCGACCGTGTCCTGGCCGAAGCGCGTACCCTGCTTGATGGCATCGACGCCGAGCTGCGCAATTTCGAACAGACCCGCCACCAGCGTGATGAGCAGGCGCTGGCGCAGCGCGAGCGTATTTCCCAGCGGAAGCTGGACCAGCAGGCCCTGGTGCTCAGTGCTGACACCCTGCAGGCTGCGGTGGAGAAGGCCGGCTTCGTGATGGCCGACCTGCTCAACGCATTGCCCGAGGACGCCCGCCTGGGGGACTGGGAGCAGGCCGTGCACCAGATCGACGGTCGCATGCGCCGGCTGGAGCCGGTCAACCTGGCGGCGATCCACGAGTATGGCGAGGCATCGCAGCGGTCGGAGTATCTCGATTCGCAGCATGTGGACCTGACCACGGCGCTGGAGACCCTGGAAGACGCCATCCGCAAGATCGACCGCGAAACCCGCGGCCGATTCAAGGATACGTTCGACCGGGTCAACGCCGGTGTGCAGGCCCTCTATCCGCGCCTGTTCGGCGGTGGCCATGCCTATCTGGAACTGACCGGTGAAGATCTGCTCGACACCGGCGTGACCATCATGGCGCGTCCGCCGGGCAAGCGCGTATCCAGCATCTCGCTGCTGTCCGGCGGCGAGAAGGCGATGACCGCGGTGGCGCTGGTGTTCGCGATCTTCCAGCTCAATCCGGCGCCGTTCTGCCTGCTGGACGAAGTGGACGCACCGCTGGACGAGGCCAACGTGGGCCGCCTGGCCAACATGGTCAAGGAAATGAGCGAGAAGGTGCAGTTCCTGTTCGTCAGCCACAACAAGGCGACGATGGAAGCTGCGCAGCAGCTGTCGGGCGTGACCATGCGCGAGCCGGGCGTCAGCCGCCTGGTCAGCGTGGACCTGGAAGAGGCCGCGCGATTGGCGGGCGCGGCCTGACGTGCCATCCTAGTTACCTGAATGAACTAGCCGGAGAACCTATCGAATGTCCGACACGGCACTGTTGCGCATCGGCATCCTGGCCGCCGGCCTGCTGTTGATCGCCGCGATCTTCCTGTTTGGCCGTCCGAAGAAGAAGCCCCAGGGCCGCCGCGTGGAAGGCACCGAACCGACCAGCAGCGAGCGCCGCGAACCGGTCCTGGGCGAGGACGGCGTACCGTTGGCCGATACCCGCCTCGATCCGGCACTGGGCGAAGAGGGTCAACAGGCCGAGCTGGGCCTGGCCGACACCGAAGCCGGCGCGGCCAGCGACCTGGGCAAGCGCGCCACCCAGGATTTCGACAAGATCGTCTCGCTGTTCGTGGCCGCGCGGGCCGGCGAGCAGCTGCGGGGCGAGGACATCGTCGTGGCGGCCGAGAAAACCGGTCTGGTGTTCGGCCACATGAACGTGTTCCATCGTCTGGTGGAGGGCCATCCGGAACGGGGGCCGATCTTCTCGATGGCCAGCATCATGAAGCCGGGCAGTTTCGACATGGCCAACATCCGTGCCATGGAGACACCGGCCATCGCCTTCTTCCTGACCCTGCCGGCGCCGCTGACCGCGCTCGATGCCTGGGAGAAGATGCTGCCGACCGTGCAGCGCATGGCCGAGCTGCTGGATGGCGTGGTGCTGGACGACAGCCGCAACGCGCTCGGCCGCCAGCGCATCGCCCACATCCGTGACGAGCTGCGTGCCTATGACCGCCAGCACCAGGCGCCGCCCCTGACCAAGACCCCGCGCTGGTAAGCGCGGTCATCCCGGGTATGCCGACCCACGGTCGGCACCCACCACCACAGCAGATCCATCGCCTGCGTGGATGAAGTCAGGAAGGCACCCCGGCGACCTGGGCGAACGCGGCGCGGAACGCTGCCATCTCCTCCTCGGTGCCAACGGTCACACGGACGCGCTGCGGCCAGATCGGCCAGCTGCGACCGATCACCACACCCTGTGCGGCCATCGCCCTGGCAAAGGCGGCACCGTCGCGCTGGACGTCCACCACGAAACAGTTCGCTTCCGACGGCAGGCAGCTGAAGCCACGCTTGCCCAGCCAGGCGATGGTCGCCTGCCGGATCTTCGCGTTCTGCAGACGGCGCTGCGGAACCAGCTGCGGATCGTGCAGGCTGGCCAGAGCGGCCGCCAGCGCCGGCACCGGCAACAGGTTGTCGCCGAGGCTGCCCAGCTCGCGCAGGCGATCGGGATGGGCCGCTGCCGCGCCCAGGCGCAGTCCGGCCATGCCATACAGCTTGGAGAAGGTGCGCAGCACGATCAGGTCATCGCGCTCGGCCACCTGCGCGATCAGGCTCGGCTGGTCGCTGTACTGCAGGTACGCTTCGTCCACCAGCACCCGGGTTCCGGCGGGCTTGCTGGCCAGCAGCCAGGCGAGCTCGGCGGGCGGGCTGATCGAACCCGTGGGGTTGTTGGGGTTGCACACATACATCAGCCCGGTCGGGCGCGCGTGCGCGGCAGCCACCATCGCGCGCACATCGTGCGCGCCGTCGCTGCGCAGAGGCACTCGGCTGACCTGTGCGCCCCGCGCGGCGGCCACGTCGCCAATCGCCTCGAAGGTCGGATCAGCCACGACCAGGCCCTGCTGCGGGCCGGTCCAGATTGCGGCGGCACGGTTCAGGGGCTCGCTGGAGCCCGGGTACAGGCGCAGGTGATCGGCACTGACGCCGCTGAGTTCGACGAATGCATCACGGACCTGCGCCGCCAGCTCGAAGCGGTAGCGGCCGCAGCGCGCGATGCTGTCGCGAGCGGCCGATTGCGCAGCGGCGGAAGGCCCATACGGGCATTCATTGAAGTTCAGCAGCACCGGCCCATCGGCGCGCGGCGACGCGGGAGCCGCAGCCGGGGCGGTTTGCGCGTATCCCAGGCCCGGCAGGCCACTGCCGGCGACGGCGAGGCCGGCACCGGCCAGCTGCAGGAAGCGACGACGGGAGGCAGGCAGGGTCATGGGCAGGTTTCCGGAGGGCGGCCGACGCACGCTAGCGCTGCCGGTGGAGGGCGGCAAGCCCGTCTTTCGCGGAGCGGGGCCCGGCGCTGCCGGGGCGGGGACGTTACAGGGCATGATGGCCCGGCGCGGTAGAATCCCCAGCCGCCCCAGAATCACCGATCACGATGAGCCCCAGCCCCGCCGAACGCGTCGATGAACTCCGCCGGCAGATCGCCCAGGCCAACCGCGCCTATCACGAGCTGGATGCGCCGGAGATCCCCGACGTCGATTACGACCGGCTGGTGCGCGAGCTGGAAGCACTGGAACGCGCGCACCCCGAACTGGCCCGCACGGACAGCCCGACCCAGCAGGTCGGCGCGCGTCCCTCCGGGCGTTTCGCTGAAGTCCGCCACGCGGTGCCGATGCTGTCGTTGTCCAATGCCTTCAGCGATGAGGAGGTGACCGACTTCGTGCGCCGCATCGACGAACGCCTGCGACGCGGTGCCGCGCGCTTTTCGGCGGAGCCGAAGATGGACGGGCTGGCGATCAGCCTGCGCTACGAGGATGGACATTTCGTTCTGGGTGCGACCCGCGGCGATGGCACGACCGGCGAAGACGTGACGGCCAACCTGCGCGAGATCGGCGACATCCCCCGGCGTCTGCACGGCAAGGGCTGGCCGGACGTGCTGGAAGTGCGCGGTGAGGTCTACATGGCCCGTGCCGACTTTGAAGCCTACAACGATCGCGCGCGGCTGCATGGCGGCAAGGTACTGGCCAACCCGCGCAATGCGGCGGCCGGGTCGCTGCGCCAGCTCGACCCGAAGATCAGCGCACAGCGCAAGCTCAGCTTCTTCGCCTACGGCACCGGAGAAGTGCAGGGCGGCGAACTGCCCGATACCCATTCGGGCACGCTCGCGCAGCTGGGTGCCTGGGGCTTCCCGGTCAGCGATCTGTGCAGGGTGGTGGAAGGCGCCGATGGATTGCTGGCCTACTACCGCGATATCGGCGCACGCCGCGATGGCCTGCCCTTCGACATCGATGGCGTGGTCTACAAGCTGGACGACCGCGCTGGCCAGCAGGCGATGGGTTTCGTCTCGCGCGCACCGCGCTGGGCCATCGCGCACAAGTTCCCGGCGCAGGAACAGAGCACCACGCTGGAAGCGATCGAGATCCAGATCGGCCGCACCGGCGCTGCCACTCCGGTCGCGCGCCTGGCGCCGGTCGCCGTGGCCGGCGTGATCGTCTCCAACGCAACCCTGCACAATGCGGACCAGATCGAGCGCCTGGACGTGCGGGTGGGTGACAGCGTGATCGTGCGCCGTGCCGGCGACGTGATTCCCGAAGTGGTCAGCGTCATCCTCGACCGCCGGCCGCCGGGCACCACGCCGTGGCAGATGCCCACGCGCTGCCCGGTCTGTGGCTCGGAGATCGTGCGCGAAGAGGGCGCGGCCGCGTGGCGCTGCTCCGGTGAGTTGTCGTGCCCGGCGCAGCGCAAGGAGGCCATCGCCCATTTCGCTTCACGTCGCGCGATGGATATCGATGGCCTGGGTGACAAGTACATCGAAACCCTGGTGGATGCCGGCATCGTCAAGGGCGTGGCGGACCTGTACCGGCTCACCCGCGACCAGCTGCTGCACCTGAAGCTGGTGCTCGACGCGGAAGATCCGTCCGCGCTGGCCGCCAGCCTGGCGCCGCACCTGCCGGCCGAAGGCAGCGGCACGGTGCTCAATGCCGTGCTCAGGCTCGATGGCAACGATGTGGCCTGGCGCGCGAAGGCACTGGCGCAGCCGGCCAGCTTCGAGTGGAACACGAAGAAGATCGCGACCCGCTGGGCCGACAACCTGATCGCCGCGATCGACACCAGTCGTGCCACCACGCTGGAACGGCTGTTGTTCGCGCTGGGCATCGAACATGTCGGCGAAAGCACGGCCAAGGCGTTGGCGCAGTGGTTCGGTGATCTGGCCTTGATCCGACGTCTGCCCTGGCCACTGTTCAAGCGCGTGCCGGACATCGGTGGCGAAGTGGCACGTTCGCTCGGTCACTTCTTCGAGCAGCAGGGTAACCAGCAGGCCATCGACGATCTGCTGCAGGTCGGCCAGGTGCGCATCAGCGACGTGCATCCGCCCAGTGCGAAGCTGCGTGAGGGGCTGGACCTGGCTCAGCTGCTGGTGGAATCGGAGATCCCCGGCATCACCCGCCTGCGCGCGGAAAAGCTGGTGGCGGTGCTGCCCAGCGCGCAGGCCGTGCTCGATGCCGAGCATGGCCAGTTCGTCAATGCCGGATTGCCCGAGGACACCGCGCGCGGCCTTGCCCAGTGGCTGGAAGCGGACAGCCATGGCGTGATGCTGCTGGCTGCCGAGGAGGCGATGCAGCAGATCCTGGCCAAGGCGCCCGCGCTGACCGAAATCGTCGCCGGTCCGCTCGACGGGCAGACCGTGGTCCTGACCGGCACCTTGGCCCAGCTCACCCGCGATGTGGCCAAGGAGCGACTGGAGGCGCTGGGAGCCAAGGTGTCCGGCAGCGTGTCGAAGAAAACCCACTTCGTGGTGGCGGGTACCGAAGCCGGCTCCAAGCTGGACAAGGCGCAGGCCCTGGGAGTGCCGGTGTGGGACGAAGCGCGTCTGCTGGCCTTCCTCGCCGACCACGAATGATCACCCTGCCGGGCGTGACATGCGCCCGGCCCGAAACAGCAAAGGATTCCCGATGCAGACTGCCCCGCTGGACTTCCGCCTGGCCACCCGCGCCGACGAGGAACTGCTGATCTCGCTGATGCGCGCGTTCTACGCCGAGGACAGGATCGAGTTCGACGACGTGCGCGTGCGCCGCGGTGTCGATGCACTGCTGGCCGATCCGCGCAACGGCGAAGTACTGCTGTGGCTGGACGAAGCCGGTCAGGTGGTCGGCTATGCGGTGATCGCGATGGGCTTCAGCCTGGAGCAGGGCGGGCATTTCATGCTGCTTGACGAGCTCTATCTGGGGCCGCGGGCGCGCGGCCGTGGCCGGGGCAAGCAGGCGCTGGCCATCTGCGAACAGCGTGCGCGCGGACGCGGGGTCAGCCGCCTGCGCCTGGAGGTGAACCACCACAACGAACTGGCGCGTCGGCTGTACCTGGCCAGTGGCTACATCGATGACACCCGCGACCTGCTGACCCTGCCGCTGGATCACCCGCGCCCGGAGGGCATCCTGTGAGCGACGCCCTGCGGCGCAAACTGCAGCAGCGTGCCGCGCTGAACGCGCTGGTGCGCCGCTTCTTCGCAGAGCGTGACGTGCTGGAGGTGGAGACACCGATCCTGTCGGTGGCCGGTAATACCGAGCCCAACATCGACAGCTTCCATACCGACTTCAGCGGCCATGTCGACGCCGGTGGCCGCCGTCGCTGGCTGCGTACCTCGCCGGAGTACCCGCTCAAGCGGCTGCTGGCCGCCGGAGTGGGCGACTGCTACGAACTGGGGCGGGTGTTCCGCAACGGCGAGGCCGGCGGGCGCCATAACCCGGAGTTCACCCTGCTGGAGTGGTACCGGGTTGGCTGGGACCATCACCGGCTGGTGCAGGAAACCGCGGAGCTGGTCCGCCTGGCGCTGGGCCTGGTTGGACGCAGCGCCAGCCTGCGTGTGCTGAGCTACCGCGAGCTGTTCCAGCAGCAGGTGGGCGTGGATCCGTTCCAGACCGATGAGGCCGGGCTGCGCGCTGCGCTGGGTGACGTGCATATCGACCCGGTCGGGCTGACCCGCGACGACTGGCTGGATCTGCTGATGACCCATCGCATCCAACCGCATTTCGATGACGCGGTCATGACCGTTGTCCACGACTGGCCGGCGAGCCAGGCAGCACTGGCCCGCATCCGCCCTGGTACGCCGCCGCTGGCCGAGCGGTTCGAGCTGTACCTGGGGGCCGTGGAGCTGGCCAATGGCTATCACGAACTGAACGATGCCGACGAACAACGGGCGCGTTTCCAGCACGACCTGCAGCGCCGTCATGCGCGCGGGCAGGTGCAGCCGGCGCTGGACGAGGCACTGCTGGCGGCGTTGCCTGCCATGCCCGCGTGTGCGGGTGTCGCGGTCGGCATCGATCGCCTGTTGATGGCGATGAACCGCACGCCCCGCATCGCCGACGTGCTGGCCTTCGATTTCGCCGACGCCTGAGCGCACGCGGCTTTCTGAACCAGACAGACTGAACGGATTGCCGCGTCCGCGCGCTTGATTCAGCAAGCACGATGATGCTCTCATCACTCCCGATGCCAGACACTGGCACGGCAGTTCGTCCAGTCCTATGGGGAAGGCTTTGGTCAAGTGGTTTGCGGTTGTGGCGGCACCGGTCTACTCCATTGCGATGTGGGGAGTGCTGACGCCGTTGCCGGCATCGGCGCAGCAGGCCGGCTATGACGGCGAAGTCGTCACCTGCGAGTCACGCGACATGGCCTGGGTGCACTGCGATATCGATGTCAGCAACGGCGTCGATCTGGTTCGCCAGTTGTCCAGCAACAGCTGTATCCGTGGCAGCGAATGGGGCACCGACCGCAGCGGCGTGTGGGTCACGCTCGGCTGCCGTGCCGAGTTCCGGGCGCGCCCGGCGCAGGGAGTGGCTGCGGCTGAGCCAGGCAGCAAGCGCAAGGTGCGCCGCGTGGTCCGCTGTGAATCCAATGGCCGTCCGCAGAGTTGTCCGGTGCGTCTGGACGGCGCACCGGTGCGCCTGCTGCGGCAGCTGTCGGTGCTGCCATGCCGGGAAGGGCAGGGCTGGGGTTACAAGCGCAACGAGGTGTGGACCAGCCGAGGCTGCCAGGGTGATTTCGAGGTGGCCGATGAGGATGGCCGTTTCGTCGACGTGCCGCGCCGGTTGACCTGCGAATCAAAATCGAAGAAGCGCCGTTTCTGCGGCGCCAGCATCTCCGTCGGTGCCGCGGTGCGACAGCAGCTGTCCAGCACAGAGTGCGTGGAGGGCAGCACCTGGGGCTGGAGCCGCAACGGCATCTGGGTGGACGGCGGTTGCCGCGCCGAATTCTCGGTGAATTGAATCCGGCCGGGTGCCTGCGCGAGGGGGCGTGGCCCTACAATGGGCCCATGAACACTGCCACCGACCTCGATTACGCCCGCTACGACCACATCCGCCCGATCCTGTGGACCGGCGATGCCCTGCAACTGCTGGACCAGCGCAAGCTGCCGTTCGTGGTCGAGCATGTGGTATGCCGGGACAGCGATGAAGTCGCCGCGGCCATCCACGCCCTGACCGTACGTGGCGCCCCGGCCATCGGCATCGCGGCTGCCTGGGGCGTGGTGCTGGCGGCGCGTGAGGTGCAGGCTGCCGATGGCCCGCTCGCCCTGCAGCAGCTTGAGCCGGCGCTGCAGCGGCTGAACGCCTCACGCCCGACCGCCGTCAACCTGGCCTGGGCACTGGCGCGGATGCGTCGTTGCCTGGGCAGCGCCGGTGCGGACTGGAAGACGCTGCTTGAAGCGGAAGCGCGGGCCATCGCCGAGGAAGACCTGGCCGCCAACCGCCACATGGGGGCGCTCGGCGCCGGCCTGATCGATGCCGGCAGCGGCGTGCTGACCCACTGCAATACCGGCTCGCTGGCCACCGCCGGCTTCGGCACCGCGCTGGGCGTGATCCGCGCCGGCATGGCCCAGCACCGGATCGCCCGCGTATTCGCCGGCGAGACCCGGCCGTGGCTGCAGGGCGCGCGCCTGACCGTCTGGGAACTGCAGCAGGATGGCATCGACGCCACCCTGATCGCCGATTCGGCCGCCTCGCACCTGATGAAGACCGGGGCCGTGCAGTGGGTGATCGTCGGCGCCGACCGCATCTGCGCCAATGGCGATACCGCCAACAAGATCGGCACCTACCAGCTGGCCATCGCCGCGCGCCACCATGGCGTGAAATTCATGGTCGTGGCGCCGTCCTCGACGGTCGACATGGAGACCGTCGACGGCAGCCAGATCGAGATCGAACAGCGCGATCCGGGCGAGCTGTACGGCGTGGGCGGGACGCGCACGGTGGCCGAAGGCATCGCCGCCTGGAACCCGGTGTTCGACGTCACCCCGGGCGAGCTGATCGACGCCATCGTGACCGAGCGCGGCGTGATCCTGAACCCGACCGTGGAGAACATGCGCGCCGCCTTCGGCGGTTGAGACGCACAGGCGGTCTGCGCCGCGGGAGCCGGGCGCATCTTCCGGGTTCGCCGCGGCCGGCCCCGGGCGTGGCCCGATGGGCCCCGTCCTGCCCCTAAGTTCCTGATTTGTGCCGGTAAAACCCCTGTAAACACAGGCGGGGAATGGTCCGATGTGGTAGTATCCACAGGTTGAATCGAGGTTCCGGCATGGTCACCCCCGCAGGTGTCCGCGCCGGACTGGACCGCTACCAGACAACGGAACCCGAATGGCAGAAACCGCCAAGGAAATCATCCAGGTCAACCTGGAAGACGAGATGCGCAAGAGCTACCTCGATTACGCCATGAGCGTGATCGTGGGCCGCGCGCTCCCGGATGCGCGCGATGGCCTCAAGCCGGTGCATCGCCGCGTGCTGTACGCGATGAACGAGCTCAACGCGCACAGCAACAAGCCCTACTTCAAGTCGGCGCGTATCGTCGGTGACGTCATCGGTAAGTACCATCCGCATGGCGATCAGTCGGTGTACGACACGCTGGTGCGCCTGGCCCAGCCGTTCTCGCTGCGTTACATGCTGGTCGACGGCCAGGGTAACTTCGGTTCGATCGACGGTGACTCCGCCGCGGCGATGCGATACACCGAAGCGCGCATGTCGCGCCTCGCGCATGAGCTGATGGCCGACATCGACAAGGAAACCGTCGATTTCCAGCCCAACTACGACGAGAAGGAACTGGAGCCGACGGTCATGCCGACCCGGTTCCCGAACCTGCTGGTCAACGGTTCGGCCGGTATCGCGGTGGGCATGGCGACCAACATCCCGCCGCACAACCTGAGCGAATCGATCAATGCCTGCATCGCGCTGATCGACAACCCGGAAATCGACGTCGACGGCCTGATGGAGTACATCCCGGGCCCGGATTTCCCGACTGCGGGCATCATCAACGGCACCGCCGGCATCGTCGCCGGCTACCGTACCGGCCGTGGCCGCGTGCGCATCCGCGCCAAGGCGGATATCGAAGTGGCCGACAACGGCCGCGAATCGATCATCGTCACTGAAATTCCTTACCAGGTGAACAAGGCGCGTCTGATCGAGAAGATCGCCGAGCTGGTCAAGGAAAAGAAGATCGAAGGCATCAGCGAGCTGCGCGATGAGTCCGACAAGGACGGCATGCGCATCTACATCGAGATCAAGCGCGGTGAATCTGCCGAGGTTGTGCTGAACAACCTGTACCAGCAGACGCAGATGGAATCGGTGTTCGGCATCAACATGGTGGCGCTGGTCGACGGCCGCCCGCAGTTGATGAACCTCAAGCAGATGCTGGAGGCATTCGTCCGCCACCGTCGCGAGGTGGTCACCCGCCGCACCGTGTTCGAGCTGCGCAAGGCGCGTGCCCGTGCCCACGTGCTGGAAGGCCTGACCGTCGCGCTGGCCAACATCGACGAGATGATCGAGCTGATCAAGACCTCGCCCAATCCCAACGAGGCGCGCGAACGCATGCTCGCCCGCCTGTGGGAGCCGGGCCTGGTCGGGGCCATGCTGGGTGCTGCCGGTGCCGAGGCCTCGCGCCCGGAGGACCTGCCCAAGGGCGTGGGCCTGATCGAGGGCGGCTACCAGCTGACCGAGATCCAGGCCACCCAGATCCTGGAAATGCGCCTGCACCGCCTGACCGGGCTGGAGCAGGATCGCCTGACCGACGAGTACAAGCAGCTGCTGGAAGTGATCGCCGGTCTGATCCACATCCTGGAAGATCCCGATCGCCTGCTGCAGGTGATCCGCGAGGAGCTGGTCAGCGTCAAGGCCGAGTTCGGCGACGAGCGTCGCACCGAGATCCGCCACAGCGAAGAAGACCTGGACATCCTCGACCTGATCGCCCCGGAAGACGTGGTGGTCACCCTGTCGCACGCCGGCTACGTCAAGCGCCAGCCGGTCAGCGCCTACCGCGCCCAGCGTCGTGGCGGCCGTGGCCGCAGCGCGGCGGCGACCAAGGAAGAGGATTTCATCGAACAGCTGTGGCTGGTCAACACGCACGACACCCTGTTGACCTTCACCAGTTCGGGCAAGGTGTTCTGGCTGCCGGTGTACCAGCTGCCCGAAGCCGGCTCCAACGCACGCGGCCGGCCGATCATCAACTGGATTCCGCTGGAACCGGGTGAGCGCGTACAGGCCGTGTTGCCGGTGCGCGAATACGCCGATGGCCAGTTCGTGTTCTTCGCCACGAAGAACGGCACGGTCAAGAAGACCCCGCTGGGCGAATTCGCCTTCCGTCTGGCCCGCGGCAAGATCGCGATCAACCTTGACGAGGGCGATGCGCTGGTTGGCGTCGGCCTGACCGATGGCGAGCGTGACATCCTGCTGTTCGCCTCCAACGGCAAGACCGTGCGTTTCGGCGAGGACAAGGTCCGCTCGATGGGCCGTACCGCCACCGGCGTGCGCGGCATCAGGATGCCGCCCGGCGAGGAAGTAGTCAGCCTGATCGTGGCCGAGAGTGCCGGTGGTGCCGAGGACGAGAACGAGGACGACAACGGTATCGAGGAAGCGGTCGCCAATGGCGATGCGGTGATCGACGGTGCCGACGACGCCAACCTGCAGTACATCCTCACCGCCACCGAGAATGGTTACGGCAAGCGCACCCCGCTGCCGGACTATCCGCGCAAGGGGCGTGGTACCCAGGGCGTGATCGGCATCCAGACCACCGAGCGCAACGGCAAGCTGGTCGCCGCGGTGCTGATGGGCTCCAGCGATGAAGTGCTGCTGATCTCCGATGGCGGCACGCTGGTGCGCACGCGCGGTTCGGAAATCAGCCGCGTGGGCCGCAACACCCAGGGCGTCACCCTGATCCGCCTGTCCAAGGACGAGAAGCTGCAGGCGGTGGAGCGCATGGATGCCTCGATCGACGAGGACGAGGACGAGGTGGCCGCGGTCGCCCCGGCCACGGCCGAAGGCGCCCCGGCTGCCACCGGCAGCGAGGATGCCGCGCAGGAGTGATCCGGTCGCGCTGACGAGGTACCCGACGACGCCGGCCCCGTGCCGGCGTCGTCGTATGCGGGAGCATGGAATACGCACGCGCTTCACGGCGGCGGTGGGATAAGGGCAGCATGCTGCTCCCGGAGATCGACGATGTCCGCCACGCCGCAGTCCGCGCCGGCGCCCGTGCGCCGCCACCCCCTGGTCACGGTCCTGTCGCTGCTGCTGGTCATCCTGGGCCTGGTGATCGGCGGGCTGGGTGCATGGCTGTTCCAGCTGGGGGGCTCGGCCTATTACCTCATCGCCGGCTGTGGCCTGCTGGCCAGCGGCATTCTGCTGTGGCTCAACCGTCGCAGCGGTGCGCTGCTGTACGCGCTGGTGTTCGTCGGCACGCTGCTGTGGACGGGGTGGGAATCGGGCAGCGATTACTGGCGCTGGGTGCCACGGCTGGGGCTGGTCACCGCGCTGGGCATCGTTCTGGCGCTGCTGACGCCGACGTTGCGCGCGCCGCTGTCCAAACGGCTGTCGTGCAGCATCGCCGCCGTGTTGCTGCTGGTGTTCGTCGGCGCGTTTGCCCTGGCGTTCAGTCCGCACGGCAGCGTGGACGGCCATGCGCCGTTCCCGGAAGCAGCCTTCAGCGCAGGCCTGGAGCCGACCCGCGACACCACCGGCCTGCAGCCGGCCGACCAGCCCGCCGAGGGTGACTGGCCCGCCTGGGGCCGCAGCAACGCCGCCACCCGCTTCTCGCCGCTGCAGCAGATCACGCCCGCCAACGTGGCTACCCTGCAACTGGCTTGGCAGTTCCGCACCGGCGACCTGCCGAAGAGGCGCTGGGGGGCCGAGACCACGCCGTTGAAGATCGGCGAGCGGCTGTACTTGTGCACGGCACGCAACCGCCTGATCGCCCTCGAGGCCAGCACCGGCAAGGCGCTGTGGCAGTTCGATCCAAAGGTGAAGGACGCCTCCATTCCGTACACCGCCGCCTGCCGTGGGGTGTCCTACTACGAGCAGCCCGCCGTGCCGGTGTTCGCCGATGCGGCATTGGCGGATGTGGCTGCCGATCTCGCCTTGCCCCTGCCACCTCCCAGCGTTCGACCGGGCGCGGCGGCGGGCGCGCGGCCTGCCTGCTGGGCGCGCGTCATCGAAGGCACGCTGGACGGACGCATCATCGCAGTGGATGCCGACAGCGGTCGGCCGTGCGTCAATTTCGGCAACAACGGCCAGATCGACATCACCCTCGACATGGGCGAGGTGCCGCCGGGCTATGTCTCGATCACCTCGCCGCCGGCCATCGTGCGCGGCGTGATCGTCACCGGTCACCAGGTGCTGGACGGGCAGCGCCGTGACGCGCCTTCCGGCGTGATCCAGGCCTATGACGCGATCACCGGCAAGCTGCGCTGGGCGTGGGACATGGAGCGGCCCGAGCGCACCGGTCCGCCACCCCGCGAGCAGGTCTATACCCGGGGTACGCCGAACATGTGGACCACCGCCACCGGCGATGAACAACTGGGCCTGGTCTACCTGCCGTTGGGCAATGCCGCCGGCGACTACTGGAGCGGCTCGCGCAGCGAGCAACAGAACCGCTATGCCACCTCGCTGGTGGCACTCGACGTGGCCACCGGCAAGCCGGTCTGGCATTTCCAGGCCGTACGCAAGGATGTCTGGGACTACGACCTCGGTTCGCAGGCCAGCCTGATCGATTTTCCGACCGCGGCAGGCAAGGTGCCCGCGATCCTGCTGCCGACCAAGCAGGGTGACCTGTACATCCTCGACCGGCGCAACGGCCGGCTGCTGACACCTGCCGAAGAGCGCAGGGTTCCGCAGGGCGGCGTGGAACCGGAGCAGCGCTCACCGACGCAGCTGTTCTCGCTCTATCACACCCTGCGGCGCGAGCAGCCGCTGACCGAGCGTGACATGTGGGGCATCACGCCGATCGATCAGCTGGTCTGCCGCATCCAGTTCCGCAGGGCGCACTACCAGGGCTTCTACACGCCGCCCACCAGTGATCGCCATTCCATCGAGTATCCCGGTTACAACGGTGGCTCGGACTGGGGTGGCGTGGCCATCGATACCCGCCGGGGCGTGATCGTGGCCAACTACAACGACATGCCCAACTACAATCGGCTGGTACCGCGTGCCGAGGCCGACCGGCGGGGATGGCTGCCGCGTGAGCAGATCCGCGCCGACCGCGGCGCTGGCGAAGGGGCAGGCGACCCGCAGATGGGTACGCCGTATGCCATCGACGTCAATGCAGGATGGCGGCTGCCATTGACCGGCCTGTCGTGCAAACAGCCGCCGTATGGCGGCATCCGCGCGATCGATCTGCGCACGGGCACGCTGCTGTGGGACCGGCCGTTCGGAAGCGCGCGCGGCAACGGCCCGTTCGGCATCCGCTCCGGCCTGCCGATCGAGATCGGAACGCCCAACAATGGCGGTGCGGTGATCACTGCCAGCGGTCTGGTGTTCATCGCCGCCGCGACCGACGATCTGCTGCGCGCGATCGATCTGAAGACGGGCCGGGAACTGTGGCATGCCAGGCTGCCTGCCGGGGGCCAGGCCACCCCGATGATCTACGAGCAGGGGGGACGCCAGTACGTGGTGATCGTCGCGGCAGGCCATCACTTCATGGAGACCCGTCCCGGCGATTACGTGATGGCGTTTGCCCTGCCCGAACATTGAGCATCGTTCGCGGCGGGGCCTGTCCGCCGATTCCCGGAAGCGGCCATTTCCCACCCGATGACGTGGTGTCCACCGATGCAGTAGCGGTGTGCCGGCGGGCACGCTGTTGCGCATGCCCAGCCTGTCGAACCCTGTCAGCCGCGAGCCCATCATGGGCAATGTCCATCTGCTCACGTTGACCTGCTGCAATCGGCAGCGCCTGTTCGAGAACGCGGCGCATGCGGATGTCGCGATGCAGCTGTTGGGTGCGATGGACCGCGAGGGGCTGACCACCTCGCTGGCCTGGCTTGTCATGCCCGACCACGTGCGATGGCTGGCGCAGCCGCGTGGCCATCCACCCGGATACTGCGTACAGCGCTTCAAGGCGCGCAGCAGCTTCCTGATCAACCGCCATCGCGGCCGCAACGGAGCGGTCTGGCAGGCCGGCTATTTCGATCAGGTGATCGACAATGATGCTTCGTTGCCTGTGCGGGCCCGGCAGGTGCTGGCTTACCCGGTCAGTGCGGGGCTGGCCAGGCAGGTGGGCGAGTATCCCCATGGCTGGTGTCGCTGGCCGCTGCAGGACGCCGCGATTGCGCGGTAGTGGCGGGCTGCCGTGTTACTGCGGCACCCGTACCATCCTCGTCATCAAGTGTTCGACCACACCCGCCGGGTTGGCTGTGCGGCCCACATGCGTGCTGGACATCTGCACGATCGAGCTGCGTTTGGCGGTGAGGAAATGGAAGCGTGCGCGTGCCGGAAGCTGCGCGATGGGGCCGGCGGTGGCATCGCCGCGGCAGATGGCCACGATGGCATCCAGCCACGGTTGCAGCGCCTGCTGGTCCAGCGCCGGTGCGAACGCCTGCAGGCGTGCCGGGTCGATCTCGATGGCCGCTTCCAGATGACGCGCACCGGGACAGGACACGATCACCCCGACGTTGATGAATTCCTCGCGCTCCACCCGCGGTACAACGCGGATGACCGCATAGTCATACGTGTGCAGCGTGGGCACGGATGGCCTCCTGCACGAACACCGCACGCACCTTCAGGCGATGCTTGAGATAGTCGATGTAGCCCTGGCGGTAGGCCTGAGGGCTGTCGAACGCTGGCTCGTTGACCAGCCAGCTGTCTGGCACGAGGCCGACGATCCGCTCGATCTCGGCATCGGTCAGGCGAGCCGCCAGCTCGGCATCCACCTCGGCGATGCGGCTGGCGAACGACAGCAGCACGTGGTCGCGGATCAGCACGAACGGCCTTTCGCACGCATCGCCGGCGTTGGCCCAGTCGTGGTGGAAATACATCGCTGCACCGTGGTCGATCAGGTACAGCTGGCGGTGCCACACCATCAGGTTCGGGTTGCGCGTGGTGCGATCGACATTGCTGGTGAATGCATCGAACCAGACGATGCGCGACGCCAGGTCGGCGTCCACCGGCATGGCCGCCGGGTCGTAGTTGATCGCGCCGGGCAGGTAATCCAGGCCCAGGTTAAGGCCCTCGCTGGCGCGGATCAGTTCCTGGATCTCCGGATCCGGTTCGGTACGCGCGAACTCGCTGTCCAGTTCGACGAACAGCAGTTCGGGAATCGGCAGGCCCAGGGTACGGGCCATTTCACCTGCGATCAGTTCGGCGATCAGGGCCTTGGGCCCCTGGCCCGCACCCCGGAACTTGAGTACGGCCATGCCGTCGTCGTCGGTCTCGACCACGGCCGGCAGGGAGCCGCCCTCCCGCAGGGGCGTAATGTAACGAAGAGCATTCACGGTGCGCATGCGCGCATTCTAGCGTGGCACACGGTGCTGCATCGCATGCGCCGCAGAGCACACGCCGCGCATGCCGACGCAACGCAGGCAATGCTGAATGCACGCTGCGCAATGTGCCGCGCTTCACACGATCCTCCGGACGGCGCGGGCAACATGCTGTCCATGGCGTTCGCGGAAACGCCGCGCGGATCCTGCTCCACGATGTCTCCACCAGATGCGGAGGTACAGGGATGAGCGACCAACTGAATGCGGCACTGCCGCCTCTGGATGATGCCAAGGCCGAAGAAATGATCGGCAAGGTAGTGCTGGTGGGCGTCACCCGTTACGGCGGTGACGGGCAGGTTCAAGGGCTGGAGCAGTATGCCGGCACGGTGCTGCGCATCAGCGCGTTCGAAGGCGTGGTGCTTGCCGACGAGAACGATGGCCACGAGCGCTACCTGCCGCCCATGCTCGACCAGTACCTGCCAGCCCAGCCGGGCGAGTACTGCATGCGCTCCAACGGGATGATCGTGGTGGACCCGGACTATCTGGCCACCTGGGACCTGCACGCCCGGCAGTAGTGACCCGGCCTGCGCTTTGCCTTATCCGGTGACTAGCCCATCCGGCCCATTGAACGCGGGCCGGGCGGTGCTAGATTCGGCGCATGCCCGCTTCGCGGGCAGCCCGACACTACCAGGGGATAAGGATGCTCATCCGTCGTACCTCTCTGGCGGCTGCCATTGCCGTCGTTGCCGTCACGCTGTTGTCTGCAGGCCCGGCATGGGCCGACTATGCCAAGCCGCCGGAGCATCTGCTGAAGGTGCTGAAGGCACCGCCGCCGCCAATGCCGAACGTCGACCCCAGTGGCCAGCGTCTGTTGCTGACCACCGCGCAGACCTATCCGTCGATCAGCCGGGTGGCGCAGCCCTACCTGAAACTGGCCGGCGTGCGCCTGGAGCCGAAGAACCGCAGCCGCCATGACACGCCCGGAGGCTATGGCATACCGGCCTGCGTGGCCGACTTCACCCTGGTCGAGATCGGCAGCGGCAAGCAGACCCGGGTCAACCTGCCGCAGGGCTGTGCCGGTGGCGCGCTGTGGTCGGCCGACGGCAGCCACTTCGCGTTCCAGAACGCGGTCGAGACCAGCGTGCAGCTGTGGGTGGGCGATGCCGCCACCGGTCAGGTCAAGCAGGTACCGAACGTCCAGCTGAACCCGATTTTCGGCAGCACCGTGCAGTGGCTGGGTGGCAGCCAGACACTGCTGGTGAAACTGGTACCGGCCAACCAGGGGCCGGCGCCGTCCGATGGCGGCGTGCCGACCGGACCCGATGCACAGGAGTCGCTCGGCAGCAGTGGCGAGAGCAGCACCTATGAGGCACGCGACACGCTGACCAGCGTGCATGATGAAGCGTTGTTCGCCTACTACGGGGCCTCGCAGCTGGCGGTGGTGGATACCGCGGCGGGCACCGTGCGAACGGTCGGCCAGCCGGCTATCTACAACGATGTCAGTGCGGCGCCAGACGGCGTGCATGTGCTGACCGAGTCGATCAAGCCACCGTTCTCGCATGCGGTTACCTACCAGCGCTTCGCCAACGACGTCGCGGTACTGGATGTCAGCAGTGGGCGCACGACCACCATCGCCCGCCTGCCGTTGGCAGACCGCGTGCCGGTGCACGGCGTGCCGGAGGGGCCGCGCGGTTTCGACTGGCGCTCCACCGATCCGGCGACGCTGGTGTATGCCGAAGCACTGGACAAGGGCGACTGGAAAGTGAGTGTGCCGCACCGTGACCGCGTGCTCATGCTCAAGGCGCCGTTCACCGGCAAGCCGGTGGAGATCGCGCGTACCGCGCAGCGCTTCGAAGGCATTGCCTGGACGGCGGACCCGGCCGTGTCGTTCCAGTTCGAGAATGACGAGAACCGGCACTGGGTGCAGACCCGCATCGTCGATGTGGACAAGCCCCGGCAGGAGGGCCGCCTGTTGTGGGACATGTCCAGCGACGAGCTGTACGGCGATCCGGGCAACCTGGTGTTCAAGCGCCTGCCCAATGGCGCACCGGTGGTGCGGCAGGAAGGGACGTACGTGTTCCTGCGTGGGCAGGGCGCTTCGCCGCAGGGGGATCGCCCGTTCCTGGACCGTCTGGACCTGGCCACACTGAAGAGTGAGCGCCTGTTCCGCAGCGATGCCGATGCCTACGAGCAGTTCCTGGGCTTCAGCAATACGCCCGGCCGCTACCTGACGTGGCACCAGTCGGTGATGGACCCGCCGAACGCCTTCCTGCGCCAGCAGGGCGATGCTGTGGCGGACGCCAAGCAGGGCGAGGCGCAGTACACCTCCACCGCGACGGCCCTGACGAAGCTGGTCGATCCCACGCCTGAAGTGCGGCAGATCAAGAAGCAGCTGGTGACCTACAAGCGCGCCGACGGCGTGGATCTGTCGTTCACCCTGTACACGCCGCCCGGCTACCGGGAAGGCCAGCGCGTGCCGGCCATCCTCTACGCCTATCCGGCAGACTTCGCCAATGCCGCGCAGGCCGGGCAGGTCTCCGGTTCGCAGCAGACGTTCACCCGCCTGCAGCCGTACCGCCTGATGCTGCTGGCCGGCTACGCGATCATCGACAATGCCTCGTTCCCGATTGTCGGTGATCCCAGGAACGCCTACGACACCTACCTGGAGCAGTTGGAAGCCGATGCCAAGGCGGCCGTGGACAAGGCCGTCGACATGGGCGTGGTGGATCGCAACCGGATCGGCGTGACCGGCCACAGCCACGGCGGCCTGATGACCGCGAACCTGATCGCGCATACCACCCTGTTCAAGGCGGGCGTGGCGACCAGCGGCTCCTACAACAAGACCTTCACTCCGTTCGGATTCCAGAACGAGCGGCGTTCGGTCTGGCAGGCACAGGATGTCTACCTGAAGGCATCGCCGTTCTTCTACGCCGACAAGATCAAGCTGCCGCTGCTGCTGGTGCATGGCGAGGACGATGCCAATCCGGGTACCGAGCCGTTCCAGTCGCGCAAGCTGTACCAGGCGATCCGTGGCAACGGCGGCACCACCCGCCTGGTGATGCTGCCGAACGAGCCGCACTGGTATACGGCGCTGGAGTCGAACGAGCAGCTGGTGGCGGAGATGCTCAACTGGTTCGACACCTACGTGAAGAACGCCAAGTGAGGAATGGAAAGGCCGCCCTCGGGCGGCCTTCCTGCATCCTGTGGAGCCGAGCCATGGTCGGCTGCTGTGGTACAGAGCCGGGGAAGTCACATGAAGGCATGGATGTTGGCGCTCGCTCCGCTGTTGGTTTCTCCTGTGGCCATGGCGGTCCAGCGGCCGATGAGCGTGCACGTCACGTACGACTGGTCTGGCTGGGGTTCCGTATCTGAGCGCTGGGTCATCCGGCGCGATGCCTACGGCGTGACCACCCGTGTACAGGTGGTTGACGCGCCCGACGTGCAACCGCGGGTGCCGGAGCTGCTGCCGTTCGGCGCGATGTCAGCGTTCGAGGCTGCGCTGCAGGCAGCGCCGTTGACCCGCGACGCCACGGTGGATCTGATCGCTTCGCGGCTGGACCGGTCCACCATGCTGACGCTGGATCCACAGCTGCGCAGCACGCCGCCGGCCAGATGCTCGTTCGCCCAGCAGCAGGCCTGGGCACGCCGGGCGGTGGCCGGGCAAGGTCTGCAGGAGCGCGTTGCAGCGCATTTCCGCGGCCTCTGGACTGACGACCATCCCAGCATGACCGTGGTCGTAAGCCGTCCGGGCCGCCCGGAAACCGTGCTGGTGTCCACATCCCAGTACGCGATGATGCTGCCATGGAAGCGCGTGTCATCGACGAACTTCGACCAGTACGTTCTGGCAGGCGCGCAGGAGCAGTGGCGTCCGGCGTTGAGCGATGCACTGATGGCGCTGCTGCCTGCGGGGGAACCCAGCCGCGAACGTTTCAGGATCAGCTGGTTGCAGAACAGATTACGAGACGACATTGCCCAGGAGGCGCTGCGTTGCGGGGCGCTGCGCAAGGAAACCGCAGATTGATCATCCACGGATGCTCTGCGATCAACGGTGCAGACTCGACAGCGACAGGTCGATCGCGGTGCGGCCGGACAGGCGCCCCAGCAGGGAAGTTGTCCGTGGAGAGCGCTGCCTGGGCATCCGCGCTCACGCCAGTGGCAGGCGGTCCT
The DNA here is from genome assembly GCF_056756445.1 of Stenotrophomonas sp. STEN225. Classification (NCBI taxonomy): domain Bacteria; kingdom Pseudomonadati; phylum Pseudomonadota; class Gammaproteobacteria; order Lysobacterales; family Lysobacteraceae; genus Stenotrophomonas; species Stenotrophomonas sp. STEN225. The sequence continues at coordinate 72,245 of NZ_JBRRBV010000016.1, read as the reverse complement.
GCGCGTGCGAAAGGCGATCATGCAGGTCGCGCACATGCTCGGCCCTGGCATGTACCCGGGTGGTGTCGCCGAAGCTGCGCAGATAGGCGCAGGCAGCGAAGCCGTCACTCTTGCTTTCATACTCCGCGATCCAGGCCAGTCGGTCCGGATTGTCGGCCTGCTCGGCCGACCACGCGGCGGCGGGCGGGCGGATGCGGTACTTCAGGCCGACACGCCATGGTTTGGGTGTCAGCCGGGCCCGGAAGCAGTGCTGCAGCCGGCACATGCGCGCGTACAGCGTGTCGGTGCCCAGTGCGTTGAAGAACGCCTGCAGCGCCTCGTCGCCGGGGGAGAACGTGGCATGCATGGCCAGTATCCGCAGCCCGGCCGGCGTCCGGTACGCGCGCAGATGCCAGTCCGGGTGCTGCCTGCTGAAGTCCGCAACCCGCTGCAGGGCCACGCCCTCGGCGCCACCGGCAGCGGCCAGGCGACGCCTGCGTTGCATCAGCATCGCGGTATTCACCAGAGCCACGGCTGCCACGCCCAGTACCAGCCCCACCAGCCAGTGCCAGAGCAGGGTGCCGATGAGGGCGACGGCGGGCAGCAGGGCTGCCGTGATGACGACGGGCATCACACATCCTGCCGGTGGTTGCGGGTGGTCAATGTCGGCGAACAGGACGTCCGGAGTGTTCAGGCACAGCGCACCGTAGCTGTTGCGGGTGATCACCACGCCGCCATCGCGCTGCACGATCTGCTCGCGGATCGGCACGCCTTCCACGCCGTAGTTGCTGCGGACCTCGCGGCGCGGCAGTGCCTGCCCGGCGAGGATGGCATTGAGCGCTTCGTTGGCCCGGCGCTCGGCGTGGCCCTGAGCGTCGGCAGGGCTTGTGTCGGACCATCCGAAGCGACGCACGACCACCGGCCGGCCGCGGAAACGGGCCTGCAGGCGGGCTTCGGCCCAGTACGCGGGAACGATCATCATCGTGCGGTGCGCCATCATCCATGGCAGATGCCGAGGTGAGTCTGGCACAGGGGCGTAACGGCCGCACCCGCCTGCTGCGGCGAAGGGGACGCAGTGATAGATTGCCTGCCTGGCATTGTCTCCACCAAGGACGGATCGATGTTCGTTTCCCTGCGTGGCCTGCTTGCCCTGGCGCTGGCCGGGACGGCCGGCGTGGCCCATGGTGCAGCGCCCGGGCCCGAGATCCTGATTTCCGACGCCAGCCGCTTCTATGCACTTTACGACACAACCGATGGCCAGCCCAGCGTCGCCCAGTTGGCGCAGTACCTGGCCGAAGGGACGCCCAGCCTGGGCGAGTTCGCGAGCCGGCGACGGGTCACCGCCGAGCGCATCGCCGACGCCATGCGTCGCGACCCTGCGATGTACGCCAACGGCCGGACCTGTCTGGTTGAACTGCCTGCGGTACGCCAGCGGCTGGTGCAGGTGTTCGCCAATCTGCAGGCGATCTATCCGCAGGCGAGGTTTCCACCGGTCGCGATCATGGTCGGGCGCGGCCGCCCGGTCGGGCTGACCCATCCGGGAGGCGTGCTGATCGGGCTGGAAGCCCTTTGCGCGGCTGACTTCATGAACCCCAATGTGCAGGACCGCTTCGTGCATGTGATCGCGCACGAGTACGTGCACATCCAGCAGACCGGTGCGATCGATTTCGAGCAGGGTGATCCGCGTGCGACGGTGCTGCGCCTGTCACTGGCCGAAGGCGTGGCCGAGTTCATCACCGAACTGGTTTCCGGCAACGTCGGCAACGGACGCCACGCGGCATGGACGCGGGGCAGGGAAGTGCACATCGAAAGTGCATTCGCGCTGGACCTGGACAGTACCGATCTGTCGCCCTGGCTGTACAACTACACGCCCGGTTCCGACGCGCCCTACGATCTGGGCTACTGGGTGGGCTACCGCATCGCCAAGGCGTACTACCTGCAGGCCAGGGACAAGCGCGAAGCGGTACGCGCCCTGATCGAACAGGACGATCCGAAGGCGATCCTGGCGGCCAGTGGCTGGACGCCGGGCATGTGGATGCCGGCGAAGGTGACTGGCGTGGCCGCGCGCGCTGCGGCACGCTGAGTGCGGAACAGAACGCTACGGGAGATCGGCATGCGCATTCCTGCTTTGACGGCCGGCGCCATCGCGCTGGCATTGGCGATGACCGGCGGCGTGAGCGCGGCCGAGGCACCCGCCATCAACCCGCTGCTGACACGGCCAGTGGAGCAGCTGCGGCCGGACGAAGTCCGTTTCATGCAGCAGCGTCTGGCGGATTGGCCACAGCTGCAGCGCTATCGTGACGCCAACGCAGCCCTGCCTGCTGCCCGGCCCGGACAGCCACGCGTGGTGTTCTACGGCGACTCGATCACCGAGGGCTGGGGGGCTGAGGGCAGCGCCGCCTTCTTCCCCGGCAAGGGGTATCTCAATCGTGGCATCGGTGGCCAGACCACGGCGCAGATGCTGGTTCGCTTCCCGCAGGATGTGCTTGCGCTGCATCCCCAGGTGGTGGTGATCCTGGCCGGCACCAACGATATCGCCGGCAATACCGGCCAGGCCACGCAGGCGATGATCGAAGACAACGTGCAGGCGATGGTGGCGCTGGCGAAAGCGCAGGGCATCAGCGTGGTGCTGGCCTCGGTGCTGCCGGTCAGCGAGTACCCCTGGATGCCTGGTATCGAGCCCGCCGCGAAGGTGCGCGCATTGAACCGTGCACTGAAACGCCATGCCGACGAACAACAGCTGGTCTACCTGGATTACCACACGCCGTTGGCCAACGCGCAGGGCGGTCTGGATGCCGACCTGGCCGGCGACGGCGTGCATCCCACCACGAAAGGCTACGCGGTGATGGCACCGCTGGCTGAGGCTGCGATCGATCAGGCGCTGGCGAGGCGCGCCGCTCGGTGATGGTCGGCCGGAACATGCCGCAGGTCGGGACGTGATGGCGGGAACTCAGTCGTCGTCGCGCTTCAGCGCGGCGTCGGCAGCCAGCAGTGCTTCGGCGGCGGCGCTGAGTGCGGGGGAGGGCGGCAAGGACGAACCGATGGCGTCCATCATCTGCTGCATGCCCACGAATGCGCGCGCGCGGCGATCATAGATGCCGGTGACCAGCAGGGCGCGCGTGGCGATCTTCTGGCCGTCGCCGACCAGCACGCGCTGCTCCATGATCACGCGCGTGCCGACCCAGCCGGCCAGGCGTGTTTCCAGGGTGAAGCGCTGGAATGGCCGGAGCTCGCGGCGGAACTGGATGGTGCCGGCGCCGACGATCGGCGCCCATTTCTCGCGCAGCGCCACCTTGCCCAGGCCCATGCGCAGGATCAGGTCCAACCGGCCCAGATCGAAGATGTTCCAGTAGCGGCCGTTGGTCATGTGCAGGTTGCTGTCCAGATCGTTGGGCAGCACCCGGAACTGCAGCCGCGACACGCCGAAAGGCGCCTCCAGCCTGGGCCGGAACAGACTGCACAGCAGCAGATGGAGCAGGCGGAACCAGAGATTCATGATTATTACGGGTGTTATAGAATCGACGGTACGCTAGTCTATGGCGACTGTCTTAGCAAGGCGCAGCCATGAGTCCGCGAACGTCCGACGCTCCCCAGCGCGTGATCGATGCCGCCGCGCAGATGCTGGCTCGGGTCGGGCTGAATGCAACCAGCATCCGTGAAGTGACCAAGCTGGCCGACGCGCCGCTGGGGTCCACCTACCATCACTTTCCAGGCGGCAAGCAGGAGCTGCTGGCGCGCGCCACGCTTATGGCCGGCGACAAGGTGGAAGCGCTGCTGGTGGCGCTGCTGAAGGGCGGCGCAGTGCAGGGCCTGCAGCAGTTCCTGGCGATGTGGCGCGAGCGCCTGCTGCGCTCCGGGTTCCGCGCGGGTTGCCCGGTGCTGGCCGCTGCCGTTGAGGAGCCGATGGACGCAGTGCCGAGCCAGCCCCGCGCGGCAGCTGCCGAGGTGTTCGTGCGCTGGCACGATCATCTCGCCACGGCGCTCGTCGCCGAAGGACATGCGCCAGCCGCTGCGGGTGAGCTGGCCAGCCTGGTGATTGCCAGCGTGGAAGGCGCGGTGGCGATGTGCCGCGCGCTGCAGGATATCGCTCCGTTTGACCAGGTCGCCGCGCAGCTGCTCAGGGCTGTCGCGCCACCTGCGCGCTAGAATCAACGCGAACGCGCTGCTGCGTGCCCGGCAAGGACGTCCACATGTTGCACCACCTCTCCCTCGGCGTCCGTGACCTCGATGCCGCAGGCCGCTTTTACGATGCCGCACTCGCCACGCTTGGGTTTCGCCGGGTCTTCGAGGACGAGACCGCGATCGGTTATGGGGTGGTCGATGATGAGGATGCGCTGTGCCTGAAGCTGCGTGATGACGCCGCAGCGCCGGGTCCCGGTTTCCACGTAGCGTTTGCCGCGGACTCGGCAGCGGCCGTGGATGCCTTCCACGCAGCCGCCGTGGCCAACGGGGGCGCTGACAACGGTGCGCCCGGGCCGCGCCCCGATTACGGTGACTTCTACTACGCGGCGTTCGTGGTCGACCCCGATGGCCATCGCATCGAAGCGGTGACCAAGGCGCGGCCGGAGTGACGCAGCCAGGTGTTTCGGCGCCCGCACGCTGACAAGCACAAGCGCACGCAGCAGCTCACGCCAGCGATGGTTCGCGCGGTGGGACGCTGCCGGGTACGTCGTCGAAGTGGCTGAAACGACGACGCCGGATCACACCCGGCGCCGCCCGGGGCGATCAATCGAAACGCCAGCGCACGCCTGCATAGATGCCCCGGCCTTCGCCAGGCGTGGAGCGGGCGACATCCTTGCCGGCGTCGTCGTAGCCCGGCGTGACCGTGGCCGCGTAGTGGCGGTTGCCGAGGTTGCGCATCTCCGCCCACGCCTGCCAGCGGCCACCGGGTGCGTCGTAGCCGATGCGGCTGCCGAAGATCACGTGGCTGTCGGCCCAGTAGCTGTTGGCGTAGTCCACCGCGATGCGCGAGGCGTATTCGGTGTTCAGCGCGGCGTACAGGCCGGAGGCATGATCGAAGCGCAGCTCGGCCTGGTAGCTGTGGCGCGGCAGGCCCGGCAGGCGGTTGCGGTCGAACCGGGCGTCATGGCGGTAACGGAAATCACTGAAGGTGTACGCTTGGCGCAACGACAGGCGCCCCGGCGCGGCCTGCCACAGCGTGCTGTCCAAACCGGCTTCGATGCCGCGGTGCACGGTGGGGCTGGCGTTGTTTTCTGCGATGAACAGGTTCGGCACCGGTTGCAACTCCACGCTCAGCAGCTCGTGGTTCACGTGCGCGTAGTAGCCGGTCAGCTCCCAGCGGCCCAGCACGGCATCGCCCCGTGCACCCAGTTCCAGCGTGGTGGCGGTCTGGTTCTGCATCGGCACCGGCGCGCGCTGGCGGCCGCTGGACGGTCCGTTGCCCGGCCCGAAGTATTGGTTCGAGCCCCAGATCATCGACCAAGGATGCGGCGCTTCCACCGAGCGGCTGAGGTTGCCGAACCACTGGGTCTGCGCGCTGTGCTGCCAGGTGAAGCCCAGTCGCGGTGCGTAGTCCCAGTCGTGGTCGCGCAGGCGGCCGCCACTGCTCGGCCAGGTCACCTGCACATCGCGGCGGGTGTTGATCAACGCCAGCCCGGTCTGCATGCGCAGGCGGTCATTGAAGGCGAGGGTATTGCTGACGTGCAGTGTGCTGTCGGTGCCGTGGTGGCGGAAGTCACGCGTGCGCGTACCGGCGGCATAGCCGTTGCTGGCAAAGCGCAGCGACTCGCGCACATCGGCGTCCAGATCGTGGGTGACGCGCAGACCGATCGTGGTTCGGCTGTCCAGGCCGAACAGCCGGTGGCGGTGGTGGTAGTCCAGCGTGGCGTTGAGGTTGGCGTAGTCCAGCTGCTGGCGGTACAGGCTCTCGTTCAAGTCCATCGGATACGTGTGATAGACCAGCCCGGCCTGCAGCGAAGAATCCTCGTCGATCTGCAGCGTGGTGACACTACCGACCCAGGTACTGCCCGGCTGCGGGCGGCGCGCATCGATGGCCAGGTTGGCTGCGTTCGCGGCTCGCGGATCGTTGCGGATCTGATCGCGGGTCAAGCGACCGGGCGTTTCGTGATTGGTTTCGCGGTAGCGAACGAAGAAACGCGTCTGCAGGTCGGGCGTGATCTGCCAGCCGATGTTGGCCATCGCGCCCTTGCCGTCGCCGCGCGCATGGCGCTGATAACCATCGAACTCGGTATCGGTGTAGGCCAGGAAGTAATCGAGATCGCCGTTGACACCGCCCCAGCTGATGCCGCGTTTCTGGTAGCCACGGCTGCCCGCTTCGTAGTGCAGCTGCATGCCGGCCGAATCACGGCCGCTGCGGCTTACATAGTCGATGGCACCGCCCAGCGCCAGCGCGCCGCGCTCGAAGCCGTTGGCGCCGCGCAGCACCTCTACCCGCGACAGCCACAGCGGTTCCAGCAGTTCGTAGGGCGTGCCGCCGGGGCCGGTCAACGGCAGGCCGTCGATCGATACGGCGATGCCCGAGGCATGTGCGCCCGGGCCGCGATTGATGCCCGAGCCACGGATCGAGACCTTGGTGCCTTCGTTGCCGGGCGATTGCGCACTGATGCCCGGCTGGAAGGCGAGTACATCGGCACTGCTGGCCAGTCGGCTGTCGGCCTTGGCCACGTCGATGACGTTGCTGGCGCCGGGTACGCGCTTCAGCGCCTCGCGGGCCTGGGCGCTGGCATCGGCCGCAGTGACCTGCACGGCATCAAGGGTAGTGGCCTGCGCGGCGGCCTGGGCGGTTGGGGCCAGGCCAAACGAGACGGCCAGGAACAGCAGCGACGGGGTAGGGCAGTACGGCGCGAGCGACATGCGGAAATGCTGTAAACCACGAAAGTGGCGCGCAAGTTAACAGTTCGCTGGGCCCACGTCACCCATCACCGGCGTATGGGGCTGGTGCACCTGTAGAGCCGAGCCGATGCTCGGCTGCTTTTTTTACGGAGCCGAGCATCGGCTCGGCTCTACAAAGACGGTTTCGCCAGCGCCTTCGACTTCGCATACAGCCGCTCTGCGACATCCTTCTCACCCAATGCCGCATGACACTCGGCCAGGCTGTCCCACACATTGGCCGAATCCGGATACAGCTCGGTGTTGAGGGCGAATACCTTCAACGCGCTGCGCGCACCGAGGTTCGCGAAGATGGCGTAGCCATCGGTGTTGATCGCGCGTTCCAGTTCGTTGGCCGCGATGCCGCTGCTGTCGCGCAACCATGTGCGCAGGGCCGGTGCAGCGCCTGCATCATCTTCCAGCGCATAGGCAATCAAGCGTTCGGAAAACACCGCATGCGGAAATTCCTTCGGTGCGGCCACCGCCATCGTGCTTTCCACCAGCGTGCTCGACCACACGTTGCGCGCGCTGCCGTTGGTCAGATACACGAACACCCAGTAGCCGCTGGCCAGCGTGCCCTTGTAGGCCAATCGCGCACGTACACGGGTACCACCATCGTGCCCGACCTGGGTATAGCCGTCGCTGCGGGTGGTATCCCAGCCGGTGGAGAAGAAATTGCTGCGGCCATCGGTCAGCCTCTGCGGCTGCCAGAGCTTTTCCAGTGTTGCCGTACGCAGCAGCTTGCCGGTGGCCAGCGCCTGCAGGAAACGGTTCATGTCGCCCACGCTGGTCTGCAGATCGGCATGACCCCAGCCGTAGTCCGGCCACGGGTCTTCGTTGGCCGGTTGCAGCTGCCCATCCTTGCCGACGTACGGCACGGCCGCGTGCTGGGCTTGCACGCTGGCGACACCCCACGAGGTGCTGGCCATCTTCAACGGCTGCAGGATGCGTTCGCGGGCGATCGCCGGGTAGGGCCTGCCGTAATGCGTTTGCAGCAATGCGGTCAGCACCAGATAGTTGGCCTGCGTGTACTGCACGCGGCTTCCGGTGGCGAACTGCATCGGTGCCGCGCCGGCCACCTTCAGTGCAGCGGCAAGATCTGGCGCCACACCCGTGTAGCCCTTGCTCAGCCAGCGGTTGTCCACCCGCTCGTAGTACTCGCCGATACCGGAGCTGTGGTTGAGGAAATCACGCACACGGATCGCCTGCCATGCTGCGGGCAAGTCCGGCACGTAGCGGCTGGCGGGTGCATCCAGATCCACCTTGCCCTCATCGACCAGCTGCATCACCAGCGTGCTGGTCAGCAGCTTGGCCATCGACTGCGCGGCGAAGATGGTATCGACGGTGGCCGGTGAATGGGTAGCGGGATCACGTTCACCGCTGGCGCCCTGGTACAGCACCTGGCCGTTGTGTGCGACCAGTACCGCCTGGCCGGCGATGCCATAGCGTTCGCGGTTGGCCTGCAACTGCGCATCCATCCGGGTCGGAAGATCGTTGCGAACATCCCCCGCCAGAGCAGGCAGGGCAACGGTCAAGGCACAGAAGAGCGCGGCAAGGGCGCGGTACATCGCGATGATCCGTCAGTGGCGATGGCGCATCTTGGTCAGCGGCGGGGGCGGGGTCAAGCGCATGGCGCCGGGCCATGCCCGGCATTGCAGGTACCGCGCCGGTAGCGCCGGGCCATGCCCGGCGACACCCGGGTCACGATCAGCCCAGAATGCCCGGCAGGTCCAGCCCCTTTTCCTTCGCGCACTCCAGGGCAATCTCATAGCCGGCATCGGCGTGGCGCATCACGCCGGTGGCCGGGTCGTTCCACAGCACACGACCGATGCGCTTGGCGGCCGCCTCGGTGCCATCGCAGACGATGACCATGCCGGCGTGCTGCGAGAAGCCCATGCCCACGCCGCCGCCGTGGTGCAGCGATACCCAGGTCGCACCGCTGGCGGTGTTGAGCAGCGCGTTCAGCAGCGGCCAGTCGGAGACTGCGTCGGAACCGTCGGCCATGGCTTCGGTTTCTCGGTTCGGCGAAGCGACGCTGCCGCTGTCCAGGTGGTCGCGGCCGATCACCACCGGCGCCTTCAGCTCACCGTTGGCGACCATTTCGTTGAAGGCCAGCCCCAGCCGATCGCGGTCACCCAGGCCCACCCAGCAGATGCGCGCCGGCAGACCCTGGAACTTGATCTTCTCGGCGGCCATGTCCAGCCAGCGGTGCAGGTGCGGGTTGTCCGGAATCAGTTCCTTCACCTTGGCGTCGGTCTTGGCGATGTCTTCCGGATCGCCACTCAGCGCGGCCCAGCGGAACGGGCCGATGCCGCGGCAGAACAGCGGACGGATGTAGGCCGGGACGAAGCCGGGGAAATCGAAGGCATTGGCCACGCCTTCTTCCAGCGCCATCTGCCGCAGGTTATTGCCGTAATCGACGGTCGGCACGCCCAGTGCGTGGAAGCCGAGCATGGCGCGGATATGGTTGGCCATCGAGGCGCGCGCGGCCTTTTCCACTTCCTTCGGTGCGGAAACCCGCTTCTCGTCCCATTGTTCGACGGTCCAGCCCTGCGGCAGGTAGCCGTTCACCGGGTCGTGCGCGGAGGTCTGGTCGGTCAGCAGGTCCGGCTTCACGCCTCGCTTGAGCAGTTCGGCCAGCACATCGGCAACGTTGCCGAGCAGGCCCACCGATTTCGGCGTGCCCGCCTTGCAGGCTTCATCGATCAGGCGCAGTGCTTCGTCCAGGTTGTCGGTCCAGGTGTCCAGGTAGCCGGTGCGCAGGCGCATGTCGATGCTGCTCCTGCGGCACTCCACCGCCAGGCAGGAGGCACCCGCCATCACTGCCGCCAGCGGCTGCGCGCCGCCCATGCCGCCCAGGCCGCCGGTGAACAACCACTTGCCGGTGAGATCGCCGCCGAAGTGCTGGCGGCCCATTTCCACGAACGTCTCGTAGGTGCCCTGCACGATGCCCTGGGCGCCGATGTAGATCCAGCTGCCGGCGGTCATCTGGCCGTACATGGCCAGGCCCTTCTTATCCAGCTCGTTGAAGTGGTCCCAGTTGGCCCAGCGCGGCACCAGGTTGGAGTTGGCGATCAGCACGCGCGGCGCATCGGCATGCGTGCGGAACACGCCCACCGGCTTGCCCGACTGCACCAGCAGGGTCTGGTCATCGTCCAGGCGCTTGAGCGTTTCGACGATGGCATCGAAGCTCTCCCAGTCGCGCGCGGCGCGGCCGATGCCGCCGTACACCACCAGTTCCTGCGGCCGTTCGGCCACGTCCGGATGCAGGTTGTTCATCAGCATGCGCAGCGGTGCTTCGGTCAGCCAGCTCTTGGCGTTGAGCGTGGTGCCGGTCGGTGCGGCAAGGGTGCGGGACGGGTCGTTGCGGGTCATGCGGCGCTCCGGTTCGTAGCAAATTCAAGGCAGGCATTGAGCACCTGCGCCAGGGTGTGGCGCAGCGGTGCGGCGTGGTCGGGGTCGAGCGGGGTGGGCCAGCTGTGCTCGTCCACCTGGTCCGGCAGGGGTTCGTGCATGTAGCCGCGACAGGCCAGCTCCATCTGCAGGCTGTGCACGCCGCCGGCCACGTTGCTGTAGTGGCGGGTGATCCAGCCGCCCTTGAAGCGGCCGTTGCGCACCTGGCTCATGCCGCTGATCTTCAGCAGGTTTTCCACCACGTCGCTCAGTGCGTTGTCGCAGGAGGTATCCGGTGCGCCGGACGGACCGGCGGTGCCGAGATTGAACTGCGGCAGTTCACCGTCGAACAGGTGTGGAATGTGCGAGCGGATCGAGTGCGCGTCATACACCACCACCGTGCCGTGACGTGCGCGCAGCCGCGCGATCTGCGCGGCCAGCGCGTCGTGGTAAGGCGCGAAATAGGTGTCCCGACGGCGCGCGATCTCCGCTTCGTCCGGCTCGCGCCCGGCCTGGTACAGCGGCTGGTTGTCGAAGGTGGTCAGCGGGCACAGGCCGGTGGTGTTCTGGCCCGGGTACAGCGATACCCCGCTGGGATCGCGGTTGAGATCGATCACCGAACGCGAGATCGCCGACCGCACGGTGGTCGCGCCCATGCCGCGTGCGAAGTCGTACAGTTCGTGCACCCACCAGTCGGCATCGCGACGCGCCAGCCACGGCGAGTGATAGTCGCCGATCAGATCGTGCGGCAGCTCGCTGCCGGTATGCGGGAAGCTGACGATCAGCGGGGCATCGCCCTCGTGCACCGTCAGCCAGTCGGGCTGGGCATTCATGCCTGCGGCTCCACGGTCGGCAGGACAGCCTCCAGGCCCCGTGCCAGCGCGCCGCTGCGCACGAGCGAGGTGGCAACCACCATGTCCGGGTGGAAGTAGCGGTCGTCCTGCAGGGTCGGCACCTGCGCGCGCAGGGTGGCGCGTACGTTCTCCAGTGCAGCGCTGGAGCGCAGCGGCGCATGGAAGTCACAGCCCTGTGCGGCGGCCAGCAGCTCGATGCCGATCACATTGGCCGCGTTCTCGGCCATCTGCATCAGCCGGCGCGCACCGTGCGCGGCCATGGACACGTGGTCTTCCTGGTTGGCCGAGGTCGGGATCGAATCCACACTGGCCGGATAGGCCCGCTGCTTGTTCTCGGACACCAGCGCGGCGGCGGTCACCTGCGGAATCATGAAGCCGGAATTCAGGCCGGGGCGCGGGGTCAGGAAAGCCGGCAGGCCGGACAGTGCCGGATCCACCAGCATGGCCAGGCGGCGTTCGCTGATCGAACCGATCTCGCACACCGCCATCGCCAGCATGTCGGCCGCGAAGGCCACCGGCTCGGCGTGGAAGTTGCCGCCGGACAGCGCCTCGCCGGTGTCGGTGAACACCAGCGGATTGTCGGACACGCCGTTGGCTTCGATTTCCAGCGTGGTGGCGGCCTGGCGCAGGATGTCCAGTGCCGCACCCATCACCTGCGGCTGGCAGCGCAGGCAATACGGATCCTGCACCCGCACGTCGTTGTCGCGATGCGATTCACGGATGCCCGAGTCCTGCATCAGCGTGCGCAGCGTGGCGGCCGTGGCGATCTGTCCGCGCTGGCCACGAATGGCATGGATGCGCGGATCGAACGGTGTATCCGATCCCTTCGCCGCTTCCACCGACAGTGCGCCGGTGACCAGCGCGGCCTGGAACACGGTCTCGATCTCGAACAGGCCGGCCAGCGCATAGGCGGTGGAGAACTGGGTGCCATTGAGCAGGGCCAGGCCTTCCTTTGCGCCCAGTTCAACCGGCTGCAGGCCGGCCCGCGCCAGTGCGTCCCGGGCCGGCAGCCGCTCATCGCCGATGAAGGCTTCGCCCACGCCCAGCATCACGCTGGCCAGGTGCGAAAGCGGTGCGAGGTCACCCGATGCGCCGACCGAGCCCTGCGCCGGCACCACCGGCAACACGCCCTTGACCAGCATCGCCTCCAGCAGCAGCAGCGTCTCCTCGCGCACACCGGAAGCCCCCTGGGCCAGGCTGACCAGCTTCAGCGCCATCATCAGCCGCACCACGCTGGCGGGCATCGGCTCACCCACGCCTGCGGCGTGCGACAGCACGATGTTCCGCTGCAGCGTGGCCAGGTCTTCGCGCTCGATGCGCACGCTGGCCAGCTTGCCGAAGCCGGTATTGATGCCGTACACCGGCGCACCCTTGGCGACGATGGCCGCCACGGCGGCGGCACTGGCGCGTACCACCGGCAGCGCCGCCGGATCCAGCGCAAGCGGCGCACCGCGATAGACCTGTCGCCACTGGGCGAGGGTGACATGGCCGGGGCGAAGAACCAGGGTGTTGCTCATGTGTTGCTCCAGGAGGCAGGCAGGTCGGGCTGACCGCGCACCACGCGCGCGTGCAGCGGGTTGAATCCAATGCGGTAGACCAGGTCGGCCGGCGCGTCGATGTCCCAGATCGCCAGGTCGCAGTCCATGCCCACGGCCAGGCGCCCGATGCGGTCGCCATGGCCCAGCGCACGCGCTGCTTCGCGGGTGAAGCCGGCGATGCACTCGTCCACCGTCAGGCGGAACAGGGTCGCGCCCATGTTCATCGCCAGCAGCGGGCTGGTCAGCGGCGAGGTGCCCGGGTTGCTGTCGGTGGCCAGTGCCAGCGGCACACCCGCTGCACGCAGCGCGGCAATCGGCGGCGGGGTGGTATCGCGGGTGAAATAGAACGCGCCCGGCAGCAGCACGGCAACGGTGCCGGCCGCCGCCATCGCGGCGATGCCGGCGTCATCCAGATGTTCGATGTGATCGGCCGACAGCGCGCCGAAGCCGGCGGCAAGCTCTGCCCCGTGCTGGTTGCTCAACTGCTCGGCATGGATCTTCACCGCCAGTCCGTTCGCGCGTGCGGCGTCGAACACCTGCCGCGCCTGCGCAGGGGAGAAGGCGATGTTCTCGCAGAACACGTCCACGGCTTCGGCCAGGCCCTCGGCCGCGATGGCCGGAATCATCACGTCGCAGACCTCGTCGATGTACTCCTGCGCCTGGCGGCCCGGGGGAACCGCATGGGCACCCAGGAAGGTCGGCACCACATTCACCCGGCATTCCTCGCCCAGCGCGCGTGCGACCTGCAGCTGCTTGCGCTCGTCGTCCAGGGTCAGGCCGTAGCCGGACTTGATCTCGATCGTGGTCACGCCCTCGGCGCGCATCGCCAGCAGGCGAGGACGGCTCTCGGCGGCAAGCTGGGCTGGCGTCGCGGCGCGGGTGGCGCGCACGGTGGAGACAATGCCGCCGCCCGCGCGGGCGATGTCGGCATAGCTCACACCCTGCAGGCGCTGCTCGAATTCGTTGGCGCGGTTGCCGGCGTAGACCAGGTGGGTGTGGCAGTCGATCAGGCCGGGCGAGACCCAGCGGCCTTCGCCGTCGATGCGGGTGGTCGGCTGCAGATGGGCATCGCTGCCGGCTGGGCCGACGTGGACGATGCGGCCGCCCGCGCAGGCCAGCACGCCGTCACGGAGGACACCCAGGCCCTCACCGTCGAGGGTGATCAGATGGACGTTGGACCAGAGGATATCGACATGCATGGCATCCACACTGCGGCTGTGCTTATATGTCTATACAATATAGGTGTCCATTTCGGGTTGTCCAGCCATGTCCGATTCGCGTTCCCCGTCCTGTTTCCATGCCGCCCACGCGCTGCTCGCCGATGGCTGGGCCCGCGATGTCCGCCTGCAGGTGCAGGCGGGGCGCATCGCCGCGATCGACGTGGGGCAGCCCGCGCAGGATGGGGATGCCCGGGTCGGCATCCTGGTGCCGGGCCTGCCGAACCTGCACAGCCATGCGTTCCAGCGCGGCATGGCCGGCCTGACCGAGATCGGGGGCGGCGACGGCGACAGTTTCTGGAGCTGGCGCGAACTGATGTACCGCTTCCTTGCCCGCCTGCGCCCGGACGCAGTGCAGGCCATCGCTGCCCAGGCATACATGGAGATGCTGGAAAGCGGCTTCACCCGTGTCGGCGAGTTCCATTACCTGCACCACGATGCGGAGGGGCGGCCCTACGCCGACCGGGCCGAGATGAGTGCACGTATTGCCGCAGCCGCGGCACAGACCGGCATCGGCCTGACCCTGCTGCCGGTGTTCTATGCCCACGCCGATTTCGGTGGTGCGGCACCGAACCCGGCCCAGCGTCGGCTGATTCACGACGTGGACGGTTTTGCGCGGCTGCTGGAGGGTGCCCGTGCTGCGCTGGCCGCGTTGCCCGATGCGGTGCTGGGCATCGCCCCGCACAGTCTGCGGGCCGTCACCGGCGATGAACTGGCAGCACTGCTGCCGTTGAACGAGGGCCCGGTGCACATCCACATCGCCGAGCAGGTGCGCGAAGTCGACGCCTGCCTGGCGTGGAGTGGACAGCGTCCCGTGCAGTGGCTGTACGCGCACGCCGAGGTGGACGCGCGCTGGTGCCTGGTGCACGCCACCCACATATCCGATGACGAGCGCGCCTCCATCGTCGCCAGCCGGGCCGTCGCCGGCCTGTGCCCGATCACCGAAGCCAATCTGGGCGATGGCCTGTTCCCGATGCAGGCGTTCGCACGCGAAGGCGGGCGCTTCGGCGTGGGGTCCGATTCCAACGTGCTGATCGATGCGGCCGAGGAACTGCGCCTGCTCGAATACGGCCAACGCCTGGCGCTGCGCGGGCGCAACGTGCTGGCTGCCGATGCCAGCCGCAGCAGCGGCAGATTCCTGTTCGAGGGCGCGCTGCACGGCGGCGCACAGGCGTTGGGCGTGGCCGCAGGTCTGCAGGTCGGGGCCAGTGCCGACCTGCTCGAACTGGACGCCGCACACCCCGCGCTGCAGGCGCGACGGGATGACGCATGGCTTGACAGCTGGGTGTTCGCCGCACGTAATGGCGCGCTGCGATCGGTCTGGCGCCATGGCCGCCAATGCGTGGCCGAAGGCCGCCACCTCCAGCGTGAGGCGATCACCACCGCCTTCGCTACCGCCCTGCGCGGCGTGCTGGGCTGATCGCTTCCCGCCATCGAGACCTGTCACGTGAAGGCCAGCAAGTCCGCCACGCTCAACCAGCGCATCCGCAGCGACCTGGAAAGCCGCATTCTCAGCGGAGAGTGGGCGCCGGGTTTCCGCATCCCCTATGAGCACGAACTGATGGAGCAGTACGGCTGCTCGCGGATGACCGTCAACAAGGTGCTGACCGCGCTGGCCGAGAGCGGCATGATCGAGCGTCGCCGCCGGGCCGGTTCGTTCGTCGCCCGGCAGCCACCGCATCTGGAACAGGTGGCGCTGGAGATTCCGGACATCGCGATGGAGGTCGGCTCGCGTGGCCACCAGTACGGGTACCGGCTGCTGCAGCGCGAGCTGCGCCTGGCCGACGCCGGCAATGCCGGTGAAGTGGAGCTGGCCGGCAGTGAAATGCTGCTGGCGATGCGCTGCCTGCATCTTGCCGACGGCCGCCCGCTGGCGCTGGAGCACCGGTTGATCAGCCCGGTGGGTGTACCGGAGGTGCTGGAGGTGGACTTCAGCACCACCGCGCCGGGCAGCTGGCTGCTGCAGAACGTGTCCTGGACCCGGGCGCAGCACCGCATCAGCGCGTGGGGTGCGGACACGGCGTCTGCCCGCCTGCTGGACGTGAAGCCGGGCACCGCCTGCCTGGTGATCGAACGCCTGACCTGGCGGGGCGAACAGCCCATCACCCGCGTGCGCCAGGTGTTCCTCGGCGACGCCTGGGATCTGGTGGCCCGCTTCGCGCCCGGCGCGCGCTAGCGCGCACGCTTCCGCGCGTTCAGATCAATACGTCGCGCACTGCCGCCAGCGCACCGGCTCATCCACGCCGGGGCGGGCATTGAGCTGCACGCGCACCGTGCGCAGCGCGGGGTAGCGCAGGACCTGTGTGCAGACGCGCGGCCACACATCGTCAAGTTCGCCGGTGCGGTTGATCGCCAGGGTCTGCCGGGTCAGCCAGACGCCGCTGGCAATGCCGGGCTGGCCAGCCAGCGCCCGGGCCAGATCCGCCTGGTAGCGGTCAAGGGTCGCCATATCCGGGTTGGGGTCGCTGTGGCCATCGTCTGCCGGCGTGGAAACGGCAGCAGCAGGCGCTGCCGCTGCCGGTGCGGGCGCCTGGGAGACAGCGGCAGGCGCCGCGGCGGCGATGTCGGCGGAGGCAGGGGCGGTCACCGCCTGCGGCGCCGGTGACGCCAGGTGCAGGCCCTGCAGGCCGAGGCCGACCAGCAGGCCGACGGTTACCGAGGCCAACGCGGCAATGGCGATGCGACGCAGGGCCTCGTGGCGTGCAGTGGCGCGCACGCGCGCATCGATGTCGGCCGGCAGATAGGGCTGCAGCAATGGCCACAGGCGCGGGCCGTCCAGCACCTCCACGGCCTGCAGCTCGGCGGCACTACGGCCATCGCGCTGGATCCGGCCTTCGGTGATCAGCACGCCGCCCTTGGCCCCGGCCAGCCGCGCTGCCGCGCCCAGTTCGTTCACCGCAGCGGTACCGATGCGATAGGCCAGGCCATGCTTGCAGGACACCCGCCAGGTATTGGGGCCATCGCTGAGCAGGAAATCGCTGCTGGGCTCGCGGGCATCCTCGGCAGGAACCTCCAGTTCGCGCAGGCCGCGCTGCTCGCGCAGCATCCGCTTGACCAGCGCGGAGAACTCCCGCCAGTGCATGCCGGCCAAGGCCTGCAGGCCCAGTTGCATCTCCTTCTGCCGCCGCTTGATCCACCACAGGTGAACGACGGCCAGGGAACAGATAAGCAGGGCCGACAGCAGGGCCAGAATCCAGGGAAGCATGCAGGGAGAGCGCGGAAGGGGCGAAAACGGAAGCAGACAGTGTAAAGCGCGCACTGCCTGGCAGGGTCAGGACGTTCCCCACAGCAAGCGTGATGGAACGCTCAGATCGGCGTTCCGCAGGCACGAAAAACCCGCCAATCCTGAAGCCGTGAGGGGAGGGAACAAACGGCAGGCGAAGCGATTGGCGGGTTGCTCGCGATTGTCAGGCAAATTTTATTGCATTGCAACAATCCATCGTCAGGGCACGCTGCCCGGCGACTGGTGGCTGCCCGGGGCCGGCGCATCGCTGCCCGAGGCCGCCCGCGTCTCCAGCTTGGCCAGGCGCGCATGCAGGGCGTCCAAGCGTGCCTCCAGCGCGGTGAGCTCGTCGGCGGTGGGCACATGCAGGCGCTTGAGCACGCCCTGCACCTGGTCGTCGAAGGCCTTTTCGACCTTGTTCCAGGTGCCCGAGGCCTTCTCGCGCGCCTCATCCAGCGAGGACTCGACGTTGTCGCGCCATCCCGGGCCCTGCTCGCTGGCGCGCTCACGGCGGCGGGCCTCCCAGGCCTCGCCTTCCTTCACCAGCCCATCGAAGAAACGGCTGCCTTCGGCCTGTGCCCGGCCCAGCGCACCCAGTCCGGCCAGCCAGACCTGCTGGGCCGAATCGCTCAGCTTGCGTGAGAAGCGTCCGGCCTGTTCACCAAAGGTGGCGTCGTCGTCGCGGCGGTCGTCGTTTTCGTAGCGGTTCATCGCACTTCCCGTGGGAGTTGGACCTGCCCCGAGAGTAGCGCGCGCCGCCGTTGCAGGGCCGTGACGGCCGCTGTCGTGGTTCAGCCCAGCTTTTCCTTCAGCACGCGCTGGATTTCGCTTTCGACCATGCCTTTCATTGCCGACAGCAGGAAGCCGAGCTTGGCGGTCACCCGCACGGCGCCCGGCTGCAGCTCGATCGCGCCGTCCACGCCGCTGCCGGAGAAATTCAGCACATCGGCGCTCCACGAGGACTTCAGGCCAAAGCGCTCGGCCAGCTTGGCGGCAACCTGTTCGATCGCCTCGCGCGCCTGTGCGTCGGGCAGGGCGTGGGCGTGGCGGACATCGATGGTGGACATGCAGGCTCCTGGCGCAGGGCGGGGTGATCAGAGAGGGCGAGCATTGTGCGCATCGATCGCGTCCGCGCCAAGCGCTCATCCGGGGTTCTTCTTCGATGCCGGCCAACCTGCTAGGCTGCGCCGCGTGCAGAACCTGCTTGTTCACTTCAGTCAACAACAACAGCCCGACCAGCCGCTGCGGCCCGGGGTGCAACGCATCGTGCGCCATGCCAACGGCAGCGTGCGGCTGGGCGAAGCAGGCAACGGCGCGTTGCTGCTGGCGCAGTTCTGCATGGATGATCGCGGCCTCTGGCTTCAGGTCGGCAACGGCATCCGCGGCATCCATGTCAACGGCCGTCCGGTACGGCGCATGGCGCTGCTCCGCGCCGGCGATGCGGTGTATGTCGATGGCGTGGAAATGGTCCTGCGGGGCGAAGCCGAGAGCCTGCTGCAGGCGCCGTCACCGGACGGCGAAGATGCCGGCGACGAGCAGCGCCTGCTGCGGGGCGTCGGTGGCCTGCACCATGGCCGCAGTTTCACCTTGTCGCGCGCCCGCGTGATCGGCCGCGGCACCGAGGCCGACATCGCCATCGACGATCCGGCGTTCGCCGAACAGCACGCGCGCGTGGAAGTGCACGGCGATCGCGTCCTGCTGCGTGACCTGGGCAGCGCCGATGGCACCTGCGTCAACGGCGTGGCCGTGCGCCACTGCTGGCTGCAGCCGGGCGACCAGGTGGTATTCGATGGCCAGCACCGTTTCGTGCTGGAAGTGCCGCGTGATCCGCGCCGGCGGCCGCTGGCGGCCGAGGATGAGTCCAGCCACGAGGCCGAACGGGCGCCTGCCGAGCCCCTTCCTCCGCGCCGGGTCCGCCGCTGGCCGTGGCTGCTGGTCAGCGCACTGCTGCTGGCTGCGCTGCTCAGCCTGCTGCTCTGGTTCGGCGCGCGCTGAGCCTGTCGTCTCCGTGCTTCGGGCAGGCGCCGGCCCAGGTCGGCGACTGCCGGCGCAGTGCCGCGGGCGATGGATTCCGATGAAACCAAATTTCCCTTGCCGCGCAAGGCCGCAAGGCTGGTGCACTGCGGCATACTAGGGATCTTGCCCCACAGGTGTGACATGACGCGCGCGTTCAACTTCAGTGCCGGCCCTGCAACCTTGCCGGAATCGGTTCTGCGCCAGGCGCAGGCGGAAATGCTGGACTGGCACGGTACCGGCGCCTCGATCGTGGAAATGAGCCATCGCGGTGCGGAATTCATGTCCGTCGCCGCCGAGGCCGAGGCGGACCTGCGCCGCCTGCTCGACATTCCCGAGGACTACGCCGTGCTGTTCCTGTCAGGCGGCGCCACCACCCAGCAGGCGTTGATCCCGCTGAATTTCGCAAGCCCCGGCCAGCGTGCCGACTACGTGGTCAGCGGCCACTGGGGCAGGACGGCGGTCAAGCAGGCCGGCCCCTATGTGGACGTCAACATCGCTGGCAGCAGCGAGGACGGGGGCTACCGCGAGCTGCCCGCGCGCAGCAGCTGGCAGCTTTCGCCCGATGCGGCCTATGTGCACATCACCGCCAACGAGACCATCCACGGCGTCGAGTTCCGTGACGTGCCCGATACCGGCGATGTGCCGCTGGTGGCCGATTTCAGTTCGTCCATCGCCAGCGAACCGCTGGATGTGCGCCGCTACGGCGTCATCTACGCGGGCGCGCAGAAGAACCTGGGCCCGGTCGGCATCGCGGTGATGATCATCCGTCGCGACCTGCTGGAGCGCAGTGGCCAGCCGCGCGCGGACATCTTCGACTACCGCTCGCACGTGGCGCGCGACTCGATGCTCAACACCCCGCCCACCTGGAACTGGTACCTGGCGGGGCTGGTGTTCAAGTGGATGCTGGCCGAAGGCGGCGTGGCCGAGTTCGCCCGGCGCAATGCGGCCAAGGCCGCGCTGGTGTACGGCGCCATCGATGCGTCCGGCGGCTTCTATCGCAATGAAGTCGCGCACGCGGCGCGTTCGCGGATGAACATCCCGTTCTTCCTGCCCAACGCCGACCTCGATGCGCGTTTCGTCGCCGAGGCCAAGGCCGCCGGCCTGCTGGCGCTGAAGGGTCACAAGGTGGTCGGCGGCATCCGTGCTTCGCTGTACAACGCCATGCCGCTGGCGGGTGCGGAGGCGCTGGTCGCCTTCATGGCCGACTTCCAGCAGCGCTACGGCTGAGCAATGAACGGCGCGCACCGTCGGGTGCGTGCCCACGCAACAGGGAATTCCGATGGCAAGCAAATCCAGCAAGAAGGCGCCGAAGCAGGCCGCACCGGCCAAGGACAGCGCTGCGTCCAAGGGCACGTCCAAGGCCAGGGCTGCATCGACGCCGGCCCCCACCCAGGCGCCGCTGGCACTGGCCGACGTGCGTTCGAAGATCGACCAGATCGACCGCGACATCCAGCGCCTGATCGCCGAGCGCGCGCAGTTCGCCCACCAGGTCGGCAAGGCCAAGGGCAAGCTTGCCGCCGCCGTCGATTACTACCGCCCCGAGCGTGAAGCACAGGTGCTGCGCATGGTGGTGGACCGCAACGAAGGCCCGCTCAGCGATGAAGTGCTGGTGCACGTCTATCGCGAGATCATGTCGGCCTGCCTGGCCCAGCAGGAGCCATTGAAGATCGGCTACCTCGGCCCGGAAGGCACCTTCAGCCAGCAGGCCGTGCTCAAGCATTTCGGTCGCTCGGCGCTGGGCCTGCCGTTGGCCAGCATCGAAGAAGTCTTCCAGGAAGTGGAAGCGGGCAACGCCGATTTCGGCGTGGTGCCGGTGGAGAACTCGGGGCAGGGCACCATCCAGATCACCCTGGACATGTTCCTGACCTCCAACCTGAAGATCTGCGGCGAAGTGGAACTGCGCGTGCAGCAGTACCTGATGTCGCGCAGCGGCCGCATCGAGGACATCGAACGCGTCTACGGCCACCCGCAGTCGTTCATGCAGACCTCGGCGTGGATGCGCGCCAACCTGCCCAAGGCCGAGAAGATTCCGGTCTCCAGCAACGCCGAAGGCGCACGCCGCGCGCGCAACGCCGACGATGCGGCGGCCATCGGTGGCGAAAGTGCCGGCCACGTGTACGGCCTGAAGAAGGTGGTGACCAAGCCGATCCAGAACGATGCCGACAACACCACCCGTTTCCTGGTGGTGGGCCGCAACATCTTCCCGACCTCCGGCCATGACCGCACCTCGGTGCTGGTCTTCATCCATGACAAGCCGGGTGCGCTGTTCGACGTGCTCAGTCCGTTCGCACGCCACGGCATCAGCATGAACCGCATCGAGTCGCGGCCTTCGCACCACGGCAAGTGGGAGTACGGCTTCTTCATCGACCTGGCCGGCCACATCGACGACGCGCCGATGCAGGCCGCGCTGGCCGAACTGGAAGCACACTCAGCGCAGATCAAGGTCCTCGGCTCCTATCCGGTGGCCGTGCCCTGATGCCTGCCGCGGTGGCCGCGGCCACCGCCCCTTGATGCACCGCCGGCCCGCCGGCGTCTACGGAATGATCGAACGATGAGCAACGCGCAACACTGGATCGCCCGCAAGGGCCAGCCGCTGCAGGGCAGCCTCACCATTCCCGGCGACAAGTCGGTTTCGCACCGTTCGGTGATGTTTGCCGCGCTGGCTGACGGCACCTCTCACATCGAGGGTTTCCTGGAAGGCGAAGACACCCGCGCCACCGCGCGCATCTTCAGCCAGCTGGGCGTGCGCATCGAAACCCCCAGCCCGTCGCAGCGCATCGTCCACGGCGTCGGCATCGATGGCCTGCAGGCGCCCAGCGCAGCGCTGGACTGCGGCAACGCCGGCACCGGCATGCGCCTGCTGGCGGGCCTGCTGGCCGGGCAGTCGTTCGACTGCACCCTGATCGGCGACGAATCGCTGTCCGGCCGGCCGATGCGCCGTGTCACCGGCCCGCTGTCGCAGATGGGGGCGAAGATCGATACCCAGGACGATGGCACGCCGCCGCTGCACGTGCACGGTGGCCAGGCACTGCACGGCATCGCGTTCACCTCGCCGGTGGCCAGCGCGCAGATCAAGTCGGCCGTGCTGCTGGCAGGCCTGTACGCACAGGGCGAAACCAGCGTCGTCGAACCGCACCCGACCCGCGACTACACCGAGCGCATGCTGTCCGCGTTCGGCGTGCAGATCGAGTTCTCGCCGGGCAAGGCGCGCCTGCGCGGTGGCCAGCGCCTGCGTGCCACCAACATCGCGGTGCCTGCCGATTTTTCCTCGGCAGCGTTCTTCCTGGTGGCCGCCAGCATCATTCCCGGCTCCGAGCTGCGCCTGAAGCAGGTTGGCCTGAACCCGCGTCGCACCGGCCTGCTGCATGCACTGCGGCTGATGGGGGCGGACATCACCGAGGAAAATCCAGCCGAGCAGGGCGGCGAGCCGGTCGCTGACCTGGTGGTGCGCTACGCGCCGCTGAAGGGCGCGCGCATTCCCGAAGCGCTGGTGCCGGACATGATCGATGAATTCCCGGCCCTGTTCGTCGCCGCCGCCGCCGCCGAAGGCCAGACCGTGGTGAGCGGCGCAGCAGAGCTGCGGGTGAAGGAATCGGATCGCCTGGCAGCGATGGCCACCGGCCTGCGCGCGCTGGGCATGCAGGTGGATGAAACCGAAGACGGCGCGACCCTGCATGGCGGCACGCGTCTGGGCAGCGGCACCATCGAAAGCCACGGCGACCATCGCATCGCCATGGCCTTTGCCATTGCCGGCCAAATCAGCGACGGCGAAGTACGGATCAACGACATCGCCAACGTGGCCACCTCGTTCCCCGACTTCGACGGCCTGGCACGCAGCGCCGGATTCAACCTCTCAGATCATCGGTAGTGCCCGGCCAGGCCCGCCGAATCGGTAGCGCCGGGCCATGCCCGGCGAGCAGGCATCAGACGTGCAGATAAAATGACGGAGGCCGAAGCCTCCGTCGA
This sequence comes from Stenotrophomonas sp. STEN225, assembly GCF_056756445.1. NCBI lineage: Bacteria > Pseudomonadati > Pseudomonadota > Gammaproteobacteria > Lysobacterales > Lysobacteraceae > Stenotrophomonas > Stenotrophomonas sp. STEN225. Next base: position 49,210 of record NZ_JBRRBV010000016.1, on the reverse strand, counting down.
ACATCACGAACCCCTCGTCCGCGATCAACGCTGCTCGGTACGGAAATCCACTGGGACCCGCACCACACTGGCCACAGCACGGCCATCCTGCATGGCCGGCTGGAACTTCCAGTTCTGGACCGTGCGCAGGACCGCACGATCCAGGTCACGGCTGCGTTCGCCACTGCGCGACACGATCGCGGCATTGGTGACGTTGCCGCGGGTATCCACATCAAGGCTGGCGATCACGCTGCCCTGCACACCGTTACGAAGCGCAGCCGCCGGATAGTCCGGCTTGCTGTTGCTGGCGAGCGGGCGCGCCTCGCGGTTGCGCACCGCCGGCACTGCCTTGCGCTCGCTCGTGGCCGGCGTGGCCTGTCGTGCGGCAGGCGGTGCCGTTTCGGCAACAGGCGTCTGTTCGGTGGCTGGCAGCATGCGCTCGCCGACCGGTGCAGGCGCCACCTCATCCGGTCCGGAATAGCGCAGCCAGAGCAGCGCGGCCGCGAACATCGCCACGATCAGCGCGACCCACAGCCAAGGCGATGTGGCCCGGCGCGGCGTACCGTCCTGCTGCATCTGCGGCGAATGAAGGTCTTCATGGGTGGTGACAGTCATCGCAAACTCCTTACGTCGGTTGACGACGTGCCGAGTGTTGCCCGAGGCCACGAAGAAAAGTGTCAGTGTTGCGTCAACGCAACCGGGAGGGTTCAGTTTGCCTTCCGGTATGCGTTCAGTTACTGCGTCTTGAAGTCGAACGGCACTTCAATGGTGCCCGGCACCGCCTGCCCGTTGCTCTGCGCCGGGGTGAAGCGCCAGCGGCGCACCGCGTCGGTCGCTGCGCGGTCCAGGTCACGCGAGCCGCTGCGCTGGATGACGGTGACGTTGTTCGGATAGCCCGTAGCGTCCACCTCTACCCGCACCACCACACTGCCGGTTTCGCCCGCACGCAGTGCGGCGGCTGGATAGGCCGGCGGCGGCGATTGGCCCGCGATCGGCATGGGCTGGCTGCCGCCACCGGCGACCGGCACGGTGCCGGGCGCAGCGGGTGCCGGTTCAGCCATTGCAGGCGGCGGGGGCGGAGCGGTTTCCACCAGCTTCGGGGCGTCTTCCGGTGCCGGCGCCGGCTTGGCGTCGGGCATGTCGCTGGACCCGGCTGCCGCCGGCAGGGGTTCCGGCAGAGGCTCCACCTGGGCGGTTTCCTGCGGCGTCTGTGCCGCAGGGTCGGCGCGGAAGAATTCCTTGTCGCGGCCGGTCAGCCAGACCACCACGAACAGCAGCACCCCCACGCCGAAAGCGATGCCGGCGATCTTCAGGGCGTTGCGCGGAATATGCACAGTGAACGACTTGGCGGACGACGAGCGGGGTGCAGACATGGACCGGACCAGTACGGAATAGCCCGATTCTGCCACGGCCCGAATGAACCGGGCGGCAGAAATCCGCATAACAGGCGATAATCCCGGTCCTGACACCCACCACGACACCTGCCATGCTTGATCCAGCCCTGCTCCGCCACCAGCCCGCCGACCTCGCCGAACGCCTGCGCACCAGCCGCGGCTTCGAGCTCGACGTGTCTGCCCTGGAGTCCCTGGAGGCCGATCGCAAGCGCATCCAGGTGCGGACCCAGGAGCTGCAGAGCCTGCGCAACAGCCGCTCCAAGGCCATCGGCCAGGCCAAGGCCAAGGGCGAGGACGTCTCGGCCATCATGGCCGAGGTCGCCGCCTTCGCCGACGAACTGAAGGCCTCGGAAGTGGCGCTGGACGAGCTGCGCGAGAAGATCGAAGCAATCTCGCTGGGTATTCCGAACATTCCGGCCGACGACGTACCGGCCGGTGCCGACGAGAACGACAACGTGGAGCAGGCGCGCTGGGGTACCCCGCGCCAGTTCGATTTCAAGGTGCTGGACCACGTTGAACTGGGCGCCCGCAACGGCTGGCTGGATGGCGAAACCGCCGCCAAGCTGTCCGGTTCGCGCTTCACCGTGCTGCGCGGCCCGATCGCGCGCCTGCACCGTGCGCTGGCCCAGTTCATGGTCGATCTGCACACGGGCGAACACGGCTACGAGGAAACCAACGTACCGCTGCTGGTCAACGCCGAATCGCTGCGCGGCACCAGCCAGCTGCCGAAGTTCGAGGATGACCTGTTCAAGACGGCCGTCGGCGAGTCCACGCGCTACCTGATCCCCACCTCGGAAGTGCCGCTGACCAACATCGTGCGCGACGAGATCGTCGACGCCGAGCGCCTGCCGCTGCGCATGACCGCGCATTCGATGTGCTTCCGTGCCGAGGCGGGCAGCGGCGGCCGCGACGTGCGCGGCATGATCCGCCAGCATCAGTTCGAGAAGGTCGAGCTGGTCTCGATCTGCCAGCCGGAAGACAGCGAGGCCGAGCACCAGCGCATGACCCGCTGTGCGGAAGTCGTGCTGGAAAAGCTGGGCCTGCCGTACCGCAAGGTCCTGCTGTGCACCGGCGACATGGGCTTCTCGGCCATCAAGACCTACGACCTGGAAGTCTGGCTGCCCTCACAGGAGACCTACCGCGAGATCTCCTCGTGCTCGAACTGTGGTGACTTCCAGGCCCGCCGCATGCAGGCGCGCTGGCGCAACCCGGCCACCGGCAAGCCCGAGCTGGTGCACACCCTGAACGGCTCGGGCGTGGCGGTCGGCCGCGCGATGATCGCGGTGATGGAGAACTACCAGAACGCCGACGGCAGCATCACCGTGCCGGAAGCGCTGCGCCCGTACATGGGTGGGCTGGAAACCATCGCCTGACAACCGGCTCAGGTGGGTGCCATGCTTGCATGGCACCGAATCCACGCATGGCGTGGATCTGCAATGCGGCTACATCCACGCCCTGCGTGGATGAACCCCGCGATCACTCCACAACCCGCACCTTCTCCAACGGCACCCATCCCGCTTCGCCCGCCTCGGGCATGCACCACGCCCAACCATTCAGTGTGCGCAGCCCGCGCAGCCTCTGCCCCGGATTCACATCCAGCTCCCGCGCGCAGTAATCCGCGGTGGCAAACGCGTCACCCTGCGTATCGCGACCGATCACCGGTGCCGGCACGAATCCAGGCTGCTGCCCCTCGGCCTGGCACAGGAACCAGTCCTCTCAGCCCTCCGGGCCTTCATAGCGCTCGCCTACCACCAGCGCCTGGCCGCGGAGCAGGGTGATCGGGTGTGGGAATTCGCTGCGGTGCGTGGTCGTCACGATGTAGTTCATGGCCCACTGTACCGTCTCCGCCGGGCATGGCCCGGCGCTACCCGATCGGTGTGGTAGCGCCGGGCCATGCCCGGCGGGCGGGAACCGGGCCACAAAAAAACGGCCCCGCATTGCGGGGCCGTCGGGGTGGGCCGGGAGGGGGGAGGGGAATCCCGGCCCGCGTTCAACGCCCAGACGAGGAGAGAGGGGCGCTGAACGCTGGAACGCGTCACGCCGCTGCCGCTTCCGCCGCCTCATGCGAGGGCAGTGCAGCCAGTGCACCGGCAATGGCGTCTTCGCGGTGCTGCGGCGAGTAGGCGATGCCCTCGGCACGCACGAACTCGACCTCATTGATGCCCATGAAGGCGAACACCTGGCGCAGGAACGGCTCCTGGAAGTCGGCCGGCGAATCGGTGTAGATGCCGCCACGGCTGCTGGCGATGATCACCCGCTTGCCACCGGCCAGACCCACCGGGCCATTCTCGGTGTACTTGAAGGTGCGGCCGGCCACGGCCACGCGGTCGATCCAGGCCTTCAGGGTGGAGGGGATGCTGAAGTTGTACATCGGCGCGCCGATCACCACCACGTCGGCATCGAGGAACTGCTGCATCACCTGTTCAGCGTCGGTCGCCTCGGCCGCATCGGTCTTGGCCAGCGAGCTGCTGCGCAGATGCGGTACCGGATTGGCGTCAAGATCGCGATAATCGACCTGCAGGCCGTCGATCTGGTCCTTGAACCGGGCCACCACCGCTGCCGACAGCTGGCGGGAGACGGAATTGTCGCCAAGCACGCTGGCGTCGAGATGCAGAAGCTTCATGGCAGTCACCTATGTTCTGGAAGGAAGGGCGGGTTTGCCGCCGACGGAGAGAACGATAGGTTGTTGCAAAGGCGGAATAAAGGTGGTTGAATGCCACGTATTGTTCTAGATATGGAACTCGGGTATGCATGACCTGAATGATCTGTACTACTTCGCGATGGTGGTCGACCACGGCGGGTTCGCCGCGGCCGAGCGCGCCCTGGGCATCCCCAAATCGCGCCTGAGCCGCCGCATCAGCCAGCTGGAGACCGACCTGGGCGTGCGCCTGCTGCAGCGCTCCACGCGCCGCTTCGCGGTCACCGACGTCGGCACCAGCGTGCACCGTCACGCGCAGACCATGCTGGCCGAAGCACAGGCCGCACGCGAAGTGGTGGACCGCCTCAGTGCGGAGCCGCGCGGCGTGGTCCGCGCCAGCGTGCCGGTGTCGTTGGCGCAGATGCAGCTGCCCAAGCTGCTGCCCAAGTTCCTGGAGCAGTACCCGAAGGTGCGGCTGCAGCTGAACATCAGCAACCGCCGCGTGGACATCATCAACGAAGGCTACGACGTGGCCCTGCGCGTGCGCTCGCGCCTGGACGACGATGGCAGCCTGGTGATGCGCAGCTTCGGCCAGGTGCAGGAACTGCTGGTGGCCAGCCCGAAGTACCTGGACCGCGCCGGCCGCCCGAAGGAGCCGGAAGAGCTGACCCAGCACGTCACCCTCAGCATCAGCGAGGACGAGGCGCGCCAGCGCTGGGAACTGCATGGCCCGGAAGGCGAAGTGCGCCGGGTGGACCTGCAGCCGCGCGTGGCCGGCTTCGACTTCCCGCTGCTGCAGAGCATGGTGAAGGACGGCTTCGGCATCACCATGCTGCCGGAAACCGTATGCGCCGATGCCGTGCGCAATGGCGAACTGGAAGTGGTGCTGCCGGACTGGTCGCTGCCACAGGGCGTGTGCCACGCAGTGTTCGCCTCGCGTCGCGGCCTGCTGCCGGCGGTGCGCGTGTTCATCGATTTCCTGGCCGAGCACCTGCCGCCGCAGCTGGAGGCCTCGCGCCTGCATTGCGACGGCGCCTGCGAGAAGGCCAAGGAACGCATCAAGGCCAGCGCGCTGGGTGCGCTGGCGGTGGATGCGGGCTGAGGCTGGAGCGGTAACGCCGGGCCAGCCCCGGCCGCGACGACGGTCTTGGGCAAATCGCCCGACCGTGCGAGAATGCGTGCCCGGCCTGCAGTGCCGGGCCGATACGGAGAGATGGCCGAGCGGTTTAAGGCACCGGTCTTGAAAACCGGCGAAGGGTTAAACCTTCCGTGGGTTCGAATCCCACTCTCTCCGCCATAGGCATTTAATTCAGTGGCTACCAAGGCCTTCGTCGGTCGATACTGCCGCCTACCGAAGCACACGGCGCTTTGATGTCTAGTGGACTGGCGATCAGACAGGATCCATTGCGCCGAATCTGAGCTAGGTGTCGGGTTTGACTGCGGCTGCCGCTCGCCTGTTGAACGCCTTGCGCCAGTCCAGCATCGATGTCCGCGCCACGGCCACGCGCGTTGTTCTTGGTTCTGGTTATCACGTCTCGCTGCTGCGCTGGGTCGAGACGTGAGTTTAGGGAGACTTATCGGCCGCCAAATTACTGGCACATAATCCAGACGCCTTTCCCGGTTTTTTCGTCGTCGCAGGATCCCACAACCGCTGTCCTCTCTCGCAACTAACTATTCAGGGGGCGCAATTCCAAGGCCAAATGTATGAGGGAGGCAAGTGGCGCAAATATGTGCGATCAACTGACCGGAAGTCGTCCCATTCCGCCCCAATTTCGGTGCGCGAATTCTCGTCACGCGTGGCCCACTGCCGGAACAGCCATGCTCTCCGGATTCACGATCTTGTTACAGATTTCCCAGATCTTTGCGGCTCGCGCATCACGGAACGTCCGGTAGGTAATCGAGTCAAATGCCATGGTGCTCGGAGCGGCTGAGTAGGAGGTTACTAGGAGATGTCTCTCGATTGGGGCGCCGGAGGCCTTCAATCGACTGAAGTAGTCTGCAGGTAGTTCAGCGCGTTTGCGAATGTTGTCAGTCGCGCCAACGAACCGGAAATTGCCTATGGTGTTCACTTCGCTGCTTGGAAGTCCAAGCTTGGTGAGCAGCGCGTGACGTGGATAGATGTGGTCGATATGAGGCTCGTTCCCTTTGAACTTCACGTCAAATGGCGAGCCTCCCATCTGGTCTACATAGACGAGGTTTAGCAGGATGTAGCGAAGCCTGCTGGTGTGAAGGTGACCGGGCCGAAGCTCAGTTTCGCTGCTGCGACTGCGGAAGAACGTCTTGATCTCTTCCATGGGGAAGTCAGCTGGACAGCGGCTTCCCACAATCGAATGCAGACCATTGATAACGGAGTCGGTACTCTGAGAGTACCAGCCAAAGATCTGCGCTTTGTAATGGTACGCGCGCATCAAAGTCCTGCTGCGTTCATTTGGCTTTGGATTTGAATACAGGTAGTCGAACAAGGGGATGAAGCTGTTGTAGCTCCGAATGACCTTGTCAGCGTACACCTTGAGGTCAGATTTCAGGAAGTCGCGTAGTTCTTGGAAGGCTTGTTCAGCTCGTCCCCAGTTGGCCTTCATTTCCTGAAGCAATGTTGCGCCATACTCGCCGCTGAACTTCTCTGGCGAGGTTTCAGCCCCCCGCCCGTGAACTACAAGTAGGCACTTCAACGGGAAGGATTTGTCGAAATCCAAATTCGTACTATTGAGAAGCTCCGTGGTCTCCTCAATAGCTTCTTCGATTTCGTCCCATCCTTCCTTCATGGCAGCAAACATGAGATCTGATGCGTCGAGTTTAGTGCCGCCGGAGTTTACTCGAACAAAGATGTCCAGCACTGTTCTATACGGGTACCTGTTGGCGACGCCATCCAGCTCTTGAACCCAGAAGTGTTTTTCTTCTCGCAACAGCGAGACTAGTTGAGCGAAATTTCGGCGAACGAGCTTCTGGCGCGCTTTCTGCTGTTCATCGGTAGGCTTTTCTTCCACATGCATAGACGAATCGAGTGTGTCCAAGGAGTCGTTGGCGCGTTCAGACAATTCTTCAGCATTCTTCTGCGAATCTTTCCCCAGTAGGTCTGCAACCCTATACCAAGGGGATAGGAGTGGCGATGTCGAAAATTTCAGAGAGTACTGCAGGCCGGATTCGGAAACTGCGTCTCCGCTAGTAATGTCGAAGTACGCCTCGGCCCGGTCCTTCCCCTCAGGTTTGATCGCCCCTGAAAAAATGGCGAAAAGTGTCTGCAGACGCTGCTGGCCGTCGAGAACAAACACCTTCTCGTGGCCTTCCTTGCTGACGTTAGATGCGTAGTGATCGCTAAGGTCGGCATCCCAATCCACTACATCCATGAACTCACGCGCTTTGATTTCATCCTTGGTGCGCCAGAACAGTAGCGTCTGAATTGGGTAATTTCGCATGAGGCTGTCGAAGAGCTTGACCATCTGCTCTTCATCCCAGACAAAAGGTCGCTGAATGTGCGGCAGGTAGAGAGAGGTATTGATGTCCTCAATAAGACGGAACAGCGTCTTCGGCTTGTAACTCATAAACCCAATCTCCAATGCAACCCAATGTGTTGTTCTGATGATATCAGCGAAGCTGAACAGGCTATTCCAGCTTCGTGCCATGTGTTGCTAGGGGGGTAATCCTGGCGGCGCTTGAGAAGGTCGTTCCATGGGACTAGCGGCTCCCAACATCGTCCGATCAGCCAGGCCGAGGCGCGGTACGCCCTCCAGTGCTGCATCGTCGCCGGCCGATTCCACCCGGACGGCAATTAGCAGTTTGCTCATGGACATCCGCAGGCCCAGCAAGGCCAGGATGCCGCCCAAGGCCAGCCGCTACTTGGACTCGGCCTCCCCCAGGCGCAGGTCGGCAGAAGACGCAGTTGAGCAGTCCGATTCGACAGGTCTCACAGCACCAGCCGCTTCCACCATGTAGAAGCAGGCGCTGAACACGCGCTTCTCCGCACCATTCGTGGTGCCGGAGGTACCCGGGGTGTAGCCGGAAACAACCACTCTATAGTGCTTTCCCGCACGCAAAGCTGTGCCGAGTGCAGGCTTCCCATCCTGACCGTACGGCAGACACTGACCAGGACCCAGCGCAGGGTCGGTAGACCCTTCGCGAAGAAAGATGCGCTGCCAGACAGGCGGATGTCCCTTGCCCACTTCCGTCACTGTCACGCCCGCGATAATCGGCGGGGCAGCACGTGTCTCACGCGTGTCAGGCACGCCAAAACACGGTACGCCATCGTGTGCCTGGATCGTGGCGCGCTGATAGGTCCCATGGGGCTGTGAACCCGTGGCCATCATTGGCAACAGCAGGATCACCAGGGCCACCGTCTGTCGCATCAACGGGTCACCTCGAAGTGGCATCTGCTACGTGCCGTCTTCGCGTACGGGTGGCGGTCCGGACGAGAGTGCAGTCGCGCAGTCCGATATGACGGATTTCATGCTTTTGCCGGCCACGTCCACCATGTGGAAGCAGGCACTGAACACACGCGCCTGTGCTTCATTCTTCTTGCCCGGCGTGCCAGGTGTGCGCCCCCATATCTCCACCTGGTAGCGCTTGCCCGGCCGCAGCGCGGGGGCGGATGCCGCGCCCTCGCCGTAGGTGAGGCACTGGCTGGGGGGCAGCGCAGGTTCGGTTGTGCCCTCGCGCAGAAAATCATGTTCCCATAGCGGGGTGCCGCCGGTGCCCACTTCCATCACGGACACGCCAGTGACAAGGGGGGCGTTGACGCGCGTTTCATGGGTATCGGGCACGCCGAAGCAGGGCACACCCTCACGGCTCTGTATCGTCGCCTGCTGGTAGCGACCGGCTGGCGAGGAGCAGCTGGCCATCATCGGCAGGAGCAGCCCCAGCAGAGCCACCGGCAGTTGTAGTCGCATCATCGGGTCGTCCTCGGGAGGTTGTCCTTGCTGCTGCGGTCGGCCAGGAACTGGGAGAGCGCGCGCTCGAGTTGTGCGCCGATGCCAGCCGTCGCGCGATAACGCGTGTTGTTCATGCTCGACTGTGAGCCACGGAACGTGACGAGGAAGTAGTCCGCCAGAATGTCACCCTGGGCCTCCATGTTGTAGTCATGCAGCAGCCGCGTCTCGTCAAGCACGTAGTCGTAGCTCATGTTCGGCCGGGGTGCCCGCACCAGCTTGACGTTGTAGCCAAGCTGATACTGCCAGACGTGGGCCATCTCATGGATGAAGAACGCCTGGAATCTCACGGTATCCAGCGAGTAATCCTCCCGATAGATACCCTTCGGGAAATACATCTGCCCGTTGGGCGTCACGGCAGTGTCCTTGTCCTGGAAGCCGAAGAACATCCAGTAGCCGTGGTTATGGACTTTCACGGTGCTGTAGTCGACTGCATCGCCGAACACCAGGCGTGCCATTTCGATCTCGCCGGCGGTCATGGCGCGTTCGTGGCCAGGCGCGCTTACCGGTACCACGGAGGTGCCCATGCCCTCGGCGGTGGTCACCACACCGTCCACATCGAACACTTCCGCTTCGTCGGTGCTGGCCGGTGCCGTGCGCGCACAGCAGCCGGTCGGCTGTGTCGGCGGGCGCAGTTCGGCACGCACGATGGCCTGGCTCTGCGCGGTCGATACCCGCGCCGTCTCGCCCTGCGCATTGGTGGTGCCGGAAAGGGTCTGCCCATCGGCCAGATGCAGCGTGTACGGCACCTCGGCCAACGGTGCGCCTTGCAGGCCGAGAAAACGGATGGCCTGATCGAACGCGGTGGGCAGTGCGCGCGCCAGCTGTGCGGCCGTGCTGGCGACCGCGGCCGCCTTGCCGGCACCGCCTGCGGCCCCGCCGCCGCCACCACCCCCTCCGCCCCCCGTGACATGCACCACGGCCTGCTGGCTGGACAACACCCGGCAGCCGCAGGCCAGCGCGCTGCCGTGCAACGCCACCGGCTGGCCGTCCACCATCAAGGTGGCATCGCCTTCAACAATTGGAAAGACGCCTTTATGCAGGGTAGGGCAGGTCGCCTTGTCGCTGACCCGCGCGACGCCGATGCCGTCGATGTCGGTTTCACTTGAGGCCGTGATGACCCGTCCGCCGCTGGAGGTCGGGTCCCCCATCACAATCCAGTTCCGTCCCATGGTTCGCTTCCATTGCAGACCAGGGCTCCATGATGCGCCGGTTCAGGTCGGGTTGGCTGAATAGGCGGCGAGGCGGATGGCAGGCCGCACTGTGTCGCGACCCGCCGTGGTGCTGCGGGTTCTGGATCAACGCAGGCGTGCCTCGGTCAGCGGCGTCGAGTGAAGGCGGTCACAAGTTGATGTTTCACTCGCGGCGCTCTGTCGCGTGCTGCGCCAAATGCCGCATCTGCCTCTTTTCCAGAGGCCGCGCAGGGCAAACGATGGCCGCGCCAAGGCACCCGCCCTGGCCGGGATTGGCGTCCCGAACATACGTTGTCCGTCGAGTCGCGGTTGCACCTCCCATTGCAATCACGACAATGCACCGTCTGCCAGTTCATGGCGGACGGTGTGTGGGGATCTTTTGATCCGCCGGCATTGGACAATGTATCCGGCACGCCAACCCGCACCGTCCGCCACCTTGCCTCCGCGGGTGGCCCACCTGTGAGGTTGCCGCCATGCCTGATCTGCGCCCCGACTATCCCCGCCTGCACGCCCTGCTCGGCGATGCGCTGCGTGATCTTCCCAACACCCTTGCTGAAAAGATGGAAGACGCCCTCAGCGATGCCGCCGCGTCCTCGCCACCGTCCGCGTTCTTCACCCATCTGCTGGGCCATGGCAGGAACCTGCGCGCGGATGGCCAGCCCTGGACCGAAACCCGCCTCAGCCCGGGGCGTGCGTTCGATCTGGCCCTGGCGACCCGATGCGCATCCGGTATCACCGCGCTGACGGCAGTGCTGCAGGCATCCCACGTGGCCCGAGAAAACGACGATCCGGACGGTTATCCCTCGGCGGCGCTGGTCCATGGCATGTTCGACGCCTGCCATGCGCTGTCGATGCAGATCGAGCGCTGCCTCGTTCCCTGAGCCGCCTGTTGTCCCTCACGCCTCGTTTGCATTTCCGCCGTCCGCCATTGCTAAGGTCGCTGCGCACCCCGAACAGGAACCTGCAATGACCCGGATGTCCTCGCTCACGCTGCTCGCACTCTGCCTCGCCCCCACGCTGGCCTTCGCCCAGTCCGATCGCGAGGTGGCCGAACACATGGTCACCCGCGCCGCCAATGTCTGCCCCGGCCACAGCGCCGAGCGCACCACGCCCACGGTGAAGAAGGTCCCGGTCGGCGCGCTGCGGGTGATGCTGGATCGTGGCCTGGTGATGTGCCCGGACCGGCGCCTGGACGCCAGCGCGCCGGCCGTGTTCTACGGCCGGGTAGGTGTGTTCGGCTGGAACCCGGACGTTCCAGCGGCAGCGACCGTGGTCATCGGCCAGATCGACGCGATGACGCGCAAGGACGAGTACCCGGTGGAAACCCTGGTGTGGGATGCCCAGGGCGGGGCGCTGAGCCAGCAGACCGTGCCGGCCTTCGAGCCGCGCCCTGGCGCCGCGGTGCTGTACAAGGTCCGCTAGGGCGCCATCGGAGGCGCGGTGTCCGGCACCAGCGTGAACCGGTAGCGGTTCTCGTAAAGCTTCACTTCCAGCTGTGTCCGGCCGCGCCGTTCGAGGGTGTACAGCTTGCCGGCCCAGGGGCTGCCCAGGGCCGTGATCGGATTGATGTTGCCCAGCCGGCTGGCGTCCAGATGCACCACGACGCGGTCGTCCAGGTACGCCACCTTCACCGTGCTGAAGAACGTGGCGTACTGGCCGCTGGTCATCGCGGCATAGCCGGACAGCTCCGGGTGCGCCACCAGGAAGGCGAACTGCGTGCTGAAGTCGATACCGGAAAGATCCGGCGCGCGGTACTGCGATTGCCGGGCCCACGCAGCGTCGGTGCTGTCCAGCGCATCGGCGGAGGTGATGGGGAAGAACTGGAGATCCATGTAACCGGGGCCGTTGCCATCGACGCGGGCCTGCCCGCCTTCCACCGAAGCCGACGAGACCAGGTTCGGGTAGGCCAGCGCCGGCAGCCCGCTGACACGGAACTCGCTGTGCGCCTGCACCTCCTGCGGTGGGTTGAAGAACTCGCCGACCTTCTCGCTCTGGCAGGCCGAGAGCAGGGCCAGCAGGGCCAGCGGCAACGCGCGTCCGAGCGCGGAACGGGGGTGGATCATGCGATGTGCCTCATCCTTGGGGGACGACAGTAGACCACGCTCTGCGGCAGCGGTACTGGTCCGACGCATTGCGCTGCCTGTTCAGGCATGTATTTGCGGGGCTGCGTGCACAAGCCCGACGCGTGGATATGCTAGCGTTGAGACGTTCCACCGTTGGCCTGGATGCCTGATGAACTACGCTGAATGGATTCGCGAACAGCACGCGCGCAGTGTGGCGGCCGAGCAGATCGCCGAGGCCGCGCTGGATGGGCCGGCACTGTGTGCCGGCGACACCGAAAGCCTTGCGCCGCTGCTGCGGGGAGTGAGCCAGCTGCTGGCGGTGCCGGTGGCCGATGTGCAGATTGTCGGCTCGGCCCGCTTCGGCTTTTCGCTGCGCGATGGCGCGGCTTTCGATCCCGCGTTTTCCGATCTGGATCTGGCCATCGTCAACGCCGGGTTGTATCAGCGGTGCTCGGCGCCGACGGCGGCGTCGGCCGATGCTGCCCGCTTCCCGGAGCGTGATTTCCCCGCCGACGAGCGCATCGCAGTGCGCAAGGCATTCGATGCGCTTTCACTTTCAGTGGCCGACCGCTTCGCCTACGTCTCGGTCGCGGTGTTCCCGGACCAGGCCGCGCTCGTGCGCGCACAGGCAGGGCGCATCCGTACCTATCTGGGCGTTGCGGGCCCGGCGCCCGCTGCCCGGACGGCCGGTGCCGCGCCCGCCGGCGCCGTGGAAACCCCCTTCCAGCACATCGTGGATGCGGGCCTGCCGCAGTACCTGCTGCCCATCGCTGCCAGTACACCGGGCAATGCCTCCCCCTGGCTGGCCGACCGTGCGGCCTTCGAGCGCGCGTTCGGCGGCAGCAGCCTGCGTCGGGTGCGGCTGGCGGCGCTGGGGCGCGCACTCGCCGACCTGGCGCAGGTGGTGCAGGTGCACTGCTGTCTGGTGGGCGGCAGCTTCGTGGACGTCTCCAATGCCGTGCCGAACGATCTGGACATCGTGGTGTTCTACAGTGCGCGGGCAGACGTCCGCTTCGAGCCGGGGCGTGCGCTGCAGCGGCTGACCCGCAAGTTCCTGCTTGAACACATCGACATGCGTTTCGTGCCGTGCGACGCCGAGCCGTGGCTGATGGTCAAGCTGACCTCGTACTTCACCCAGTTGTATCAATCGCGCCGGCCGGGCACCGAAGCGCGCGAACATGGCCTGGTGCTGTTGCTGCCGGGTACCGGGACGGGGCAGTGATGACCGCACGCCTGGCCACCGCGCCCACGGATATCCCCGTCGCCACCGAACGGGCGCTGATGCCGCTGCCGCCGCCGCAGCCGTCCCCGGCGCTGGCAGAGCGGCTGCAGGCGTGCAACCTCAGGCTGCCCGCACTGCTGCCCTGTGCGCAGCCCTGCGAAACGCTGTGGTCCCATCGCGGGCATCCGCGGCTGCGGGCGGCGGTGCAGCAGCTGCGCCATCCGCTGTCGGCGCACATGCAGATGCCGGCGTTCGATCTGGCCGCGCTGGCTGCGGCGGAGGCTGCCGAGGCCGACGTCTATCGGCAGTGGCACCGCACCGTGCAGGGGCCGCTGTCGATGGCCGATGTACAGCGCTTCGTCTCGCTCAGCACCGGCGGTGACGGCGCGCTGCGCAGCGGGCCGGTATGGATCCGCGCCCATGATGGGCGCGCGCAGCTGCCGATGGTGCCGGCCCTGCAGGGGGCCGCGCGTTGGGACGAGCTGCTGCGGCAACGGGCCGCGCCCGATCCGGCTGAGGGCCTGCGGTCTGCGGTGCAGCTGCTGGCGCTGGCCAACAATGCGCATGCCTTTGCCGACGGCAATGGCCGGCTGGGGCGCGCGCTGTTCAATTTCTGCCTGCACCGCGCCGGGCTTCCGCAGGCCTGCTTCATCCCGCTGAAGGTGCTGACGGTGCTGTCCCGTGGCGGCTACGAAGTGCGCCTGCGCGAGGCGGAACTGTACGGTCGCTGGGAAGGGCTGTACGCCTGGCACTGCACGGCAATCGAGTTGTATGCATGGCTGGGACAGCAGCCGGCCATGCCCGACCGGAACGAGGATGTCTGATGTTCAACAAGCGCTATTGGCGGGTGCAGTCTGAAGTGAGCGAATGCGGGCTGGCATGCCTGGCGATCTGCTCGTCCATGCTGGGCGCGGATCTGGAAATGAGCGAGCTGCGGCGCAAGTACCACAACTCCCAGCGCGGTGTGGACCTGAACCAGCTGATCGCGCTGGCCAGCGCGCTGGACATGCAGTGCCGGCCGGTGCGCTGCGAGCCCAGCGATCTGCAGCATCTGGGCACGCCGGCCATCCTGCACTGGAAGCTCAATCATTTCGTGGTGCTGGAGAAGGTCTCACGCGGCCGCTACCACATCATCGACCCGGCCCATGGATCGCTGTCCTTCAGCGAAGCGGAGCTGTCCCAGGCCTTCACCGGCATCGCGGTGGAGGTCAGTTCCTCGCCCAGCTTCCGGCCGCGCAAGCAGCGTTCGCCGCTCAACATCTGGTCGATGATCCGCTTCAAGGGCGGCGTCGGCACCGCGCTGTTCCATACGCTGGTCTATACGCTGCTGCTGCAGGGCTTCGTGCTGTTGTCACCGTTCTTCATGCAGCTGGCGGTGGACGAGGGTGTGCTGCGCGGCGACCGCGGCTTCCTGATGGCGCTCGCGCTGGGGTTCGGTGCGGTGGCCGTGTTCAACAGCCTGGCCGAGGCGCTGCGCGGGGTCACGCTGCAGCGGGCGTCGGCGTTGATGGGCTGGGACATGAGCCGGCGCCTGTTCCATCATCTGGTCAGCCTGCCGCTGACCTGGTTCCATCGACGCCGTCTGGCCGATGCGCTGTCGCGGATGGAGTCGATCGACCCGATCCGCCAGCTGATCGCCAACGGGCTCATCGGCGCACTGCTGGACGGTGTGCTGGCGCTGGGCATCATCGTGCTGATGTTCGTCTACTCGCCGCTGATGAGTCTGGTCGCACTGACTGCGCTGGGGCTGTACGTACTGATGCGGGTGGCCGCCATCCCGATGTCGATGAAGATGGGCATGGCCAGTCTGCAGGCGAACATCGCCGAGCGCGGGACGCGCATCGAAACGCTGCGCGCGATGCAGTCGATCAAGACCATGGGCGGCGAGTTCTCGCGCGAATCGATCTGGGCCAACAAGTACGCCGATCTGGTGCGTGCTTCGTTGAACAGCGCCAACCTGCAGATTGGCATCGGCGCGGGGCGCACCCTGCTTGATGGCCTCAGCCTGGTGGCCATCGTCTACATCGGCGCCCAGGCGGTACTGGCCAACACGCTGACAGTAGGCGCGCTGTATGCCTTTGTGGCCTACCGGCAGCAGCTGAGCAACCGGCTGACCACGCTGGTGGACCAGTGCATCGCCTGGCGCCTGACCGAGCTGCATTCGGACCGCATTGCCGATATTGCCCTCAGTCCCAGCGAAGAGGGCTTCAGCAAGGATCCTTCGGCGTCGGACAGCATGGAAGGACACATCCAGCTGCGTTCGGTGTACTTCCAGTACTCGGCACAGGAAGCGCCGGCGCTGAAGGACATCAACCTGGCCATTGCGCCGGGCGAGTTCGTGGCCATCACCGGCCCGTCCGGCTGTGGCAAGAGCACGCTGGTGAAAGTGCTGACCGGGCTGTACCCGCCCAGCGCCGGCGAGCTGCTCTATGACGGGCTGAACATCGCCAGCTGGGGGCCGCGCGTGGTCCGTCAGCGGATGGGCGTGGTGATGCAGGATGATGAGCTGCTGACCGGTTCGATCGTGGAGAACGTGACCTTCTTCGCCGAGCGCCCGGACATCGCGCTGGTCTGGCAGTGCCTGGAGATGGCGGCAGTGAAGGAGGATGTGCAGCGCATGCCGATGCAGCTGGAAACGCTGGTGGGCGACATGGGCTCGACCCTCTCCGGCGGCCAGAAGCAGCGCCTGCTGCTGGCCCGCGCGCTGTACCGCAAGCCCAGCATCCTGGTGCTGGATGAGGCCACCGCGAACCTGGACGTGGCGCGCGAGAGCCGCATCTACCAGGCGCTGGCGCAGTTGGATATCACCCGCATCCTGATCACCCACCGCCCCGACACCATGCGCCTGGCCGACCGTCTGGTGCGCATCGATCAGGGCAGGGTGGTGGGCGATACCCGCAAGCCCACCGCAGCGGCGCCCACAGCAGCGCCGACCGTCAACCTCATTCCTGCCGTCGTTTCGCCGCCAGCAGCGGTTCCAGCAGCCAGTCCAGCAGCGAACGCTTCTCCAGAACCAGACAGGCTTTGAGGCGTGCTACAGCCAGGAATGAAACCACGCCGATGCGGGCATCCAACCAGAATTACCGGGCGCCCAGCGCCCGACAATCGCCATCCTTCACTGCACGGTGGGGCGCATATCCTAGCGTGCGGCGCGATAGAAGCTGAGCAGGCACTCGTCGAGGGATCCATCGGTAGTGAAGTGCAGGACAGTCCCATTGGAACGAAGCTCGTAAGCAGATTCCCTGCTCACTCGTTCAGCGGCTGCATTGTGCGGGCTCGGCGGATACATGAACTGCTCAAGCGCGTATTTTTCCTTCAAGGACGCAGCGGGATAGCAATGACCCTGTTCCAGCTTGGCATAGAAGAAACTGATTCCCTGCACCAGGCGCGGATGGATCCTGAATTCGGTATAGGCGATCCGGTAACCATCGCGGGTCTCGATCGGGCTTGACCTGAAAACGACGGGGTCGGTATTGCTGTTGCCCTGCTGCATGAATTCACGTGCGCCCATGCTTCGGAAGAAATCGAAGCCCAGCGGCCAAGGGGCATCGGCAAGCTTCTGAATCACGTCTTCAAGTGAATTCTCGTTGCTGTCCTTTCCTCGGGCGCCGTCTTCAGCAGATGCCTGGAATGCGAGTGACAGGGTCAAAGACAACAGAGGCAGCAGGAGATGCTTCCGGGAGAGATTGAGGTTCATCGTTCCTGTTCCTGGAGATGGCCGCCAAGTCGCCACATGGAAGCCACCTCATCGCCAGCTCTGCGCGGAGCGTGGGCATTGCGGTTCCGCGACGGCGCCGACCGTCAACCTCATTCCTGCCGTCGTTTCGCCGCCAGCAGCGGTTCCAGCAGCCAGTCCAGCAGCGAACGTTTCTCCAGAACCAGATCGGCTTTGAGGCGCATGCCCGGGGTCAGTGCCAGCGCCTTGCCATAGGCCTGCATCTGCTGGTCGTCCAGCGCGGCCAGCAGGCGGTACTGGCTTTCCACGGCCTGCAGGTCGGCGGGCAGTTCCTCTGGTGATGTCGGTGAGCGCGCGATCTTGACGATCCGGGCGCGGCCGACGCCGAACTTCTGGTAGGGGAAGGCGTCGTACATCAGCCGCACGTCGGTGCCGACATTGACGAAGGCGATGGCCGAGGAGGGCACCCACAGCTCGGCGAACAGCTGCGAGCCTTCCGGCATCATCACCCCGAGCGTGCGCCCGGCGGTGACCGTGGCGCCCGGCTTGGCCTGCAGCCAGGTGACCTGCCCGGCGGACTGCGCCACCAGATTGAACTGCGTGCCCAGCTTGTAGTTGATCGCCTTCTCGCGTGCGCCCAGCAGTTCGGACAGCGCGGTGGCGCGGTTGGCGTCACGCTCGGCCTTGAGGCGGCCCAGCTCGTGCCGCATCTGCTCGTGCTCCTGTTCCAGCTGGGCAATGCGCGTCTGCACTTCGGCCACCGATTGGCGCACGTTCAGTACCCGCACCTCCGCGTCGCGGTACTGCAGTTCGGATACCAGCTTGTCCGCGCGCAGGCGGCCCAGGTCGTGCACGGTCTTCTCGGCGATGGCCTGCTGTTGCTGGTACAGCGTGACGTTGTCACGCAGTACCGAAAGCTGGCGGGTGGTGCCCAGCATGCGCTCGCGGATGCCGGCCTCCTGGCTTTCCAGGGATGCTTCGGTGGCGCGTTCGCGATCGACCGAAGCCTGGGTGAGGCGCTCGGCCATGCCGGACAGGGTGGCGCCGGTGCTTTCGCCGGTGTCGATCACCGAATCCACCGAGACGCTGACGATGGGGTCGCCTTGGCGGACCTTCGCGCCTTCCTCCACATGCACGTTGCTGACGATGCCCGAACGCTGGCTGATGATCGGCAACAGGCCGCGCGAGGGGACCAGCGCACCGGATACGGTTTCCTTGCGCGGGAACGAGGTGGTCACCAGGAACAGTACCGCCAGGCCCAGCAGCGCAACCACGAAGCCGGTGGCCAGCCACATGCCGACGCCCGGGGCCTGCACCGGGGAGCCGAAGCGCTGCGTGGCGGCCTCGATCGCTTCGTTGCGGAACAGCGGAATCACATCCGCCGTCTCATCCTTTCTGGCTGGTTCCATGTGGCCTGCGGTGCCGCGTCGTTGCGGAGAGTGGGATGGGTAGGGACATCATCGCGCGGTTCGGGGCGCAAGGCAGCCACGGCCACCGGCCACGTCCACGTAGTAGTCGTAATCGTCGCGCAGGCCGAAGCCCACCCGCCAGGAGATCGGGAACACGTTGGCGGGCTGGTCGGAGACCTGGGTCTGCAGGGTGACCGTGCGGCCATTGAACGTGACCGGGGCGGTGGCCTCGGCGTAGCGGACCGGTTGCAGGCCGTGCATCGTCCAGCGGCGTCGCTGCACCAGGCTGGCCTGTGGGTAGGTGGACAGGTCCACGCCGGAGGCTTCCAGTGCGACATCGGTGCCGGTGTCGAGCAGGACGAGCTCGTCGCGCTTGCCGATGCGCATCGGCAGGCGCAGCGAGTACTGGCCGCCCCACAGTGCAGAGGTGGTTGCCAGGGATTGCCGGCAGGTATCGGCCGGCAGTGTCTTCAGCAGCTCCAGCTCGGTGGGCCGCAGCACCAGCGGACCCAGCCGGTACAGCAGGTCCAGGCCGATGATGTTGAACTCGATCTGGTCGGTGACCGTGAAGGCGACGTTGCTGAAGTGCAGATCGCCCAGCTGCACATCGACCGGAGCGGCCAGGCCGATCGCCACGGTCTGCCCGGGCCGCGAATTGTCGGTGGCGAAGCCGTCGGTCACCGCCAGGCCCATCGCCTGTGCGGCCTTGCGGCTGATATGCGAACGGGTGGCGCCGGTGTCGATGATGAAATCGGAGTCGATGTCGCGCTGCTTTCCATCCTGGCCGCCCCGGATCTTGCCGCGGATGACAGGAACACCGGCCTTGGCCGACAGCGGCAGGCGGGTTCCGGCAGGCGGCGGTGCGGCCAGCGTGGCCGATCGCGGCCATTGGCTGAAGGACTCGAACGCGGGGGCGGTGATGCCGCTTACTTCCTCGCCTGCACGCAGCGACGGCGCGACATGCTGTTGATAGAGCGCGCGGACCTTCTGCATGTCGGCGGCCCAGCCGGCGATGTCGCCTTCCAGCAGACGGTTGCCGGCACGCAGGCTCCGGCACAGGTACATGACCCCCTGGCTCTTTTCGGCCACCACGGCAGCGTCGGCGATACAGGTGTCGGCCCAGCGATTGGACTGGGCGATTTCGCCACGCGTGCGGTGGTAGCCGGCACGTGCGGCCAGCCGTGCCGTGGTATTGGATTTGCCGATCCGCTCCAGGGCCGCGCTGTTGCCCTGCATCACCGCTACGGTGATGCCATGGCTGTCTTCAGCGACCACATCGCGGGCCCCGGCGGGGGCGGCCACGCCCAGTGCGATCACTGCGGACATCAGGAATTTCATTGCCTCAGCTCCTCTGTGACACGTATCGGCCGCCCGGTCTCCCGGGCGGCCGATGTTCCGGTGCAGCGTCAGAACCCGCTGATGACCAGGTTGAACTGGCCGGTGAACGAGTTGGTGTTCGGATCGAACGTCAGGCCGATGTTGAACGACACACCGTTACCGAAGTCCTGGTTGAAGCTGGCGTTGTAGTTGCTCACATTGAAGTGATCGGTGGTCAGGCCCAGGGTGTAGGTCTGGCCTGCATACTGGAAGCTGCCGTTACCGGCCAGGCCCCAGTTGCCATTGGTCAGATTCAGGTTCTCGGTCAGATTGAAGGTCAGGTTGTAGTCCTGCAAGACCCATGTCTGGGTCGCGCTGGCTACACCGTTGCCATCAATGCTGGCGTTGGAACTGAAGGTGGTCTCGCCACCGCCGTCCCCACCACCACCGCCGCCGCCGCCACCACCGCCACCGCCGCCATCGCCCGGATCCCACGGATCGGTCCAGTCCGGCGGATCCGGGTTGGGACCCCAGTCGTCCGGCGGGGTCACATCGACCGGCGGCAGATCGGTGGTGTCCACCTGTGCGCCACCGGAGACCAGTGCACGTTCTTCGGGGGAGAGATCACGAATTCCACTTGCAGACATCTCACAACTCCTTGTTTGTCCGATGCTGAGTACGGATGCGTCGTTGCCGCCTTCATGCGGCGCTCCGACATTTATCACACGAAGTGGACAGTGCTCTGTCAGAAAAATCTGATTCGGACAGAAGGGTGATAAACGACAAAAATGAACGCGCCCTGCGCTTGCTTTCGTTCAGCGGCCGCTTGCTGCGACACGCTAGCCCCCACCGCAGGCACTGAGGCAGCGGTCGCGTATTTCCCCGCACTTGATGTCCGGAAGGCGATTCCGGCAGAAATCCACGCTCGCCTGGCATGATCGACGAAGATCCCTGTCCTGGATTTCTTCGCAGTTGCCACCCCATTGGGATGCCGAGCCCAGGCAGCCGCTATTGCTTCCGGCGGAATGACAGCTGGCATAGTGGTCCCGACACTGGTCCATGCATTGGCGTGCAGCCGTGGTTTCACGAGCCCCCTGCGCCAGATAGGCGTCGCCATGGCTGCTGCAGGATGCCATCGCAACGACAGCCACGAATACGAGTAGTTTGCTCTGCACTGCAGCAGACCCCTTCAATTGATCGTATCAGGCTCTTCATCATCAGCCGGCTGATTCCATTCTGGCCTGAGTGGCTGTGCTGATGCGGAGATTCAAACAGGATGCGATATCAGTGTGCCGACTGGGTAGCCCCCAAAGACATCAGGCAGGCCTTGTTTGTGATGAAATCCAGATAGATGGAGACCTTGCGCAGGCTGCCGCCGCCCAGCACATAGCGCGTCTTGCTTGGATGGTTTCCAGTGGATGTGCTCATCTGCAATTCTGCAGAGCCGTCCAAGGTCTGCACAACGGCTTCGCGCGCGACCGATGCTCTTCGCTGCTGTCCTTGTACGCCTTGAACAACACTGTGTTGAACTGAACCTGGTGGCAGAGCCACACCGATTGGCAGGGCTTCCATCAACTCGCCACTGTTACCAGTATCCAGCATTGCTTCCTGGCGCTTGCCGTCAACAGTAATGAACAACCTTGGGACGGTCTGCGTACCGCTCAGGTCTGCCGCCGAGAACATCGGGGCGTCGCAGGCCGGAGCGGCAGATCCCTCCGCGAGCACCTGCAGGCCATCCTTGCCGATCAGGACTCGGCCGAGACGAGATAGAACATCGAGGCCAAGAAGGTTCGCAGGAATGCGTTCGCTGACGGATACCAATGGCTGCGAGATGATCAACGGACCAAACTGGAGGGTCTGTGGCTGGGCGATCCTGCTGCGCTGTTGTGAGTCGCCCAGCACGCCGGACAGCGTGAATCCCTCCATGAGCGGGGGCGCAGTTATCGCCGCGGGATGCACTATGGTCAGTGCCGAGCCTGTGTCGACCAAGACCTCAAGAGTCTTTCCGTCAATCTGCAGTTGCGCCATGTTGGGATAAGCGACACGGCCGCCGTCGTGATCCTGGCTGGACGCTACCGTAACCGTTCCTGTGTGCAGGGCGATACGTCCTTGGCCAGATGAATCGACTTTGGGAGCGGGCCGACCGGCCATCGCGGCGTAGTCTGGAATGCGGGTGAATACATCGACATTTCCCAATGTTTTGCCCCGCTTCTCCGCAGCGGCCCGAACGCGCTCCCGCGCCTGCATCGACAGGCGTGCCCATGCAGGCAGGTCACCCGCTACCACCTCGACGCCAGCTCGCAGTGCTCCGCAGACAGTCAGCCCGGCCAGATGCGTAGTCTGCTGCGCCATCTGGATACATTCATCTGACGCTTCGCGGGCTCCAGGAACGTCCAGCAGAACGCGGCGTTCGGCGGCCCTGGCCATCTTCTTTACGACGGTATTGGTTGCATTGACCTGCAGCTGCCGTAGTGCAGCGACATCACCTTGAGCCAGCGCTTGGCTGACCGGCGTGGGGTCGTTGAATATCTGCGTGACGCGGGTTGTCTCAGCGGCACCAGCACAGGATGAAACGAGCAGCAATGCAAGTAAAAGGGGACGCATGGGACTCCAGATGGATGCCGCGTCCGCGGACGCGGCATCCCAAGAGGGATCAAGGACTCTTGTTGTAGAGGAACTGGGCTTCGCCCTTTATGTCGTTGTCCGCTGAGTTGTAGATCAGGTTGATCTGAAAGCCGAAGCCTGCGCCGATATCCCAGTAGTAACCACCATTGACGGTGGAGGTCCAGGAACCTTCGTTCAGCTGCCACTTGAGAAGACTGCCATCGTTGCCGACGAAATCCAATGTGCCCTTGCCGTCCTTGAAGGTGCCGTCGGTGTTGAACTTCAGCTCGGTGCTGACCGTCCACTGGCCGAATTCATTGGGAATCGGGTAGGTCAACACCGCTTTGTTGAAGCCCGGCTCGCCATTCTCGCCCGGCGTGTAGGTCAGCTTGCTTTCAAAAGGCTTGACATCGATGAAGGTGAAGTCCGGCTGTCCGTCACCGTCACCACCGCCGTCGCCACCACCACCACCACCGCCGCCACCGCCGCCGCCGCCATCGCCCGGATCCCACGGATCAGGCCAGTCCGGCGGATCCGGGTTGGGACCCCAGTCGTCCGGTGGGGTCACATCGACCGGCGGCAGATCGGTGGTGTCCACCTGCGCGCCACCGGAGACCAGTGCGCGTTCTTCGGGGGAGAGATCACGAACTCCACTTGCAGACATCTCACAACTCCTTGTTTGTCCGATGCAGATTACGGATGCGTCGTTGCCGCCTTCATGCGGCCCTCGGACATTTATCACACGAAGTGGACAGTGCTCTGTCAGAAAAATCTGATTCGGACGGAAGGGTGATAGACGATAAAAATGAACGCGCATCGCACTTGCGCAACGACGATTCTTCATCTTGACGTAATGCGAATGTGCTATTTAACCATCACGCAGTTGCTGCGCTAAACACCACACCTCACGCTCGAAGCAAGGAGTTGCACGCATGCAGGAAAATGGAATTCGCGAGCTGTCGCTGGAAGAGCTCGCACTGGTCTCTGGCGGTGCGCAGATGGACACCACCGATCTGCCGCCGGTGGATGCGTTGCCGCCGGATGACGGCGGCTGGCCGGATATCGATCCGCCAGACTGGACCGATCCGTGGGACCCGGGCGATGGCGGTGGTGGCGGCGGTGGCGGTGGCGAAGCGCCGCCGAGCGCGTATGAGCAGGTCGATGCACAGGCTGACACCGTCGCGCGTGAGGTGGAGGCACTGATCAAGGCCGATCCGGGTTATCAGAGCCAGGAGCTGGGCACGGTGATCTACCGCGACGCAGTGACCGGTGAAATCAAGACCAGCCCACTGGCGCGCGGTGATGCCAGCAATCCCGGGGCCATCAGCTATCCGCTGCTGGAGTGGGGCATCTCGCCGGGCCAGGTGGTGGGCATCATCCATTCCCATCCGGCCGGGGTCTTCCCGTCGGAGACGCATGAGGTCAACAAGTACCCGTCCGACAACCGCACCGTTGGCGGCGTGGCCTATGAGGGCGGGGACTGGGGTGTGGCCGATCTGCTGCGCGACAACGGCATGAATGCCGAAGAGTTCCGCTACTACATCATCGGGCCCGACGGTGTGACCCGTGAGTATGATTTCAACGACCGCGATGCGGAAACGCTGGGTACGACGCTATGAAGATAGAGGCCGCATGGGCGGTGGCCGTTCTGGCCGTGGGCGCAGCAGCCTGTGCGCCGGTGGCGCGTGCCGATTCGCCAGGGCTGGCGGTGCTGCGCAGCGAAGATGGACTGCCTGCGAACCGCTACACCTCGCAGCACCAGATGAGTTGTGGCAGCCGCGTGTTCGAGCTCGTGGTGGAATCGCCGGGTCCGGTCAGGTTGACTGGCCTGAAGGTGGATGGCGTCGCGGTTCCTGCCGCGCAGCTGCAGGCCATCAATGCACAGGTACCGGAGCGCTCCTGGTTCCAGGGCATCGCCTCGTCCTGCACGTTGGCCCGCCAGTCGCTGACCCTTCAGCTGTCATCGCCGCAGGGGGCAGTGACCATCCCGCTTTCGTTCAAGGATGGCGTGCTGGTGCCGGCGGCACCCGCCAGGTAACGCAGGTGCTGCAGGCTGCCGGCCCCTGCGCGGGGCCGGCAGCGCGACCGCCCGTCAGAAGCGGTAGGCCGCCTGCACGTACACCCGGCGCGGTTCCCCGGGGAAGTGCCCGTTGCGCGCGATGAAGCCGCTGGCCGCATACACCTTGTCGAACAGGTTCTTGACGTTGGCCTGGAACTGCCACTGCTTCCACGTGGTCTTCCAGCTCATGTCGAATACGGTGTAGGCCTTCACACTCTGTCCGTCCAGGCTGATGCGCTCGCCGACATGGTCGGCACCGAAACCAATGGCCGAGTTCAGCGCAGGCAGGTCGTAACGCGTCCACAGGCCGAGCGTGTTGCGCGGTGCATTGGCGAAGCGGTCTCCGGAGGCGTTGGTGATGCCGTTCGGGCCCGCATCCTTCACCCGTGCGTCGTTGTACGCGTAGGTGAGGTTCACCACCCAGCGATCGGTCACATCGGCCAGCAGATCGAGTTCCATGCCGGTGCTGCGCACCAGGCCCAGCGCGGCGAGCTGGTTCACGCCTGCGGTCACTTCGCCGGTGGCCTGCACGATGTTGCTGCGGTCGATGCGGTAGGCCGCCATGTTCAGGGTCACACGCTCGGCCAGCAGCGACTTCATGCCTATCTCCCACTGTTTGCTGCGTTCAGCGTCGAACGGGCCGCCGGCAGCACGGTCCTGGTTGGCCGCGCTCTGTGGCACGAATCCGCTGGCCACGTTCGCGTACAGGTTCAGCCCCTCGCGCACGGTGAAAGTGCTGCCCAGCCGCCAGCTGAGGTCGTGCCCATCCACGCTGCTGCCGCCGAGGCGATCCTCGTCCTTGAAGCCATCCCAGCGCAGGCCGGCCAGCACATGCCAGCGCGTGCCCAGCGCAAGTTCGTCCTGCAGGTAGCCGCCGTAGCGGGTGCTGCGCGTGGAGGTGCTGCGCCAGGGCAGGGTAGTCAGAGCGTAGTCGTGCCAGGTGCTGGCGCCATACACTGGATTGAACAGGTCGATGCCACGCACCGGTCCCGCACCGCGCGCGAGGTCGGCACTGTTGGCGGTCTGCGCGGTGAAGTCGGCATCGAGCTGGTACACGTCAGCGCCGAACAGCACTTTATGCTCGATGCGGCCGGTACTGACCCGCCACACGGCATTGCCGTTGACAGTAAACGCCTCGTTGTCGCGGATCTGGTTGCGCAGCTGGCGCGTCATCCACTCGGCCACGCCATCGCGATCGCGGTCGATCAGCCCCATCGGCTCGTGATACATCTGGTGTTCGTTGTTGGTGAACCAGCGCGCGGCGAAATCCACATCCAGATTTGAGGCCGGCGCGAAGCGATACTGCGCCAGGGCGACCTTCGCGCGCATGTCGAGGAAGTCGCTGGCCTCGTTGTGGTTCCAGCGGCGATCGGTCAGGAACGTACCTGCGTCATTCACCGGTACACCCCGCAGGCGGTTGCCGCCCAGGTTCTGGGTGATGTCGGTGAACTGCAGGGTCAGCTCGCCGGTATCGCCCACATCGAAGGCCAACGATGCATCGCCGATCACGCTTTCGCTGTCGGTGTTCCAGCGCACACCCTGCTCGGTGTCGCCGTACAGACCGGCGCGGTAGCGCACGCGGCCGGCCGCATCCAGGGGGCCGGTGGCCTCGACCGAGCCGGCGCGGAAATCCTCGTTGCCCAGCTGGACTTCGATGCGGCGCTCAGTCGTGGCCCGCGGTTTGCGGGTCACATAATTGATGACGCCGCCGGCATCACCACCGCCATACAGTGCGCCGGCCGGACCCTTCAGCACCTCCACCCGCTCGATGTTGAACAGCTGGGGCACCGCGAAGCCCGCATACGGGTCGCCGCGCAGGCCGTCATAGAGCACGTTTTCCTGCCGGAAGCCACGCAGGGTCACGCCCGCATAGCTGAAGAAGCTGATGCCGCTGATGCTGCGGTACAGGTCGGTCACCTGGCGCGCAGCCTGGTCGTCGATCAACTCGCGCGGCACCACCTGCACCGATTGCGGCACCAGCTCCAGCGGGGTATCGCTGCGGGTGCCAACTGCGGCGTCGTCAACCCGGTACAGCGTCTGAGCACGGCCACGCACTTCGACCTTGTCGAGCTCGGTGGTTGCGGTGGTGGGTGGTGCAGCGGCCTGTGCCAGGGGTGCCAGGGGCAGGGCGAGGGCCGCGCACAGCGCGCGGCGGCGGAGCGGGAATAGGGTCATGGGAGGGGATTGGCAACCGCAAATGAGAAAGATTAGCATTTGCAGTGATGCTGTGCCTATTCCCTGATGGCGCGATGGACATCTGGGCACGTGCGGAGGACGTTACGCCCGTATCGTCGCAACCTCCCTCCGGCCCGCGGCCTCGGTCATCACGACGGCGAGCTGCTTGAGCGAGTAGGGCTTGCGCAGCAGGGTGAAGCCGTGGCCGGGGTCGCGTGCCAGCAACTCGCTGTAGCCGCTGGTCAGGATGATGGGCAGATCCGGAAAGCGATCGCGCACGTGCCGGGCCAGTTCCAGGCCGTTGGTGCCGGGCATCACCACGTCGCTGAACATCACATGGAACCGCGTGGCGTCCTGTTCCAGTTCGGCAAGTGCCTCATTGGCGTTGCGGGCCAGTACCACCTCATAGTCGAGTTCGCGCAGGGCTCCGACCGCGAACTCGGCCACATCCACGTTGTCCTCCACCACCAGCACGCACAGCCCGTGCCCGTGCAGCAGGCCCGGCTGTGCCGCCGGCCGCGCCACCGTCTCGCTGGAACGGGTGAGCGGCAGATACAGCGTGAACCGGGTACCGACGCCAGCCTCGCTCTTGACGTCCACCTCGCCTTCGGACTGCTTGACGAAACCGAATACCTGGCTGAGGCCCAGGCCGGTGCCGGCACCAATACCTTTGGTGGTGAAGAAGGGTTCGAAGATGCGATCCACCACGCCAGGGTCGATGCCAGTGCCCGTATCGGTCACGCTGATGGCGGCGAAGTCACCTTTCAGCGGTGCCGCGAAGCGGACCGAAGGCACCGCGGTAACCTGCTCGACGTCGATGGTGACCGTGCCGTGGCCGTCGATCGCATCGCGCGCATTGACGGCGATGTTGATCAGCGCGGTGTCCAGCTGGGTGCGGTCCAGCAGCACCGGCAGCGGGCGATCAGGCAGGTTGACCGACACCTGGATGCGTGCCCCCAGTACCGTGGTGATGATGTCCGACAGGGCCTGCACGCTCTCGCACAGGTCGAAGACCTCCGGTGACAGGCTCTGCCGGCGCGAGAAGGCCAGCAGCTGCGCTGTCAGCCGTGTGGCCCGGTCCGACGCATTGCCGATTGCCTGCACGTAGCGGCGTCGCGGATCTTCCGCCGGCCAGGTATGCAGCAGCATGTCCACCGAGCCGGTGATGACCTGCAGCAGGTTGTTGAAGTCGTGCGCGACGCCTCCGGTGAGCTGGCCGATGGCTTCCAGCTTCTGCGACTGCCTGAGCTGCTCACGGGCCCGCACCAGTTCCAGGTGCGCCTCGCGCGCCTGTTCGGTGATCGCGGCCACCTGGCGGCTGTGCAGGTCGCGCTCGATCACGCGTTCGGTCTGCTCGCTGACCACGCAGATGATCCCGGCGACGGCACCGCTGGCATCGCGCAGAGGCGAATAGGAGAAGGTCCAGAAGGTCTCGCGCAGCGTGCCGTCGCGGTCCATCATCAGCGGCAGGTTCTTGAAGCTGCGGCTGCGGCCCGCGAACGCCGCATCGATGGCATGCTCCACATCGGCCCAGACGTCAGACCACACCACGTCCAGGCGGTTGCCCATGGCGCCGTGCAGCTTGTCACCCAGCATCGGCAGGTAGGCATCGTTGAAGAAGAATGCCTTTTCGCTCTGGCCCCAGGCGATCCACAGAGGTTCCGGAGAGTCGAGGATCATCGCAAGCAGCGTGCGCAGCTCGCAGGGCGCCTGTGCCGCCGCCGGCGAGCGTGCCCAGTCGCTGTCCTGCAGCAGGCGATAGGCAAGCTGGTCGGGTGCGGAGACGGGAAGGGGGAAAGGATGCATGGCCGTCGGCGCGGGAAGGTGCGGCAGCATAGCCGAACCGATGTCAGCAGGGCCTGCACATCGCCAATGGGTCGGGGCAACCGCAGCGGCTAGCCTGGCTCCTGGCCTGGTTGCCCGGCCAGGGCGTGCCGGCCTGCCGGCGTCAGGTCGATGTCCGCATCCTCGGCCTGCACCGCAAAGCCCGCATTCACTGCCCAGGTCGCAGCGTCACCGCGCACCGGCTGCGCGTCGGCGATGTCCTGCAGGATCCTGATCTGCGCTGCGGTCAGCTCCATCGCCTCATACCCCCAGCAGCGACGGGAGCTGCCACTCCGAAACACGCGCATGGCTGATCGGCTGGTGGCAGCCGCAACGCTCGCAGCGGAACAGGGCACCGCCTGGCAGCTGCAGCAATGTGTCCTCACTGGCGGAGGTGGTCTCCGCGCAATGGTGGCAGGTGACGGTGAGCGCGGTGATGCGTTCAACGCCACCGGACAGGTTGAAGACGGCTTCGAAAGCGCGGATGACAGGGTGGGACATAACCGCTCGCGAGTAGTACACGTCCGCATCCTCGCCTGCCACCCGTGACGGCGCAGTCAGCTGTGTGCATCGGCCGCATCAAGACACCCCGCCGTCAGAGCTTTCTTCAAAGCTCCTTCTTCTTGCCGCTCAGATCCAGCGGCGTGTCATCGCCCTTGCGCTCGCTGGACCAGACTTCAAGACTCTTGTTGCAGCGGCTTTCGCGTGCGGCGACCTGCGGCGGCAGGTCCTTCAGGTGCGGTGATTCCTGGCAGCCCGAATGCATGGCCGTGTCGTCATAGGTGGCGCAGGCAGCGAGCGAGGCAAGCATGACGGCATAGACCGAGGCGCGGAGCGCGCCGGGGGCGAAGCAGGTAGGCATGGACGGCATCCTGGGAAAGTGGGGGTGCCCTGATTCAATAATGTGACCCCGTGCCGACGCAATCGGTCTGCCTGCACTTGTTATTCAGTAACAAGTGTGGCGATACTCTGCGGTTGTGGCATCTGCGGGCTACGCGACGCAGATCATGAACAGTGCGGACAGCGCCAGCATCAGCATGAAGACCCGCCGGCTCAGGGCCAGGCAGGCCAGGCAGGCGGCCAGGGCCCAGGCCGCCAGCAGGACGCAGGTGAGCAGCCACAGTCCGGTGGTCATCAGTGACCCCGCAGCGATGGCCGACAGAGCGGACGCCTTGAACAGCGCGATACCCAGCACACTGCCCAGCACGCCGGCCTGCAGGGCGACCGCGTCATGGTGGGCAGGGGCACGGCGGGGAGGCATTGCGGTCCGGACGATCGACCAGGGGGTGTTGATCGAAGTCTGCCCGAACGGATATCCACGCCATGTGTAGTACCGTCGGCGGCCGCCGCAGGCCTGCCTGCCGCGTGCGGCGCCGCGGGACGGCCGGAGGACAGCAGTGTCAGTGACTGCGGGCGACCGTGCGTGCGCGGTTCTTTTCCAGCATCACCGCGACGCACCACAGCAGCAGGCCACCGAAGGCGGTGGCTGCGCCGACATAGCCGGTGGTGGCGGGACTGAAGCCGGCGCTGATGGCCATGCCACCCAGCCACGGCCCCAGCGCGTTGGCGGTGTTGAACGCGGCATGGTTGGAGGCCGCAGCCAGCGTCTGCGCTTCCCCCGCCACATCCATCAGGCGGGTCTGCAGCACGGCGGCGAGCGCACCCATGGTGCCCACGGTGATGATCATCGGGCCGATGGTCCACACCGACTGCGCAGCCAGCGGATACAGCAGCAGCATCACGATCGACCACGCCAGTACCAGCGCGGCGGCCTTGAAGTGGAATCTGTCCACCAGCCAGCCGCCGGCGATGTTGCCGATGATGGCGCCGATGCCGAACACACCCACGGCGAGCGGCATCCACGATTCGGCAACCCCGGTCACCTGCACCAGGGTCGGCGCAAGATAGGTGAACACACAGAACATGCCGGCGAATCCGACCGCACCGATGGCCAGTGCCAGCCATACCTGCGTGGTGTTGAAGGCGCGCAGCTCGCGCATCGGCGAGGTGCGCACCTCCTCCGGGTCGGGCAGCAGGAAGCGCGCGATCATCGCAACGGTGGCAATGGCCAGCAGGGTGACCAGCGCAAACGCCGTACGCCAGCTCAGTTGCTGGCCCAGCCAGGTGGTGAGCGGGTTGCCGATCAGGATGGCGATGGACAGGCCGAGCAGCACGCGCGACATCGCCTGGCCGCGCTGGCCGGCCGGGCTGATCGCCGCCGCTACCAGCATCGCCACGCCAAAGTAAGCGCCATGCGGAAGGCCCGCGACGAAGCGCGCGATGAGCATGGTGGCGTAGTTCGGTGCCAGCGCGCTGGCCAGATTGCCGACTGCATAGAAGCCCATCAGCGCCAGCAGCAGGCGACGGCGTGGGAAGCTGGCGCCGACGAACGCCAGGACCGGTGCACCGACCACCACGCCGATGGCGTAGGCGCTGATGAGATGGCCGACCTGTGTTTCGGTGATCGACAGGCCACGACTGATTTCCAGCATCAGGCCCATGCTGGCGAACTCGCTGGTACCGATGGCAAAGCCGCCGAGCGACAGGGCGAGGATGATCAGGGTGCGCTGGCGGGGCGTCAGCTGCGCGGCCAGGGAGGAATTGGGGCTCATGCGGGGGCGCAGGGGGCGGGGGAGCAGGCTATTGTACTGCTGCACCGCAACAGGGGTCATCGCCGGCTGCCAAGAATCAGCGTCCGGCCAGTGGTAGTGCTGCGCACCGCATGTTGACGGGATCTCCATTTCCATGAACATCTCCATAGCGGAGCAGAGCACCGTGCGGGTGCCTGCCCAGGCCGCTGCATCGCTGTCTTCCGCGAGACCTCCGCGGTTGGACAATCGCGGATGCACGGTTGTTACACCCTTCGTTCCCTGTCGCGGCGGTCTCCGGGCCGGTGCGTGGCCTAGCTCAAGGTGCTCCATGACACTTTCCATCCGTACTGAAACGCCGGCCGACATCGCCGCCATCCATGCCCTGACCACCGCCGCTTTCGCCACGGCCGGACACAGCAGTCACACCGAGCAGTACATCGTTGATGCGCTGCGCGAGCGCGGCGAGCTGAGCATCTCGCTGGTGGCCGACGCGGCCGGAGAAGTCATCGGCCACGTCGCTGTTTCGCCGGTGTCCGTCAGCGACGGCAGCAGCGGCTGGTACGGCCTGGGCCCGATCTCGGTGCTGCCGGAGCGACAGGGGCAGGGCATCGGTGCCGCATTGATGCGCGCGGCCATCGAGGCCCTTCGCCAGCAGCACGCGCGAGGCTGCGTGTTGCTGGGCGAGCCGGCGTACTACGGTCGTTTCGGCTTCCGCGCCGAGCCGGGGCTGGTGCTGCCGGGCGTTCCTGCCGAGTATTTCCAGGCGCTGTGCCTGCAGCCGCCACTGGCGCAGGGAGAGGTGCGCTACTCCCAGGCGTTCGAAGCGACCGCCTGATCGCCGGCGTTCAGCCCGCGTGCCGAAGGTGGATCAGCGGATACGGACGGCCCTGCGAATCCAGCGCTGAGCGGCCGGTCTCGATGAAGCCCATGCGCAGGTAGAACCCCACTGCCTGCGCATTCTGCGCATTGACGTCGGTGCTCAGCTGCGGATGCAGGGCCAGTGCGTGCTGCAGCAGCTGGCGGCCGATGCCGGTGCCGCGCACGTCCGGGTCGATGAACAAGGCTTCCAGATGCGTCCCGTCGATCAACATGAAGCCCAGAGGACGATCATCTGCATCCACGGCCACGGTGGTCGGCGCCTGGGGCAGGAAACCAGCCACTTCGGCATCGATGGCCAGGCGGTCTTCAGGGCTGAGGAAGTCATGGGTGGCGTCGACGGCGCGGCGCCACAGGTCGACGAGTGCGGCACCGTCATCGGCGCGCGAGGGGCGCAGGGTGGTCATGGGCGGGAACGTGAAGCGGGCAGGCAGCACAGTATGACGTCATTCTGGCATCCGCTGCGCAGCCCGGCGTTACACTGTGCGCCTGAGCTCCGCCGCCTCACGGAAACCGCCATGACCGACGCCCCGGGTGTACCGGTGCACGACGCCGACGAACAGTGGATGCGCCATGCGTTGGCGCTGGCCGAACGCGCGCAGCGCGAGTTCGACGAGATCCCGGTCGGTGCGGTGCTGGTCGGTGCCGACGGCCAGCTGCTGGGTGAGGGCTGGAACCTCAATATCGCTTCGCACGATCCCAGCGCGCACGCCGAGATCGTGGCGATGCGTGCCGGCGGCAAGGCGCTGGCCAACCATCGACTGTTGGGCAGCACGCTGTACGTGACGCTGGAGCCCTGCGCGATGTGCGCGATGGCAATCGTGCATGCGCGCGTGTCGCGGCTGGTCTACGGTGCCAGCGACCCGAAGACCGGTGCCTGTGGCAGCGTGTTCGACCTGCTGGGCGACGCGCGCCACAACCACCGCGTGGAGATCCACGGCGGGGTGCTGGCCAAGGAGGCAAGCACGCGGCTGACCAACTATTTCCGCGCCAAGCGCGGCAAGCCGCCCCTGCTGCTGGAAGGCCCTGCGGACGAGGGTTGAGCAGCGAAAGGGTATGATGGGCGCCCCTTTCCTTTTCCGGCGGCCCGCGGGCCAGCCCTGCAGCGAGACGACACGATGGTGGAGAACGGCGCGGCCAACGAGCGATTGATCTGGATCGACCTGGAAATGACCGGGTTGGATACCGACAACGATTCGATCATCGAGATCGCCACCGTAGTGACCGATGCCCAGCTCAACGTGCTGGCCGAAGGACCGGAATTCGCCATCCATCATCCGCTGGAGACGCTGGAGGCGATGGACGAGTGGAACCGCAACCAGCATCGTCGTTCCGGCCTGTGGCAGCGCGTTCTGGACAGCAGCGTGACCCTTGCCCAGGCCGAGGCGCAGACGGTGAATTTCCTGGCGGAGTGGATTCCGGCTGGCCTGTCGCCGATGTGCGGCAATTCGATCTGCCAGGATCGCCGCTTCCTGCACCGGCAGATGCCGCGCCTGGAGAAGTACTTCCACTACCGCAACCTGGATGTGTCCACGGTGAAGGAACTGGCCAGGCGCTGGGCGCCGGGCGTGGCCGCTGGCGTCGGCAAGAACAGCAGCCATACCGCACTCAGCGACGTGCATGATTCGATCAACGAGCTGCGCCACTATCGCCGGTTCATGGGCGCGCTTTCAGGGTTGCCGACTGCCTGAACGACGACGCCGGGCATGGCCCGGCGCTACCCATCGTTCAACCGCGTGGCGCTACTATCGGCCCATGAACGAGCCGATCCTGCTGCCGCGCGATATCGCCCACGACGCCCGCGACTGGTCCGACCTGCAGCGGGCGGTGGCACTGCTGGAGGCGCCGACCCTGACCGCGCGCATGGCCAACCTGGTCGGCACGCCGCTGGAGTTCGCAGTGAAGGCCCTGCCGACGTCGGTGTCCAGCCGCATCCACGGCGCGGTGCAGGCGGCGCTGTCGAAATCCGCGCAGGCGGCGCTGTGGAGCATGGACAATTCACCCGGCAAGGGCGCATCCACCCGCTGGCACAAGGTGGCTGCCGCAACCTCCGGCGCGGTCGGCGGTGCCTTCGGTTTTGCCGCGTTGTTCATCGAACTGCCGGTGTCGACCACCATCATGATGCGCGCCGTGGCCGATGTGGCGCGCAGCGAAGGCTTCGACCTGTCCGAGTTCAGCACACGCCAGGCCTGTCTGGAAGTGTTCGCGCTGGGCGGCAATTCGCCGCGCGACGACGCCAGCGAGACCGGCTACTACCTGGCCCGCGGCTTCACCACCGATGTGATGCGCCACCTGTCGGCCGAGCTGGCCGGCCGCGTGGTGACCGGCCGCGACCTCACCCTGGGCGTGGCCCCGAAGGAGGCCGGCAAGCTGTTGGCCAAGCTGGTGGAGAAGGTCGCCGCGCGTTTCGGTGTGGTGGTGACCGAGAAGTTCGCCGCGCAGGCGGTCCCCATCGTGGGTGCTGCCGCCGGCGCCACGCTCAACACCATGTTCACCGACTACTACCAGGACATGGCACGCGGGCATTTCATCGTGCGCCGGCTGGAGCGCAAGTACGGTGAGGATGTAGTGCGCACCTGCTATGACCGCGTGGCGCATGGCGGCGCCCTGATCGAGCCGACGCTCTAACCGGTGTCGGGGTCAGATCCCTCTGCCGTGCAAAGGGATCTGACCCCGGGCGAGACTATCATTGCCCCGGTGGAACAACTGTTTTGCCAGTCCGTACCTGTTGCCCGGCGGGCGCCATCCCCATTCTTTGCGGCACTCCCCCGCAAGAGATGGCCGACATGCTGTTCACTCCCCACCGCCTGGGCGCACTGACTCTGCCCAACCGCATCGTGATGCCGCCGATGACCCGTTCGCGTGCGGCCCACGGTAATGTTGCCACCGCCGAAATGGCGGCGTACTACGCGCAACGTGCCGGCGCCGGCCTGATCATCAGCGAAGGCACCCAGATCAGCCCGCAGGGCCAGGGTTATGCCTGGACCCCGGGCATCCACAGTCCGCAACAGGTACAGGGGTGGCGCCAGGTCACCGATGCGGTACACGCGGCGGGCGGACGCATCTATGCGCAGCTGTGGCACGTGGGCCGCGTTTCGCATATTGCCCTGCAGCCGAACGGTGAGGCGCCGGTGTCGTCGTCGGCACTGCTGGCCGAAGGCGTGAAGGTATTCGTTGATCCGACCGGTGCCGGCCCGGAGGCAGGCGTCGGCGAGATGATCCAGCACTCGATGCCGCGCGCCCTGCGCGAGGACGAGATTCCTGGCATCGTCGAGGACTACGCGCAGGCGGCACGCAATGCCCTGGCGGCGGGCTTCGACGGGGTCGAGCTGCATGGGGCCAATGGCTATCTCATCAACCAGTTCATCGATTCGCAGGCCAACCAGCGCACCGATGGCTATGGTGGCGCGCTGCAGAACCGGCTGCGCTTCCTGCGTGAGGTGACGCGGGCGGTGGTTGAGGTGGCGGGTGGCGACCGGGTGGGGGTGCGCCTGGCGCCGCTGACCACGCTGCAGGGGGCGGTGGACGATACGCCGCAGGCCACCTATCTGGCGGCCGCGCATCTGCTGGGTGGGCTGGGCGTGGGCTACCTGCACATCGCCGAAGCCGACTGGGACGACGCACCACCGATGCCGCTGGCATTCAAGCAGGCGCTGCGCATGGTCTATCCGGGAACACTGATCTACGCCGGCAAGTACACCGCCGAGCGCGCCGAGCAGGCACTGGCCGAAGGCTGGGCCGACCTGATTGGTTTCGGCCGGCCCTTCATCGCCAACCCGGACCTGCCGGAGCGGCTGCGCCAAGGTTCGGAACTGAACCTGCCGGACCGCGCGACGTTCTTCGGAGGCGGGGCGGTGGGCTTCACCGATTACCCGACGCTGGAAGAGAGCGTCGCTGCCTGATTCCGCATCCGCCGGGCAGGGCCCGGCGCTACCCGTGCCGGCCGGTCGAGCAGGTAGCGCCGGGCCATGCCCGGCGAGCGCGCAGCGCGGGATGAGGCGCGGCGGTCAGGGCGTGTCGCGCACCAGCGCGTCGGCCTCGACCACGCCACCGTCCTTGCCGTGCAGGTACAGATGCATGTCCTGCTGCGGGTAAGGAATGTTGATACCAGCCTTGTCGTAGCCCAGCTTGATCTGCTCGAGCAGCGTCACCTTCGTGCCGAACCAGTCGGCCGACTTCACATAGCAGCGGATGCCCAGATTGATCGCGTGCGCGCCCAGCTCGTAGACCACTACATCCGGCACCGGCGTCTGTAGTACGCGCGGGTCGGCCTTCATCAGCGCGAGGGCGGTATCGCGCGCCAGCTGGATGTCGTCGTCGTAGCCGATGCCGACCACCAGCTCGACGCGACGGGTCGGTTCGGCCGTGAGGTTGATGATCGGCGCCGCGGTGATCAGGGTGTTCGGAATGGTGGTGTGCTGGTTGTCAGCGCCGGTGATGACGGTCTGGAAAATGCGCACTTCGCGTACCGTGCCGGTCTGGCCGGCGACCGTCACCACGTCGCCCACGCGGAACGGGCGCAGGGTCACCAGCATCACGCCTGAAGCGATGTTGGACAGCGAATCCTTCAGCGCCAGGCCGACGGCCAGGCCTGCGGTACCAAGCACGGCCAGCAGCGGGGTGATCTGCACGCCCAGCGTGCCGATGGCCAGCACCACCACGATCACCAGCGATGCGGCGTAGACCACGTTGCGCAGGAAACTGCCCAGCATCGGGTCCACGCCCATGCGCGCGGTCGCGCGCGGCATCGCGTTGGACAGGCGGCGTGCCACCCACAGGCCGACCAGCAGCACCACGATGGCGGCCAGCAGTGGCACGCCATAGGTTTCCACCAGTCGCTCCCAGTCCAAGGTGTGGAACCAGGATGACGTGGCGGGCGTAGCGGGTGCGGCGGCGATCATGCGGGTGGTCCTCTGCTGCGAAAGGGAGTTGCCCAGGGCAGGGCAGGGCGTGCGCGCACGCCAGAAACAGCAAGCCCCGCAGAGGCGGGGCTTGCATGCAGCAGCAGTATGGGCGGACGTCGATGAAAACGACGTCAGCCTGCAGCCTTCAACGCATCATGCGCTGGCCTTCAGCTTGGCCAGGCGCAGCCAGGTATCGACCACGGTGTCCGGGTTCAGCGACACCGATTCAATGCCTTCCTGCATCAGCCATTCGGCCAGGTCCGGGTGATCGGACGGGCCTTGGCCACAGATGCCGACGTACTTGCCCTTGGCCCGTGCCGACTTGATCGCCATCGACAGCAGCTTCTTCACTGCCGGGTTACGTTCGTCGAACAGATGGGCGACGATCGACGAGTCGCGGTCCAGGCCCAGGGTGAGCTGGGTCAGGTCGTTGGAGCCGATCGAGAAGCCGTCGAAGATCTCCAGGAACTCATCGGCGAGCAGTGCGTTGGACGGCACTTCGCACATCATGATGATCTTCAGGCCGTTCTCGCCCTGCTTCAGGCCGTTCTGGGCGAGGACTTCCACCACCTTGCGGCCTTCTTCCAGCGTGCGCACGAACGGAATCATGACCCAGAGGTTGTCCAGGCCCATTTCGTTGCGCACGCGCAGCACGGCCTTGCACTCCAGCGCGAAGGCAGCCGAGAAGCTCGGATCGACATAACGGCTGGCGCCGCGGAAGCCGATCATCGGGTTCTCTTCGTGCGGCTCGTAGTTGCTGCCGCCGATCAGGTTGGCGTACTCGTTGGACTTGAAGTCCGACAGGCGCACGATCACCGGGTTCGGCGCGACCGACGCGGTGAGGGTGGCGATGCCCTCGGCCAGTCGGTCCACGTAGAAGCTGACCGGGTCACCGTAGCCGGCGATCTTCTCGTCGATCTTCTTCTTCGTTGCCGCGTCCTGGCGGTCGTACTCCAGCAGCGCGTTCGGATGGATGCCGATGTGGCTGGCGATGATCATTTCCAGGCGCGCCAGGCCGATGCCGGCGTTCGGCAGCTGGCCGAAGTCGAAGGCACGTTCCGGGTTGGCCACGTTCATCATGATCTTCAACGGAGCCGGCGGCATGTTGCCCAGATCGGTGGTGGTGCGCTCAAAGCCGAGCTTGCCTTCGTAGATGAAGCCGGTATCGCCTTCAGCGCAGCTGACGGTGACCAGCTGGCCGTCTTCGATGACCTTGGTGGCGTTGCCCGAGCCGACCACGGCCGGTACGCCCAGCTCGCGGGCGATGATCGCGGCGTGGCAGGTACGGCCACCGCGGTTGGTGACGATGGCCGAAGCGCGCTTCATCACCGGCTCCCAATCGGGATCGGTCATGTCGGCAATCAGCACGTCGCCCGGCTGCACGCGGTTCATGTCGTCCAGCGTCTTCACCACGCGGGCCACGCCCGAACCGATCTTGGCGCCCACGGCACGGCCTTCAGCCAGCACGTTGCCGCCCTTTTCGGTCAGCGCGAAGCGCTCGATCTGGGTGGCGTGGCTGCGCGACTTCACCGTCTCCGGGCGCGCCTGCACGATGAACAGCTTGCCGCTGACACCGTCCTTGGCCCACTCGATATCCATCGGGCGGCCGTAGTGCTTTTCGATCACCAGCGCCTGCTTGGCCAGTTCCTGCACGTCCTCGTCGCTGATCGAGAAGGTGTTGCGCAGTTCGGCCGGAGTGTCCTCGATCCTGACGCGCTCGCCGGGAACGTCCGAGTAAACCATGCGGATCGCCTTGCTGCCGAGCGAGCGGCGCAGGATCGCCGGCTTGCCGGCCTGCAGGGTGGGCTTGTAGACGTAGTACTCGTCCGGGTTGACCGCGCCCTGCACGACCATTTCGCCCAGGCCGAAGGACGAGGTGACGAACACCACGTCGCGGAAGCCCGATTCGGTATCCAGGGTGAACAGCACGCCGGAGGAACCCACGCCCGAGCGCACCATCAGCTGCACGCCGGCGGACAGGAACACGTCCTCATGCTTGAAGCCGTGGTGTACGCGGTAGGCGATGGCGCGGTCGTTGTACAGCGAAGCGAACACTTCCTTGACCTTGTGCACGACATCGTCGGCACCGGTGACGTTGAGGAAGGTTTCCTGCTGGCCGGCAAACGAGGCATCCGGCAGGTCTTCGGCGGTGGCCGAAGAGCGCACCGCCACGGCCACGTCGCCGCCGCCGTTCTCGGCGCTCAGCTTGGCGTACGCGGTCCGGATGTCCTGGTCCAGCTGCGGCTGCAGTGGAGCGTCGATGACCCAGCCACGGATTTCCTTGCCGGCCGCGGTCAGCGCGGTAACGTCCTCGACGTCCAGCGTGGCCAGCTTGTCGAAGATGCGCTTGGACAGATCGTTGTGCGCGATGAAGTCCTTGAAGGCTTCAGCGGTGGTGGCATAACCGCCTGGCACCGACACGCCCAGACCGGCCAGATTGCCGATCATCTCGCCCAGCGACGAATTCTTGCCGCCTACGCGGGCCAGGTCGGCCAGACGCAGTTCGTGCAACCACAGGATGTTCTCGTTCAAGCGCGATGCTCCGTTTGGCCATCGCCCGAGGCGGGCTGTAATGGCCGCGTCCGTAGGAAGAAGCCGATATGATGCCGGGCAGAGTACCGTCGGCACAAGCTTGTGCTGGCGGCCTTTTTAGGCTTCGTAGGGGGTAAAAGCGCGCATGTCGACCATCCGCCCGGTGTTCTATGTTTCCGATGGAACCGGTATCACCGCTGAAACCATTGGACATAGCCTGCTGACCCAGTTCTCCGGGTTCAGCTTCATTACCGATCGCATGTCGTTCGTCGATGACCCCGAAAAGGCCCGTGAAGCCTGCGCCCGGATCCAGGCGGCGGGGGAGCGCTACCAGGTCCGGCCGATCGTGGTGAACTCCTGCGTGGACCAGAGCCTGAGCCTGATCCTGGCAGACAGCGGGGCGCTGATGCTGGACGTGTTCGCGCCGTTCATCGAGCCGCTGGAGCGGGAACTGTCCAGCCCGCGCCTGGCCCGGGTCGGCCAGGCCCACGGCATGGTCGATTTCGACACCTACCACCGCCGCATCAATGCGATGAACTTCGCCTTGACCCAC
This sequence comes from Stenotrophomonas sp. STEN225, assembly GCF_056756445.1. Taxonomy (NCBI): domain Bacteria; kingdom Pseudomonadati; phylum Pseudomonadota; class Gammaproteobacteria; order Lysobacterales; family Lysobacteraceae; genus Stenotrophomonas; species Stenotrophomonas sp. STEN225. The sequence goes on along the minus strand of NZ_JBRRBV010000016.1, from coordinate 9,282 downwards.
GACGACGGCATCGCGGTGAACTACGACGATGCCGACGTGATCCTGGTGGCGGTGTCGCGGGCCGGCAAGACCCCGACCTGCATCTACCTGGCCCTGCACTACGGGGTGCGCGCAGCCAACTATCCGCTGACCGATGAAGACCTGGAAAGCGACCGCCTGCCTGCGCGGCTGCGCAACTACCGGCGGAAGCTGTTCGGCCTGACCATCGACCCGGACAGGCTGCAGCAGATCCGCCAGGAGCGCCGGCCGAACTCACGCTACGCCAATCTGGAAACCTGCCGGCGCGAAGTGGCGGCGGCCGAGACCATGTTCCGCATGGAGAGGATTCCGACCCTGAGCACCACGCACACCTCCATCGAGGAAATCTCCAGCAAGGTGCTGGGCACGCTGGGGCTGCAGCGCGAAATGTACTGATCCTCTCCCGGCGGCGCCGGCCATCCCAGGCGACGCTTGACGGCTGCGCTGCGTGCTCGCCGGGCATGGCCCGCCGCTACCCGTCGGCGCGTGGCTGCACACGGACGATCGCGGCCGGTGGGTTGGCTGTGGCTTGAACCGCCCCCACGTTGAACCACCAACGTGTAGGATCGACCCATGGCCCGAGCCTTGCCCCGCACCGAACGCATTCCCCGCCTGAGCCGGCTGAGCTGGCTCATGGGCCTGTATGCGGAAAACTACCGGCACCTGGTGCGCCTGTTCGCACCGGCCGAGCTGGTTGCGGGCAGCTACATCTCTTCGGTGGGTGATGGCCTGGATGTACGCCTGGACGTGATCGAGTGCCATCGCTACACCGTCGAACTGCGCCTGACCTACGACCTGGCCGACCCGGTGACCGGCGAGCCGGACCCGTCGGCCTATGTGCGCCTGTACCGCGACGCACGCCAGGCTGAAACCACCCATTGCTACGTCGGCCGCCGCTGGCAGGACACCATGGGTCTGTATCCGCCGCCGGCCGAACTGATCAGCCACCGCATGCGGATGAACACCTTCCTCGGCAAGTGGCTGGAATACCTGGCCGAGCGTGGCCATGGCGTGGCCACCCTGCGCCGCGATCCGGACGGCAGCGCGGCAGCCGATGGCGAGCGTCGCCTGTCGCTGGTGCGCTGATCGGCCATAATCCGGGGCTGACCTGCCGCCGGATGCCGCCATGCCGTATACCCCGATCGTCGCCACCCTGGGCTATGTGCTTTCGCCCGACGGGCGCCAGGTGCTGATGATCCATCGCAATACCCGCCCCGGCGACCACCATCTGGGCAAGTACAACGGCCTGGGGGGCAAGATCGAGCCGAGCGAGGACGTGGCAGCCGGCATGCGCCGCGAAATCGCAGAGGAAGCCGGCATCGCGTGTACCTCGATGCGTCTGCGCGGTACCATCAGCTGGCCGGGTTTCGGCAAGCACGGTGAGGACTGGTTCGGGTTCGTGTTCGTGATCGACGGCTTTGAAGGCAGCCCGCATGGCGGCAACCATGAGGGCACGCTGGAGTGGGTGGACCTGGACAAGCTCGACACGCTGCCGATGTGGGAGGGCGACCGCAATTTCCTGCCGCTGGTGTTCGATGCGGATCCGCGTCCATTCCACGGGGTGATGCCGTACAAGGACGGACGCATGCAGAGCTGGTCGTTCAGCCGGCTGTGAGCCGCGTCGAGGCAGTGCGGATTAATACCCGGGTGATATTGACGCCATAAAATTGCCCGGGTAATATTTCCGCATCGCCCCGGTGCCCGTGCCATGTCCAATGCTCCCCTTCCGCCGTTCAGCTGCTTCGACGGTCATCGACTTGTCGCTTCCGGTACGCCGGACGTCGCCGCGCTGGCGCTCAGGCAGCTGCGTGCCGATGCGGCTGCCGGCCCGCTGCTGGTGTTCGACAACGCCACCGGCCTGACCCGGGATTTCGACACGCGTGGCAGCGTCGCGCAGCTGCTGGTGCGTATCGCCCAGGCCTTCCCGGCATCACGCGCGGACGCCGATGTGCAGACGGCGGCCACCGATGAGCCGGTGGTGGCGCGCGGGCGCGGGCGACCGAAACTGGGTGTGGTCGCGCGCGAGGTCACGCTGCTGCCGCGTCATTGGACCTGGTTGGCCGGACAGCCGGGCGGCGCCTCGGTGGCGCTGCGGCGGCTGGTGGAAGCGGCCAGCCGGGCCGGTGCCGATCTGGACCGGCAGCGCCGCAACGCCGAGCGCGCGTATCACTTCCTGCAGACCATCGGCGGCGATCTGCCCGGCTTCGAGGAAGCCACGCGTGCGCTGTTCGCGCACGACCGCGCGCGCCTGCAGGCTGTGCTGGAAAGCTGGCCTGTCGACGTACGCAGCCACGCTTTGCGTCTGGCCTTCGACGAACCTGCCGGCAGCACCGACGACTGACCTGCCGCCCCGCACATGCAAGCGGCCGCGCTGACCGCGGGCCGTTACTCCTCCCACCTGCGTCTCCTGCTGGCCCCTTGGCCGGGCAGGGCAACGCTTTGCCCATGGAATGCCCATGAATCCCCCATCACTGTCCGCAGCGCCTGTGTCGCCCCCCCTGTGGCGCGCCTATCTCGGGTTGTTGCTGCCGATGCTGTTGACCAACGCTCTGCAGCTGGCCTCCGGGACGCTCGACAACATCTACCTCGGCCACCTGCTCGGTGCACATGCGGTGGCCGCAGCGGCGGCGGTGTTTCCGATGTTCTTCCTGTTGCTGGCCCTGGCGATGGGCCTGGCCACGGGCGCCACGGTGCTGATCGGGCAGGCGTGGGGGTGCGGTGATGTGGTGCGGGTGCGGCGGGTCGCCGGAACGGCGGTCGCGCTGATGCTGGCGGTGTCGTTGCTGGTGATGGTGGTCGGCAACCTGTTCGCACCGCAGCTGCTGCAGGCGCTCGGCACACCGGCGCCGATCCTGGGTGAGGCCATCGCCTACGCGCGCATCATGCTGAGCGGCGTGCCGGTGATCTTCCTGCTCTGGCTGGCAACGTCGGTCAGCCGCGCGGTGGGCGATGCGATGTCGCCGCTGCACGCGTTGCTGATCGCCACCTTGATCGGCCTGCTGTGTACACCCTTGCTGATCGTCGGTGCTGCAGGCCTGCCGAGGATGGGAGCAGCCAGCGCCGCATTCTCCGCGGTGCTGGCTTCCACGCTGGCGTTGGCCTGGCTGTCGTGGCGCTGGCGCCGACAGGGGCATCCGCTGGCACCCGACCGTAATCTGCTGCGTGCGGTGCGCGTGGATGCGGGCACGGCGCGATCAATGTTGCGGATCGGGGTGCCGTCGTCGCTGCAGATGCTCAGCCTGGCCGTTGCCGAAATCGTACTGCTGGGCTGGATCAACCGGCACGGTTACCTGGCGACCGCCGCCTATGGCGCGGTCAACCAGCTGATGAGCTGGGTGCAGCTGCCGGCGATGTCGCTGGGCATCACCGCCACTGTACTGGCTGCGCACGCGATGGGCGCAGGGCGCGTGGCGCGGCTGCCTGCGATCGCCCGCACCGGTGCTTGGCTGGGGGGCGGGCTGCTGGCTGCGGTGGTGGGGCTGGTGATGCTGTCGGCACCGTGGCTGGTCGGCCTGATCCTGGACGCACCGGACGTACGCGCGCTGGCGACAGAGCAGCTGCGCACGGTGGCCTGGGGCGTGCTGGCAATGGGCGGCGCCTCGGTGCTGGTGGGCGTGATGCGCGGCAGCGGCACGGTCGTGTGGCCGGCGCTGCTCGGAATGGCGGCCATCGTGCTGCTGGAACTGCCGCTGGCGGCCTGGCTGCATGCGCGGCATGGCCTGGCGGGACTGTGGTGGGCCTGGCCGCTGGGACTGGTGATGATGCTGGTGCTGCAGCTGTTCTGCTTCGCCGGTTGGCGGCGCCGGATTGCCGGCTGAGCGCCTGGCCGCTGCGCTCGCCGGGCATGGCCCGGCGCTACCGGGCCGGCATCCTTGAGGTAGCGCCGGGCCATCCCCGACGGAAAACGATCACTGCCGGTGCGCCAGCAGCAGATGGAAGTGCTTCTCGCGCTGCTGGCCATCGTTGCCTTCCGCGGTTTCACGGTGTGCCCGCCAGGCCGAAACACGGAAGCCCGAGATCCGCAGCGCGCGTTCCACCGCCTCCAGTTCGTGCAGGTGGAAGGTCGAGGCAAACGGCAGACCGCGCATGAAAGTGGCATCGCCGAACGCCAGGCACAGGCGGCCGCCAGGGCGCAGCACCCGCGCCAGTTCGTCCAGCACCGGCGCCAGGTTCGGCCAGAAGTAGAGGGTGTTTACGCTCAGCGCCGCGTCCACGCAGGCATCGGTGACGGGCAGGGCGTGGGCGTCGCCATGGCGCAGTTCCGCGCGATCACCCAGGCCGGTCGAGGCCAGTCGCTGGTTGCCGGCCGCAACCATGGCGGTGGACAGTTCGATACCGAGGTAGCGGCTGTTGGCCGCTTGCAGCAGCAGGGGCGCGAACGCGCCATTGCCCGGGCCGATTTCCAGCACGCTCTCGCCTGCAGCGGTCGCGAGCAGGCGGATGGCGGCCTGGTTGAGCCCGCCATTGCTGCGGTTCATCGCGTCGGCCACGTCCAGGGCGTGGTCGCCATGGGGCATCCGCAGTTGAGCGGCCAGGGTGGCTGCGTCCAGCATCGGCATCGTCCGGTGAGGGGATCAGGACGTGGCGACGGCGGGTCCGCCGCTGACCATAGCGCCAGAGAGCCGGCTTGGGAAGGGCGGAAACCCCGCCAGAAGTGATGAGCAAATGTCCACCGTCGCAGTCGGTGAGAACGGGTTGTCCACAGGGGGTGTGGATTACGCGTGGGCAACTTTGTGGATAAGCCTCGACAGGCGCCACCCCCCTAGGCTGTCAAGATGGGTGGCGAAAAATTCACCGCTGGTGACGATGCGTGAGCGACCGGTGAAGGGGGAACGCGGGCCGTGCTGTCGCCAGCGGCTGCGCTCGCGGTAACCTGTGGCCCTTGATGCCCCGTGAGACTTCATGAAACGTCACTTCTCGATGCTGCGCGAGTTCCAGCTGGCGGACTGGTTCACCCTGGCCAACGCCTTCTGCGGCACCGGCGCGGTGTTCGCCGCCATGCGCTTCCTGCAGGATGGCGAGCGTGGCTACCTGCTGTTCGGCATGGCGTTGATCCCGCTGGCCTTCATCTTCGACGCGCTGGACGGCCGCATCGCGCGCTGGCGCAAATCCAGTTCGACGCTGGGCCGCGAGCTGGATTCGCTGTCCGACGTGATCTCCTTCGGCGTGGCCCCGGCCGCGCTGGCCTATGCCTGTGGCATGCAGGGCGGGTGGGACTGGCTGGTGCTGAGCTACTTCGTCTGCTGTGGCGTCAGCCGCCTTGCCCGCTACAACGTGACTGCCGAGGCGCTGGCCGGCGACGAGGGCAAGGTGAAGTTTTTCGAGGGCACCCCGATCCCGACCAGCCTGGTGCTGGTGATCGTGCTGGCGATCGCGGCGGGTACCGACGCGATCGGCCCGGACATCTGGCTTGGCCAATGGCAGCTGGGTCCGTGGCAGTTGCATCCGATGGTGCTGCTGTTCGCCCTGTCCGGGTCGCTGATGATCAGCAAGACCCTGCGTATTCCCAAGCCATGACGGCATCCTGCGGAGGCCTGCGATGACCAGTTCGGCCCATGACGCCGGCAGCAGCGATTTCGAGACTCTGGCCCGGCAGTATTTCGGGGCTTGGGGCGATGCCCTGCGCCATGCCTCCGCCGCCGGTGCGCCGGGCAGCGGCGATGCCGGCAGCTGGCAGCGCCTGTTTGACGGCTGGAGCCAGATGCTGCCCGAGCAGGGGCCGGGTGCGCCGGAGGACGCGGTGCGCCGGTTCCGCGAGCAGGCGGGCAGCTGGTACGGCACGATGCAGGAGGTCGCCAGCCGCTTCGCCGGTCGCGATGCCAGCAGCGCAGAAGTGGCACAGGCCTGGCGCGAGGCAGTGCAGGGCCAGGGGGATGGCCTGCTGCAATGGATGCTGCAGGGCGCGCGCGGCAGCACCCAGGCCGGCGGTTCGTTGCCGGAGTTCGCCAACTGGCTGCAGCAATGGCAGCTGCAGGCGGGCCCGTGGCTGCAGAGCCCCGCCTTCGGTCCCGGCCGTGAACACCAGGCGCGCTGGCAGGCCCTGCTGCGCGCGCAGGAGGATTACCAGCAGCAGTCACGCGCCTATGTCGAACAGATCCGGCAGGCGCTGGACGAGGCCTTCGAGCTGTTCGAGCAGCGGCTGGCCCAGCATGAGCAGCCCGGCAGCCAGTTGACCAGCGCGCGTGCGATGTTCGACCTGTGGATCGAGGCGGCCGAAGAGGCTTACGCCAAGGTGGCCCTGTCCGAGCCGTTCCAGCAGGTCTATGCCGACCTCGGCAACGCACAGATGCGCCTGCGCGCTGGGTTGCAGCGCGAAGTGGAGCAGGTAAGCGAGCGGATCGGCCTGCCGACTCGTTCCGAAATGGATGCCGCGCACCGTCGCATTGCCGAGCTGGAGCGCAGCCTGCGTCGCCTGCAGGCGCAGGTGACGGTGCTGGCGGGTACGGCGACGGTGGATCCGGCCGCACAGCCGGCCCCGGCCAGGGTGAAGCCTGGCACTCGCAGGGCGGCCGCGAAGAAGGCGGCGCCAACGCCGAAGGCGGCAGTCAAGAAGGCTGCAGTCAAGAAGGCTGCTGCAAAGCGTGCGCCAGCCAGGAAGGCGACATCCCGTACTTCCTCGCGGAAAACATGACCGATGAAGGGACCTCTGGGCTTCAATGCCGATGACCTGATGCAGGAGACCCTGGCCATGCAGCGCAAGCTGATGGAAGGGCTGAAGCTGCTGCCACAGGTGGAAGATGTCGATTACGGGGTGACCGCCCGCGAGGAAGTCTGGCGTGATGGCAAGGTGGTGCTCTATCGCTTCGTCGGCGAACAGGCACCGATCCGGCGGACGCCGCTGCTGATCGTCTACGCACTGGTCAACCGCCCCTACATGGTTGACCTGCAGGCCGATCGCTCGCTGGTGCAGAAGCTACTGGCACTGGGGCAGGACGTGTACGTGCTGGACTGGGGCTACCCGGATCGATCCGAACGGTTCCAGACGCTGGAGGACTACCTGCTGCGCTACATCGAGGGCGCGGTGGATGCCCTGCGCGCGCGCAGCGGCGGCCCGGTGGACCTGCTCGGCATCTGCCAGGGCGGTGTGTTCGCGCTGTGCTATGCGGCGCTGCGCCGGCAGAAGCTGGGCAAGCTGATCACCATGGTGACGCCCGTTGATTTCCACACCGCCGACAACATGCTCTCGCACTGGGCGCGGCAGGTGGATGTGGACCTGCTGGTGGACACGCTGGGCAACATCCCGGCCGACCTGATGAATGCCAGTTACCTGATGCTCAAGCCGTTCCGCCTGAACGTGCAGAAGTACGTGGGCCTGCTGGACATCCTCGATGACAAGGCCGCGCTGGAGGATTTCCTGCGCATGGAGAAATGGATCTTCGACTCGCCGGATCTGGCGGGCGAGGCGTTCCGCGACTTCATCAAGCAGTTCTACCAGGACAACGCGCTGGTGAACGGTACGGTGCGGATCGGCGAGGAAGCCGTGGATCTGTCGCAGGTGACCCTGCCCGTGCTGAACATCTATGCCGAGCAAGACCATCTGGTGCCACCGGATGCGTCGCGCGCGATGCGGGGGCGCCTGGGCACGGAGGACTACACCGAGTCCAGTTTCCGCGGGGGGCATATTGGAATCTACGTGTCCGGACGGGCGCAGCGCGAAGTGCCAGCTACGATTGATGGCTGGTTGAAGGCCCGGGACGGGAAGGGCTAGTCTCAGGCGCTCTGGACGGGCTGGAGCCAAGGATGCTGTCGCACAAATCACTGCTGGTTGCAGCGCTGCTGCTGACCCCTGCATGGGCCCCTGCGGCCCCGGGCCCCGTAGCGCGCGGCGAAATCGCGCAGCTGATCTCCAGCCTGGACGGCTCCCAGTGCCGTTTCCAGCGCAACGGCCGCTGGTACGACGGCAGCAGTGCGCGCGCGCACCTGCAGCGCAAGTACGACTACCTGCTGAAGAAGGACCTGGTGGACAGCGCCGAGCAGTTCATCGAACGCGCGGCCACCCAGAGCAGCATGAGCGGCAAGGCCTACCGCATCCAGTGCCCCGGGCAACCGGAGCAGGCGTCGGCCGCATGGTTCAGCGCCCGGCTGCAGGCGCTGCGCCAACGCACGCCGTAGACAGGGGGGCGGTGTAGAGTCGAGTCCTGTTCGACTGCTTTATGCACTGCCAGGAGGATCCGCCATGAGTACCACGCCCCGCACGTTGTCGCGCTCGCTGAACGACCGGATGATCGCCGGGGTGATGGGCGGCATCGCGCATCGCTTCGGCTGGAATTCCACGCTGCTGCGGGTGGTCTTCGTACTGGTGTCGCTGGCATCGGCGGCATTTCCCGGCATCCTGGTCTATCTGATCCTGTGGCTGCTGATTCCCAACGAGGCCGATTGAACCGTCCTGCCATGGTCCGGCCGATCTGGCTGCGTGCCTTGCAGGTGCTGGGTGCAGCCTGGACCGTCCCCAATTCGCTGATCGGCCTGGTCGGAGGCCTGGCCGGGCTGCTGGGCGGTGCGACGGTGCGCTGGAGCGGTCGGGAGTGCGCGCTGGTGTTCGATCGCTGGCCGTGGGGGCCCGGCGGCGCGATCACGCTGGGCAACGTGATCCTGCATACCGGCCATGATCTGGCCATGCCGTGCCGGACCTATGCGCATCAGGCGGGGTGGGGGGCGGAGCCGCTGATCCGGCTGGACGACCATGAGCGCGCGCACGTCTACCAGTACCTGGTGCTGGGGCCGCTGTACCTGCCGGTGTACCTGCTGTGCGGCGGGGTGAGTGCGCGCAACCCGTTCGAGCGGGCGGCGGATCATTACGCCCGGTTCGGGCACGGCTGGTGGCCGTAGTCTGCAGCCAACGGCACAGCCCCTCGTGGGCGGCAATGGACGCCGTGAACCGTTCCCTGGGGGCTTGGCCGCGGCATCCATGCCGCGGACACCCCCGCGACCCCAACCCGACCGCCCTCTGATAGAGGGCTGTGGCCTGCACCACCCACGGAAAAGAAGAAAGAACAGCAGAAGCCGGTCGCCCGCTGCACGTGCTCGTGTAGAGCCGAGCCTGCGCTCGGCTTCGTGGACTGACCTGAAAGCAGCCGAGCGTGGGCTCGGCTCTACAAAATGCAGCCGGCCAGGCTGCTTTTGCTTTCGATCTTCTTTTTCTTTTCCGTGGGTGAACGTGCCCGAAGAACTGTCAGGGGCCGGGCGGGGTGGGTTCGCGGGACCGTTGGCGCCATGGATGGCGCCATCGAGCCCCCAGGGACGGGTTTACGGCGTGTCCCGCGA